>JAZRDB010000015.1:0-44000 GCA_045660045.1 Alphaproteobacteria bacterium | reverse complement strand
TTCCAAAGAGTAAAAATTTCTTCTGATATTCTGAGACTCGTTTTAGATAATAAGTTTCTTACTTGTTTTTTTCTGTTTTCATCAGAAGAGGTCATCCTCTCTAGAATCAGTTTTTGGATTGTATCAACGCCTTCATACTCGGACACGTTCTTTATGATTTCTTGAATAATATCGCGATAATAAGAATTTATCTTGCGCTGTTGTTCATCTGTAGTGGGATCATCCTGTAGGTAAATTCGTTTGGGAAAATCAAATAAAAATGTTGGAAAATAAAGGATTGTTGGGATTTTTTCTTTTATATGTGTAACAATTTGTTGCCACTCATCCTCGTTTGCCTTTAATGACCTAAATTTTCCACTATTACGTCTCTTCACATTCAATTGAATTGTCCAATACCACTTTATTCCTTGAGGAGTTGATTGAATGAAGGTATGTCTCTTTTCAATATGAATCTTATTTTTTAAAGAATCTTTATCTAAAATTAATGAAAATTTTTCCTTCACAAAATCAGCTACCTCTTGAATGTCTTCCTCGCTGAGACTTAGTGTCGCAGTCACAGAAACAGCATCGTTAAAATTATCCGCCTTTCCTAAAGGGATTAAATCAAAAGGATCATCTAATGATGAATATGTCGCTTTATCAAACAATTCGGAATATATACCTTGTTCATTTCCGGATGTAATGTAACTGATTGCTTCTAAAATTGTAGTTTTTCCACTTTCATTCAATCCTACTAATGTACACACATTACCTTTTGGTTTCTTATCTAAATTTAATTGGATATTGCTTATTCCTTTAAAATTTTTAATATTAAAACCACAAAATTCCATTAGGACACTCCTTATTTAGTTTTCTATGTTGAATATTAACATATTTTTCCCTAAAAATCAATCCCAAAACAACCACTCCCTCGCCAAAAGGCGGCTACCAACTTTGTTTTCTTTCTGTGTGATGGCATCAGGCAGTTGTCTCTATTATTTTCCTTGACTGATATTCCCAATTAGTTAAAGGGCCTATATTTTAATCACAGAAAAAAGAAATCTATTGTAAATTCCCTTATATAATAGATTCTATTTTATTTCTATTATAATTATATTATAGGACTAAAAAACACCTCTGTAACCCCCGTCAGTATTGGGTTTTATGGAAAAGCACCGAACATAACTGTCTTCAGTAGTGGGGATAACAGTTATCACCCCTGAACATAACGGTCACCCAAAATGCCAAACCCGAACATAACGGTCATCACCCCCTCAAAAACCGAACATAACGGTCACCGTGAAGATTTTTTTTGAAAAATGGTGAAATCCATCATCAAGCGAATAAATACCTCTGAAAATCAATTTAAGGAGTTTTTATGAGTAAAAGTAAATCAGATTTATCAATCACAAAACGGGTCTTGTTGGACTTCGTAAAATATAAAACGCAAAATGGGCATCAGTTCTTTGCCAGCAACGAATATATTGCTAAAGGATTAGATTTAACCGAAAGCACTGCCAAGACATTTGTAAATGACTTGATAAGGGATGGATACCTTTATAAGGAAATTGATAAGATGGGAAGGAGAATATTATCCCTAACAGGTCAAGAATACAAACCGCTTTTTGAAGACATGCGGAACTTGGATAAGAAGATATTAAAAGAGGACAGAGATAACTTTGAGCGGGATAACAAATACCTGAATGACCAATTATCACAAGAAACTGCTCGTAATGAACAATTAGTCAATGAACGAACTGATTTAGTCCTATCTAATCAGGAACTAACTATTCGAGTTCAAAAGTTAGAGACAGAACTTGCCACACTTAAACATAGAGTCAGTGCTTTGGAAAACATCTTTTATAGTAATGGGGTATCCAAAGAACAATTAGATGAGATGATTCAGCGATAAATACTTTTGTGGGCGCGCTTTCACCCACATTCCGGTAAAATATACCCTCGCCATATAGCGAGGGTTTCTTAAAAAATATTTTTCAAAACCCCTTGCACAAGGAACAGAATAAAACCATATGTTAAGTGTTGATTGGGAAACTGTGAATCCCAGCAATGAAAGGAGAAAGATTATGTCACATTATATTGTAAAGAGAACTGAACTAGAACCAAGAACAAATGATGTTTGGGGATTACAATCCGACATAAATCGCCTGTTCGACGCATTTATGAGTCCATTGGAAACCACAGAGACACATGCAGTTATGGTTCCAAAGTTGGATGTTGCTGAATTAAAAGATAAATTTGAAATCAAAGCAGAATTGCCTGGTATGGATGAAAAGGATATCGAATTGTCCATTGACGATGGCTTGCTAACCATCAGTGGCGAAAAGAAAGCCGAAACTGAAGAAAAGGACAAAGGATATTATTTGAAAGAATGTTCTTATGGTACTTTCAGTCGTTCGGTGAGATTGCCAGACAATATTGCTGATGATAAGATTGAAGCAAACTTTAAGAAAGGTGTTCTAACAATTGACTTGCCCAAGAAAGCAATTGCTCTGCCTAAATCTCGCAAGATTGAGATCAAATAAAAACAAAACCCTCGTTAATTCGAGGGTTTCTTTTCTTTTTTAAATGCCCAATCTAGAATCTCTTCTCGGCGTTTCCTAGCATCCTGTTTAGGGAACTTATCTTCATATCGTTCCAGCAGTCCATAAATTAAAAGCATGGCAATCGGATTTTTGTTAAAAGAAGCGTAATCTCTGGCAGTCCAACCTCTATAGTCCAAATAATTCGGATTTGCACCTTTTGCGAGCAAGTATTCAATCACAGTCACATCAGCAGACATCATACAACAAATCTGTAGCAATGAAGACAATTGAGTGTTTATCGGTTGATTGATATCTTCTAATAATGATACCACATACTTCACATCTTTAAGTGTATCAATATAAATGGTATCTTTATCCTTATTTTTCTTTTTCTTGGACATTGTTTCTCTCCTCGTCAATTTCAGTCAAAAGTTTATCTAACTTATCTAGGAAGCGCTGCTTGGCAAGATAATCATCATTATAGATTTGAATTAGTTGTCTAATTGGTTGTCTGAGTTTGTGATCAGGCAGTTGTGTCACGCACAACCATATTCCGTGTATAATTTTATTAATCATTTTAATATCCTTTTCTAACAAAGGTATTTATCCCAAAATGATTAAAAAGTGGAATCTTTACAAAAAAATGATCCGATTCGGGTGATTTTTGAGTGGAATTTTTACAAACTAGAACAAAATTTGGGCAAAAAATGATCCCTTTTGTAAAAAAAAGTCAATCGAAATAAATCCTAATAAATCCAAATAAATCGAAAATGACCATTTTTGCCCTTTTGAGAATTTTCGGGGGATTGACTTGAAATCTCAAATCCATATCATTATGCCCGCTTCAAAAAGAAGCGGTCTAACACATTAACAGAAAGGATTATAAAATGGTAGACAATGTACAAACGATAGAATCTTTTATGGGTTCTTTTGGAATCGTTCCAATGACAACTTTTAAGGATGAAGGGTTGCTTTCATTTGAAAATTGTAAGGAACGGATCTTGGGTATGATTAAGTTAAATATCCAAAACTTTAAAACAAATGCTTGGACTGAAAACAACCGCATGTTGAAAATGTTGGTTGATCTTGATGATAAAAAGAAAAAGTCCATCTTTACTGTCCGTTTAGGTGGCAAAAGGGTTTACAGATGTAACTGTGACACCTTAACACTCCCACAGAAGGTTGAGTTCCTTACAAAGTTCTATGAAGGAACTGCCAGTGGATTGTTGGATAAGAAGATCTCTGATTTCTGTGAGCATCAAGTTGCTTTGGCGGAAGATCGCAAGAAAGTCCAACGGGAAAAACGCAAGGCACAAAGAAAGGCAGAGCGTGAAGCATTAAAAGAAAAAGAGGCAGAAGCAATTAAGCGTCTACCTCAAAACGTTTGATTATTAACCGAGAGTGGGAGAACTGGAACTTCTCCTGCTCTCATAACCTAACGAAAGGAATTATACTATGACTAAAACAGAAAATCAACAAAGAATTATTCATTTGTTTCAAAAATGTGGGCAATCAAGAAGTTGTTATGAGGAGTACTTGCTAATGGATGCCGATCAACAAAGGTATGTCGAACATATCTTAACAACGATTAACGCTAAAGGTTATATGCCAGCATAGGAGAATAAAATGGCAAATGTTGAAGTTGTTGATCTTAAAAAATTAATGCAGGAATTGGCGACTGTTGGTTTTTGTGCTGTTGCTCCTCTAGGATTGATCCAGAAAAAACTAAAAGGGCAATATCATATTGCTGCACAAGAAGGAGCTGGAAAGTTTCTACTCATAAGTGGACGGAAGGATGTCATTGAATGGGCATTAGCACATAGACACGACCTGGAATTGGATAAGATTAGTCCGGCACATGTACTTAAATATCAAACGTTCCCAAGGTTAAGAAATCTTATTTTTAAAACCATGGGATGGAAATACGAGGACTTGGAATAACAAAATCTGTGCAAACTCTACAAAAGGGCTTGACATTTTGGCCAAAAGCCGTAGCCTGGCTGGCCTGGAGGAGAAATGTCATACCATTATCCTGGGTTATATGCTCGTGGGCGATTGTTTTACTTCCGGGTAAGAATACCCGCTTGTTTGAGAATTGTCGCTAGATGTGATGATTTAACCTATACTTTGGGAACATCCGTCTATCAAGAAGCAATTGAAAAGTACCGTGTAGAGTTTGCTCATTTACATGCATTTTTAACAATATTGAAGGACGTAATCATGAAAGTAAATGAGAATAAACAACTTATATTAAATAAGGAGGATGTGGATAAATTATTGCTCCACAGGTTGGAACAGATCCAAACATTTTTAGAGGATAATTCCGATGAAATCAAGGCAAAGAGGAAATCAGAAGCGGATATTATCCTGTTCCCAAATGGGCAAAAAGAAGCAGATATCCGCAAATTAATGCGGGATATGATTTTGGATTATCTTAAGGGATTGCTGGATAAAAACAAGGCAAATATCACTTTGAGAACAGTGTATCATCAGTTAAAAGAAAAGGAAATTGAACTGGGCTTGGTGGAATCTGGAGAGAAATATGACTGGTTAAAGGTGTTTTCGACCCATATTAACCATTTAGACCATTATGCTAAAAAATCAGTAGAGGCAATAAAAGAAGACAAACACTATTCCCCAAGTGATCCAAAGGTCATTACCTTGCTACGTACTTATGATAAGATGAAAACAGATGAGCGGATTCATCATTCTATGGCAGCAACCCATTGGGAGAAGTTCTTTAAGCGCTTTGCAAAGATGAAACGAAACCTGAAAGGGGTAGGTGAAAATCGGTTAGTTAACAATCATATGGTCATTCAATTAGCATTTCTGCTAATGGAAAAAGAGTATATTGAGGATATAACGTCACAAGACTGCCGGAAATTGTGCCAAAACATCTATCGTGTAAAGAAAAGATGGCACGAACAAATCAAAGGTGACTATACTCTTAATTCAATTTTGACGGACAATCCTAAACAAACGATTAGTAAAAGGACTATTCGTGCTCACTTGGTTACATTTAAGGAATATATGCGATATGCGGTAAAAGAGGAAATTATACAAAATAGTTTAAATGATTTCGTTGATATGCCGATTAAATTTGATAACAACAACAGGGTTCCTTTTAGTTCTGCTGATTTGAAAAGGATTTTTAATCCAACTAGTTATCCAAATCCACATGTAAGAGAAAATCAAGCAAAGTTTTGGATTCCCTTAATTGCCTTATATCACGGATGTCGACAGAATGAAATCTGTCAATTGGATGTGAATGATATTATAAGGGAAAAGGAAATACCCTGTATCAGTATAAACGATAATGGGAACGATAAATCCATCAAAAATTCCACTTCCAAGAGAATTATACCAATCCACCCCAAGTTGATTGACATGGGTTTCTTATACTATGTAGAGTATCAACGCCAAAATAAACAGAAGAAGTTGTTCCCAGAACTTACCAAGACAAAACAAAATGGGTATGCACGTGTAATTCAGGGATGGTTTGGCAGATATTTGGACAGAGTAGGGATAAGAGATAAAAACAAAGTTTTTCATTCATTCCGACATACTTTTGAAACGAAAGCAGTAGAAATAAAGGTTCCAATAGAGTATCAAAATGCTATTTGTGGATGGGCAGATAGGGGGGTAGGACAACGGATTTATGGGAAAAAGAAGAGTATTAATGTAACGCTGGAAGAATTGCGCAGAATTAACTATCCCATTAATCGTGAACTGTCAGAATTAAAGAAGTCGTTCATGGATTCATTTGTCATCCGTCAATTGAGGGCAGAAAACAAACTGTCATAAATTGGTTGTGTCTCATAGATGATCATCTGTCATAGATGTATTAATTGTCTTTTAAAGTCATTTGTCAAAAAGAGCAAATGTCTTCAAAAAGCACCAGTACAGTTGTCAAAGAAGAATGCCCTGTCAAATCTCTTATTTTTAACCCAAAATGGATTTAAAAATGAGGGGATTTTGATGGGGTGTTTTTGTGTCTTGGTGTTACACATTTGTGCTACAGTCCTGTGTTACACCCAAAATCCGATGAATGGGCACAAAAAAACGCCTTATAAATCAAGGCGTAATTTAAAATTGGTGGAGGTAAGGAGGGTCGAACTCCTGACCTTTGCAATGCCATTGCAACGCTCTACCAACTGAGCTATACCCCCACAAAGGTCATTTAATGGCCTCTATTATACACAAAATGAAATAAAATGCAAGTGTTTTTTTGAAAAAAAAGAGTCGCCCGAAGACGACTCTTGAAAACCGAAGGTTTTCCTTTGCTTAACGCCTGCTTAATTGGAAGCGTTTACGAGCTTTGGACAAACCAGGTTTCTTACGTTCGACAACGCGGCTATCGCGTGTCAAGAATCCGGCTTTCTTCAAAATTGTGTGCAATTCTGGTTCAAACAAATCTAACGCACGGCTGATACCATGACGCAACGCATATGCTTGGCCAGATAATCCACCACCAACGGCGGTGCAAACCACATCATATTGACCTTCACGAGCGGTGACGGCAAATGGTTGATTGATAATCATTTGCAACACGGGACGTGGAAAATAATCCTTTAAGTCACGGTCATTAACGGTGATCTTACCTTTGCCGAGTTTCAAATAAACACGGGCGATGGCGTCTTTTTTCTTACCAACAGCTTGGCTGCGTCCAAACTTGTCTTTCTTTGGTTGGCGTGGTTCAGCGGGTTTCACCTCGGCCTTTGGTTCCTCTTTTTTAGGAGCTTCGGCTTCCTTCACCACATCCTTTAATTCGTCCAAAGACTTTTTGGCAGTTTTGGAAACTTTCTTTTCAACAACAGTTTTTACCGTTGTTTTTGTTTCTTTTTTAGCCGCTGGCTTTGTTTCTTTTTTAGCCGCTGTTTTGGCTTCTTTTTTGGTGGCTGGCTTTGTTTCCTTAGCGGCAGCTTTTTTTGCAGGAGCCTTTTTAGCGGTTTTCTTTTCTTCTGTCTTTGCGGCAGTTTCTTTCTTCTTAGCGACCATTATTCACCTCTCTTATTTTTTGGGTTTTTGCCGGCAATATCCAAAACAACAGGTTGTTGTGCTGTATGAGGATGTTCTGCGCCCGCATAAACATGCAATTTCTTCATTTGTTTGGCACCCAAGGAGTTGCGAGAGATCATGGTTTTCACCGCTTGAATCAATACGCGTTCTGGATGTTTGTTCAATTGTTCAGGCAATGTGACGGTCTTTAAACCGCTGATGTAACCTGTATGGTGATAGTATTCTTTTTGAGCCAATTTGCGTCCTGTGACGGCAATTTTTTCGGCATTGATCACGACGACATGGTCACCGCAATCTTGGTTTGGGCTGTAGCACGCCTTGTTTTTACCACGCAAAATGGTGGCAATCTGGCTGGCCAAACGACCCAAAACAACGCCATTCGCATCAATCAAGTACCACTTGATATCAGCGTCTGCTGGCTTCACTGTTTTTGTTGTTTTTGTAATCATTTTCTTGTCCTTTTGTTAAAAACGGTGACATTATAGCGTAAAAAGCCCCGTCTGTCAAGCACTTTTTTATATGGTAATATATTACCGCAGATGAAGAGATTGTTTAAACTTGACTTTTCTTAGGTTTTGTGATACAATGTATTTCGTCAGATGGTCAGGCAATCGCTGTGGGGTAACCCATGGAGGAAAGTCCGGGCTTCGTATGAGACACAATACCGGATAACGTCCGGGCGGGGTGACCCGATGGAAAGTGTCGCAGAAAACAAACCGCCCAGTTCGCTGGGTAAGGGTGAAACGGCGAGGTAAGAGCTCACCGCACAGACCGAGAGGCTTTGTGGCAGGACAAACCCTATTGGAAGCAAGACCAAATTAGATGACCGGCTTTAAGTCGTAAAAGGACAGTCTCAGGTCCGTCATCGCTAGGTAGGTTGCTTGAGCATGTCAGTAATGACATTGACAGACGAATGATTGCCCAACACAGAACCCGGCTTATCGACCATCTGACTTTCTTTTTTATTGACGATTTTGGAAAAATCCGCTATAATAAATACATTGGTCCCGTAGCTCAGCTGGATAGAGCAACTGCCTTCTAAGCAGTAGGTCGAGCGTTCGAATCGCCCCGGGATCGCCATTTTCCCCGTCATTTGACGGGGATTTTTATCACCTAAAGTCTATTTGCAACATATCGTTCAATGAGCCACCTTAATTTCAAGGGGGTAGTCATGCGCAAATTTATTTGGATTTTGCTTGTTTTATTGGTTTGTTGGGCTGTCACATGGTATATGTGTTTAAATCGACATGAGGTTTTGCCCTTGATACATGCCGATGATGTGCAGGTTCGTGTGCAAAAAATTGTGCCTGAAAATGTGATGGTGGCGCATGAATATATTGGGCACATTGAGGCGATTCACTCGGTCTATGTTTATCCATACATTACAGGTTTTATAGATCAAGTTTTGGTTCGTGGCGGGGCCGAAGTAGTTGCTGGGCAAACGTTGTTTGTTTTAAAACAAGATCAGTATTTGGCCGAAGTAGAAGCAGCGGAAGCAAAAGTGGTGGGCGCAACTGCTGATTTAGAAAAAGCTCGGCTTTATCTGGAACGTATTGATAAGACTGCAAGTGAGGCAATTTCTAAAACCGAAAAGGATGATGCTCGTACAGCTTTTTTAACGGCAAAGGCTAATTTAAGTGGTGCCAAGGCGGCGCTAAAAGCCGCTGAAGTGAATTACAATTATACGGTTATTTCGGCCACCATCAATGGCGTGGTGGGAAATATTAATGCGACAAAAGGAGAATATGTTTCTCCTGAAGGCAAAGCGTTGGCATATGTGTTGCAATATAACCCAATTCGTGTGCGCTTTTCTATGCCGGAAAAGGATTTTTTGAATCTGGGCGCGGATGTTCATTTTTTTGAAACAGGTTTTTTAAGATTAAGGTTGTCAAATGGTAAAGTGATTAAGGCAACGGGCTCTGTTCGTTTCGCAGATAACCAAATTCAAAGCGGAACTTCATCCATTGATTTGTTTGCGGATTTTGATAACGAAAATCATTTGTTGTTGCCAGGGGCGTATGTGACAGTTTTGTATGATGAAAAATTGCAAGACGCTATTTTAATTGAAAGAGGGCTTGTGACAATGTTGCCTGGAGTCAATTATGTGTTTGTATTAAATGATGGAGTTGTTGAAAAACGGTTTGTTGAATTGGGTGATTTTGTTGGTACAAAAGTTGTTGTGAAAAAAGGTTTAAAGACGGGGGATGAATTAATTATAACGCCCGTATCAATCAACGCCGTTGGGCAAAAAGCAACAATTTTAACGGAGTCCCAAGAATGACATTTTCCGAATTCTTTATTCGTCGTCCTCGGTTTGCTGGTGTGTTAGCGATTGTGATGGTGCTTTTGGGTGGTATTGCATTGGCCTTGTTGCCAGTTTCACAATATCCAGATATTACGCCGCCTCAAATTATTATCAAGGCGACTTATCCGGGGGCAAATGCACAGTTGATGGTGGATACAGTGGGTATTCCAATTGAAAATCAAATCAATGGTGTGGAAGGAATGCTATATATGTCGTCAACAGCAACGGATAATGGTACTTATCAATTGACGGTGACGTTTAACGTGGGCGTGGATCCAGATATGGCTCAAGTGAAGGTGGAAAATAGGTTAGAGCAGGCGAAAGCTTTGTTGCCACCTATTGTCACGCAGGAAGGACTTCAAGTACGCACGCAATCAGCAAATTTATTGGCGTTTTTGGTTTTGGAATCACCCAATGGAACGCATGATACTTTGGCTCTAAGTAATTATGCTTTTGCTAATATTCAAAATCCATTAAAACGTATTCCAGGGGTCAGTGATGTGAATATTTTTGGGCCGCAAAAAAGCGTGCGTATTTGGTTGAACCCTCGGGCATTGGCAGCAATGAATTTATCAGCGAATACTGTGGTATCGGCAATTGAAGCGCAAAATGCGAATAGTGCGGTGGGGACTTTAGGGGCTGCCCCCAGTGCAGGTATGGATGGGATGGTGCTTTCTTTGACGACAACAGGATTATTATCAACAGTTCAAGAGTTTGAAAATATTGTTGTGGCGGCTGGACAAGATGGTTCTGTTGTGCGATTAAAAGATGTCGCACGTGTTGAATTCGGTGCGGACAGTTATCAATTGGGTGCGCAATATAATGGTCGGGGGGCCGTTGTGATGGAAGTCAATCAAATGCCGAATTCAAATGCTTTAACGATTATTAAAAACTTGCGTAAAGAAATAGCAAAATTACAAAAAGCATTTCCAGAGGATATGGTGTTTCGAATTGCCTATGATTCCACTTCGTTTGTTCGTGCCTCGATTGAAAATATTGTGACAACATTGTTTATTACTTTTTTACTGGTAGTATTGGTGGTCTATCTTTTTTTGCAAAATTTCCATGCCACATTGATTCCAATGATTACTATTCCTGTGTCTTTGATTGCCACCTTTGCTGTGTTATATCTGATTGGTTTTGATTTGAATATTTTGACGTTGTTTGCCATGATTTTGGCGATTGGTTTGGTGGTTGATGATGCGATTATTGTGGTAGAGCGTGTATCGTATTTAATGCAACATAACGGGCTGAATCCGTTGGCGGCCAGTATACAGGCCATGAAAGATATTTCTTCGTCAATTATTGCGACGACGTTGGTGTTGTTGTCTATTTTTGTACCAGTGGCAATGATGGCGGGAATTACGGGTAAAATCTATCAACAATTTGCATTGACAATTTCTACGGCTGTTGTGTTTTCGTCAATTAACGCCCTGACGTTAAGTCCCGCGCTGTGTGCATTGTTGTTGCATAATCAGAGCGAAAATGCTGCCTGGTTTGGTTGGTTCAATCGTGGTTTGGCTTGGGTGCAAAAAATTTATTTAGCATGTGTGGATTATTTGATAAAACATTTATGGATGGCGCTGGCACTATGTTTGATGGTGATCGCTGGGTTGGTTGGCTTTTTTTACATTGTGCCAACGTCTTTTATTCCACAAGAAGATCAAGGTTTTATTTTGGCCAATGTGCAATTGCCTGATACTGCGACTATCAATCAAACAAAAGAGGTGTTAAAAGAAATGTCGGATAAAATTACCGCCACAAATGGCGTAGCATATATGATTGGTATTGCAGGGACAAGTATGTTGAGCGCTGGCGGTGAAAACATTGGTATGGCTGCCGTTGGTTTAAAGCCATGGGATGATCGTGATGCTAAGGCCTTGTCTATTCAAAATATCACACAAAAGTTAAGTGGTTATTTTCGCAATTTTTCCAAAGCGCAAATTGAATTTTTTGAAATGCCTGCGATTCCTGGGGTTGGAACAAGTGGCGGTTTGAGTTTTCAATTAAATGCATTAAATGGAGAAATTACCCCTAAGGAACTTTATGATACACAAACACATTTGTTGAGCATGATGAATAAAGATCCAGTTTTCCAATATGCATTTGGCACATTTACAGCCGAAACTCCTCATGTTTATTTGGACATAGATCGGATAAAGCTGGAATCGTATGGAGTGTCGGTGAATACACTGTTTAATGTGCTTCAAAACAATTTTGGATCGCGATATGTGAATAATATCAGCCTTGATGGCCAGACAAACAAAGTTATTGTGGCGGCTGAAAGTGGTTATCGTCAAACACCGAAAGATATTGGGGCATTGTATGTTTTTAATGATAAGAATCAACGCATGCCGATACAAGAATTTGTGAATTTACGAACCATTGTATCACCCAAAATTATTTATCGGTTTAATCAGTATTTAAGTTCGGCCATTACGGCACAAACCTCTCCAAGTGTCAGCAGTGGCCACGCTATCGAGCAGACGGAGAAATTAGCCAATCAATTATCCAATCAATATGGCATTTCCTGGACTGGGCTCAGTTTGCAAGAGGTTGAAACACAAGGGCTCGTTTACATTTTAGTGACACTGGCGGTTGTGTTTACCTATTTGTTTTTGGTGGCGCTTTATGAAAGTTGGTGCGTGCCGTTGTCCGTGATGGCAACAAATATTTTTGCCGTACTGGGGGCTTTGGTGGGACTTAAATTGATGGGGCAATCTTTAAGTATTTATGCCCAGTTAGGTATTGTCCTTTTAATTGGATTGGCCAGCAAGAATGCGATTTTAATTGTGCAATTTATTTTGGATGCCATTGGTGCCGGCAGTGATAAAAAGAAGGCGGCTGAATTGGGGGCAGAGGAAAGATATCGGGCAGTTTTAATGACAGCGCTGACTTTTATTTTAGGGGTATTCCCAATGGTAATTGCTACGGGCGCCGGTGCGGCAAGCCAAATTTCCATGGGATCAGCAGTGTTTTTTGGAATGATTGCGGCAACAGGTGTAGGCGTTGTTTTTGTGCCGGCTTTGTTCTTGTTGTTTGATTTTCGACGGGAGGATCGGGATGCATCTTGGCAAAATAACAATTAGTTTTTTATGTTTGAGTGTGACGGGGTGCCTTGTTGGACCGGATTATGAACGTCCGAATCCATTTGAAAACAGCGAATTGGTGCGTGCGTTGGATTTAAAAAAACCGTCCATACAGGTATTACCTTTTTCACCACAAGATTTTAACGATAAAGAATTGGATGCTTTGATTGTTGAGGCAAAAGAAAATGCTCCAGATATTCGAATGGCGTTGGCTCGTGTGGAAGCGGGACGTGCGATGCGTTTGGGGACAATTGCGACCTTGTTCCCAAGCGTTGATGCCACTGAACAACATACAGATCAAAATGTCAGTAAAAATATGGGTTTGATACCAGACGATAATTATTATCAGGCGGGGCTTTCAATCGCATGGGAGATAGATTTATTTGGTAAAAAACGACGAGAGATTGAAGAAGCAAGTGCGACGGAAGAGCAAATGAAAGCAGCATTGGAAAATGCAACAGTGTCTATTATCACTGAGGTGGGATTAAATTATATCAGCTTGCGTACGGCTCAATACCTTTTGAAACAAACAAAAGATGATTTAAAAATCCAACAAGAATTGGCACGTTTGACACGGGATAAATATAAATCAGGGTTGTCTAGCGCAATTGATGTGAATCAGGCGGAATATCAGGTAGCAACAACTCGGGCCAATATTCCCAAATTGGAAACACAAATTGAAACATATAAAAATGCGTTGGCGGTGCTTGTTGGTAAGCCAGCGGGTAGTTTGCATGAACGTTTGAAGATGAGCAAGAACAATTTGATTGTAAATCCATTTCTGTTTGATATAAATAAATTGCAAAGTCTTCCTGTTGATGTGATTCGATATCGTCCGGATGTGATGGAAATGGAACAGGCATTGAAAGGTCAAAATGCGCGTGTAGGACAAGCGGTAGCCAGTTTGTTCCCGACAATCAGTTTGTCAGCGTTGTTTGGCTTTGAATCTATCCATTTTGATAATTTATTTAAACACAACAGTCATACACATAGTTACCGTTCATCCATCACGGCACCTATTTTTCACTTTGGCGCATTATGGCAAAACATGAAGGTGGAAGAAGCGAATATGAAAGGATCCATGATTCAATATGAGAAAACGTTGTTGAACGCGACACAGGAAATTCGCAATATCTTGATTGGTCTAGAAAAAATGGAAATGCGTCACAAAGATTTACAACAGGCATGGGAAAAGATGGACAAGGCTGCTCGTTTGGCGCGCAATCGCTATGAAAGTGGATTGATCGATTACTTCCAAGTATTAGATGCGGAAGAAAGACGTATTGCAGCTCAAGCGGATTTGACCACATCAAGTGGTGCATTATATCAAAATATTTTGAATTTTTATAAGGCCGTTGGTGGGCAATTTACTTTTGATCGAATCCATCAGGGGAATCATTCCACAGATTGATTTTGCTTGGGCGTGTCCTTGTGATAGATTTTATCCACAACAGTTTGAACTAAAATATATAACAAAGGAATGAATACCAAACCGATAATTGTGCCAATCGTCATGCCCCAGAAAACGGGTGTTCCCAAAGATCGACGAGAGCCGGAAGCGGCGCCAGTTGCCCAAACCATCGGTAATACGCCCAAGATAAATGTAAAGGCGGTCATCAATACAGCGCGGAAACGTTGTGTCAAACCATGAATGCCAGAGTCTATGATAGATGTGCCATTGTTGTGTTCATCTTTGGCAAATTCAACAACTAAGATGGCGTTTTTACTGGCTAAACCAATCAATAACACTAATCCTAATTGGGCATAAATGGACATTGGTAAGCCCGTCATTTGTAATCCCAATAAACCACCACCAATGGCGAAGACCGTGGATAACAAAACCGAAATAGGAACAACCCAGCTTTCATATTGCGCCACCAGGAACAAATAGGCAAATAGTGTGGCTAACAAAACCAACAAACCGATTTGTCCTTCGTTTTGCTTTTCCTGATAGCTCATGCCTGACCATTCAAATGCGTAATTGCCTGGCAAAGTATTCTTCGCCAATTGTTCCAAGTGTGTCATGGCATCACCTGTGCTGATATCGTCTGATTGTACAATTGTGATTTGTGCAGCAGGATATTGGTTATAACGTGTAATTTGACGTGGTGAAAGCACTTGTTTAACGTTGAGTAAAGATTTTAATGGTACCATTTGTCCTGAAATGCTTGGTACGTATAAGGTGCTCAAACTCTGTAAGTTACGGCGATATTTCCAATCCGATTGAACAATGACTTTGTTTACCTGAGTACCAAAGTTTACATCGTTGACATAGCCAGATCCTAAATAGTTTTCCAAAGCCGAGAAAATATTGGTCATAGGTACACCCATGCTTTCTGCCTTATCGCGATCAATTTCCAAATAAATATTGGGTGTTTTTGCCGTGAAGCTGGAATAACTGTATTTGAAATTTGGATCAGAATTGACGTTTTCAACAAATTGAGCTGCCGTGTTGTCCAAGGACACATAGTTCAAATCTGTTAAGTTTTGAATGCGGAAATCCATGCCTCCAGCAACGCCCAACCCAGGAATAGCAGGCATTTCAAATAATTGGAATTCGGCCTCTGGGATTTTTTGAAATTCTGAACGTAAACGGTTTAAAATGGCGGTAGAGGTGTGTTCTTGCCCCTTTCGTTTGTTCCATGGTATAAGCCCAATAATACCAGTGGCTACGTTTTCACCAGATCCCATGGTCAAGGACATCCCTTCAATCACCACAAAGTTTTTGACACCGGGTTCATTTTGAACAATAGGCATAATTTTGTGCATGACTTCATCAGTACGTCCCAGCGTGGCACCTTCTGGCAAATTGACACTGACGATTACCATACCCTGGTCTTCGTTGGGTAGGAATGATGTACTCATTGTCTTAAACATGATGAAGGAAATTGCGCTAAATGCGGCAAAAATCAGGGCAACTAAGACAATCTTTCGTGCGATCAATAAAACTAAACGTACCGTAAAATTTGTTGATCGTTGAATAACATTATTAAACCAAATCAATGGTTTGAACTTTGTTGGCTCCGATTTTTTAAAGAAGTGAGAGGCAACAGCGGGCGCCAATGTTAAGGCACAGAATGTGGAGAAGCACACGGCAACGCAGATTGTGACGGAGAATTGTTGGTAAATTTTACCAGTAATACCTGTCATAAATCCAATTGGAACGAAGATGGCCAATAACACCAATGTAGTTGCAATTAAAGCACCTGAAATTTCTTTCATTGTTTGTGTTGTTGCAGAAACAGGATCCATATTTTCTTTGTTAATTAAATAATCAGTGCGTTCCGTCACACAGATAGCATCATCCACCACCACGCCAATAGCCAACAATAAGCCAAATAAAGTGAACAAGTTGATGGAATAGCCCAAAACGGACATAACCGCAAATGTGGCCAATAATGAGACAGGAATTGTTAAAGTTGGAACAAGAGTGGCTCGCCAATCTTGCAAGAATAAATACACCACAAAAATCACCAACAAGAAAGTGGAAATCAATGTCAAAGCCACTTCTTCAACGGATGCGCTGATGTAATCGGTTGCATCGACGTTGACGTTATAGGCAATATTTGGGGGGAAGAATTGTTGCAAGCGTTTTAATTCTTTATCAACACGTGACATCGTGGACAAAGCGTTAGCCCCGGACGACAGGTTTAACAACATCACAACAGCGGGGTGTTGATTATAGAAAGATTCATGGGAATAATCTTCTGATCCAATTTCAATCCGTGCAATGTCGGACAAACGCAAAAGGCCCCCTTCTTCATTGGTTCGGACAATAATATTGGCAAATTCTTCTTCCGTTGATAAACGTCCTGTTGTTTGTAAGGAATAGACCAAACTTTCGCTGTCATCATTCGGACGTGCCCCCAATTTACCCAAGGATGGCTGATAGTTTTGACTTTGAATGGCAGCCCGTATTTTATCGGTTGATAATTTTAAAGAGGCGATTTTATCGGCATCCAACCAAATGCGCATACTCTTTTTGGCACCGAAGACTTGTACTTCACCAACACCATCCACTTTGGCCAAAGGTTTCACAACGTTACCTTGAAGATAATCGTTGATGTCTTGCGCCTTTAAGGAATCATCGGGGGAATAGAAGCTGATGAAGGCCAAAATACTGGATGAAGCCTTTACAACTTTTAAGCCATAGCGTTGCACTTCTGCCGGTAACAAGCTTTGGATTTGCTGGATACGGTTTTGGACTTTCACGGTTGCCATATCGGGATCTGTATCTGGAGCAAAAGTAATGGTCAGCATATAAGAACCGTCGGCACTGGTTGAGGACATATAGATCATATCATCCACGCCGTTCATGCCATCTTCCAATGGGATACCAATTGTTTTGGCGATTGTATCAGCACTGGCACCAGGATAAGCAGCGCGCACACGCACCTCGGGTGGTGTTACGGTTGGGTATAAGTCAACCGGCAAGCTAAACAGACAGATAATACCGGCCAATGCCAAAATCAATGAAATAACAATTGCAAAACGAGGACGTTTGATGAAAAACAATGAAAACATTATTTATCCTCCGTCGTAATTACATGAATAGATTGTCCATTCTGCAATTTTTGACCACCAGCCAAAACGATTGTATCTTTGATTGTTAAACCACTTTCAACCTCAATTGAATTATCCAAAGTTTTTCCAGTCTTGATATATTGTTGGACAACTGTATCATCTGGCTTAACAAGCATTACATACGATCCATTGGCGTCATTATATACAGCTGTTTGCGGAATGAATAAAGCAGGCTTTTGTTCATTGGAGTTCCATAAAACTGTTACATGGTTATTGGGTACCAATAATTCTTCAGTATTGTCATATTCAGCATACAGAGAAATTGTTGCGGTGTTAAGATCCATTTCGTTGTCTAAAAAAATATGATCGCTTGGTAATGGCAGTACAGACCTATCACTTAATTCAATTTGTAAATTAGGACGATCATTTGGTGTCCCTGTTTTGTTTAACATCTTGCGCATCGCAAGGTTTTCTTTATCACTTAAAGCAAAGGTCACTTTGACTGGTGTTGTTTGAACAATGCGCGCCAGGGCAGGTGTTGCCAAATCAACATAGTTTCCTTTTGTAATTAACACCTGTCCAATACGGCCATCAATTGGTGCCGTAATAACGGTGTGTTTGAAATCAAACTCAGCCAATTCCAATGATGCTTTGGCTTGCTCTACAGCAGCTTCAGCTTGTGCCATACGGCTTTCGGATTTTTCCAAATCAGCGGTGGAAATATCTTTGGTACGGTGCAAAGATTTTTGGCGTGTATAATCACTTTTGGCTTGTTTCAAGTCGGCCTCAGCTTTGGCCAAAATTGCTTTGGCGGAAGAAACATTGGCTTTGTATCTGTCTTGTTCAATGACGAACAAGGTATCGCCTTCATGAACATACTGGCCATCAGTAAAGGCCACCTCTTCAATGGTGCCGGCTACTTGGGTTTTTACATCAACCGCATTTAAAGGTTTTACAAGCGCAATAAATCGGGTGCTACTGTTCATTTCTTGAGTGATAGGTTTTCCTGTGCGAACATAAGGGGTTTGTACCTGTGCACGCATGGCTTGTACCGCCTTATTAGCACCAAATTTAGCACCATAATAAAAAACAAAATAAACGATAAGCCCTAAAAGTAAGAGAATGCCAATAATTTTTAATTTTTTCATTTTAATCTCCCTTTGAATAGGACCAGCCTAGCATGAATCAAATTAAAATGCAAGTATAAAGTTTGTATAAAAGAAGGTTATTTTTTGGCGACAACAGCGTCAATCAAGCCAAACTTTAAAGCCTCTTCGGCAGTCATGAAATTATCACGTTCCATGGCGGCCTCGATGGTCTTTAAAGATTGTCCCGTTTGTTCCACATAGATTTGGTTCAAACGTTTCTTGATGGCCAAAATTTCTTTGGCGTGGATTTCAATATCGGTTGCTTGACCTTGAAAACCACCACTGGGTTGATGGATCATGACGCGAGCGTTGGGCAGGGCAAAACGTCTCCCCTTTTCGCCACAGGTAAGCAATAAAGAACCCATGCTACATGCTTGCCCCATACATACGGTGGAGACAGGGCATTTGATGTAATTCATGGTATCCAAAATAGCCAAACCAGCTGTTACAACGCCGCCGGGGGAGTTAATATAAAAGCTGATTTCTTTTTCTGGATTTTCGGCTTCCAGGAACAACAATTGAGCACAAATCAAACTGGCCACTTCGTCATTCACTTCGCCTGTCAAGAACACAATGCGTTCCTTCAACAGACGTGAGTAAATGTCAAAAGCGCGTTCGCCACGGCCCGTTGTTTCAATAACGGTTGGTACCAAATTATTGTCCCGAATTTCCATAAAGCCTCCTTATTTCTTGGATTTCTTATCTGGATCAAAAGCATACAAATCAGCCACGGAAACGGGTTTTTCTGTCACTTTTATTTTGCCAAGCAAGAAATCAACAATCTTTTCTTCAAACACTGGGGCACGTAAGGCATCCATGGCTTGAGGATTTTTTGTGTAGTATTCAAACACCTGGGCTTCTTGACCAGGGTAACGGCGTGCTTCGGCCATCAAGGCATTTTGCATATCTTCTTTGGTCACTTGTACCTTGTTTTCGTCGGCAATTTGAGCCAGTAATAATCCCAAACGGACACGACGTTCAGCAATGCCTTTATATTCTTTTTTCAAGGCATCTTCGGATTTTTTCTTATCATCTTCGTCCAATTGATTGTTTTTCTTGGCTTGTTCATATTGAGCCCAAATGCCTTTAAATTCGGCGTCAACCATGCCTTCTGGAATATCAAAATCATATTCTGCAGCTAAAGCATCCAACAAAGCACGTTTGGCGTGCATACGAGCGACACGACCATATTCTTTGTCCAATTCGGCCTTAATGGCTTCTTTTAATTTGGTCAGATTTTCAAGTCCAAATTGTTTTGCGAATTCGTCATTGACTTCTGGTCCTTTCCAAGCACGTAATTCCTTGATGTCTGTCTTGAACAATGCCTTTTTGCCAGCCAATTCTTTGGCATGATAATTTTCGGGGAAGGTCACATTGACATCCACGCTGTCGCCAACATTTTTGCCAATTAATTGATCTTCAAACCCTGGGATGAAGGTATTGGAGCCAAGATCCAAGTAATAACCCTTTCCAGCACCACCTTTAAATTCTTTGCCATCAATGGATCCCACAAAATCAATGACAACCACATCGCCTTTCTTGGTGGCGCGCTTGTCAGCCACTGGTTCCGTTGTTTTCTTTGTGGCGGCCAATTTATCCAAAGATTCTTGAACTTCTTTATCGCCAGCCATAGCACTCATGCGATCAATTTTGATTTTGTCAAAGGCGCCAACTTTTACCTTTGGTAATGCTTCAAATTCAACGGTGAGTGTGATGTCTTTTCCTTCTTCAAATTTGTCCATTTGAACCTTTGGTTGCATGGCGGGACGCATATCTTTTGCCTTTAATTCTTTGGCAACTTCTTCATTGACCAAATCATCCAACACTTCACCTTTGACGGCGTTTTCATATTTTTGTCGGATCATTTCTAATGGCGCTTTGCCTGGACGAAAACCTTGAATTTTGGCTTCTTTTTGAATTTGTTCCAAACGAGCGGTCATTTTATCTGCAAATGTTTTGGCTGGAATTTTAATTTTTAATGTTTGTGCAAGTTTTGACATTTTTTATCCTTTTGTTGATTAAAATAATGTTTCTTTATATAGCATATTTTTTTAGAAAAAGCAAGCGAAAAATCATTTGCACTTAAGGATGCGTGGGGCAATAAATAAAAATCCTACAAACGAAAGAATCGTCAGGACTATACCAACCCAATGAGCGTATTGAACACCGAGATTCAAGAACAATTTATCATATGCCACATAGGCCGCAGATACGCCGGTCATAAAACTCGCAGGAAACAAAGAAATTAAAAAGAATTTTTTGTTTTCGTACAAGTAAACAGTAACTAACCACAAAGTGAACATGGCGAGAGTTTGATTAAACCAACCGAAATAACGCCAAATGGTGGCCACATTGATAAGAGCTAACAAGACACCTCCTGCCAAAATCGTCAATGTTAAGCATAGGCGGGTGGGCAATTTATCTTGTGGTATTTTCAAAAAGTCTGCTAAAGACAAACGTGCGGAACGAAAACATGTGTCGCCTGTGGTGATGGCCAAAATAATGACTGATGCAATGGTGATCATGCCACCGTTTGCCCCCAATAAGCCCTGTGCAATTTCAGATACAACACCACCAGTATCTACACGATTGACGGCTGCTAACAAGGTATCGCTATTTTCATAAAAGCAAATACCAAGCGTAGCCCAAATCAAAGCGACAACGCCTTCCAAAATCATGGCGCCATAAAACACCGGGCGGCCATATTTTTGATTGGTCAAACATCGTGCTATCATGGGAGATTGTGTGGCATGAAAACCGCTGATCGCACCACAAGCAATTGTGACGAAGACAAGAGGAAATAATGGCAATCCATTTGGATGATGATTGGCTATGTCAAAGTTTAAGAAAAGCGGTACATCTTTTGTGAATAAAATGCTAATCAATAACACGCTTGATACCAATAAACATAAGGCAAATAGTGGATAAAAGCGCCCGATTAATTTGTCTATTGGCAAAAGGGTGGCAATAAAATAATATCCGAAAATCATTGCCAACCAAATCCATAAAGATGTGTGAGTCAGTTGAGCAATCATGCTGGCGGGACTTTTTGCAAAGATGGCCCCAACCAGTAATAGCATGGTGACCAGTAAAAATAAGGCCACATATTTTGTGCGTTTACCAAAGTAAGTTTCAAACAGAAAAATAAGTGATTTGCCGTCGTGTTTTAAAGAAAGCATGCCTGATAAATAATCGTGCACGGCGCCAGCAAAAATACATCCGAATACAATCCACAGTAAGCAAACAGGGCCATAAATCGCCCCTAACAATGCGCCAAATACAGGGCCCAAGCCAGCAATATTCAAAAACTGAATTAAAAAGGCTTTATAAGTTGGCAATGGGATATAATCGACGCCATCTGGATGTTGAATGGCAGGAGTTTGGGCTTTGGTAATGCCCCATACTTTTTCCACAAATGTCCCATAAAAAATATAGCCGCAAATTAATGTCAAACATGCTAATAAAAACAAAATCATTTGTCGCCTCTCATCAATATATATGCAGTATCATAATCTTTTGTACTTTGCTTGTCAAGATTAATGAAAAATGAAAAAGGCCGCAATGACGCAGCCTTTTGTTTGTGTTTTTCATCTATGCCCTTCCATTGCCACCAGGCACGGGAACGGGTGTTGGCACTGGTCCCGTTGCAATTTGTGGTGGATTGAATGTAACAATTTTTGATGGATCTGTTGGCCAAGGTAAAACCTCCCGCTTGGCAAAACGAGCATATTGCCGTTTTGGGTGCCCTTCATCTGAAAAGCCCACGACACACCAGCGTTCACGATCGCCTTTGTTGGGTAAGGGTTTTAATATAATACGTGGCAAGTTGTCTTCCTCGATATTATAATTGATAATCCGAATCTTATGTAAATCATACCCCTTCATTTTATCAATGATTTGGTGACCAGCAATAATGGTGTGGCTGCCATTTTCAAGAGGAATATTCATGACGCGTTGCATCTTTTTGACGGCTTCTTGTTGATATTCCTCGGAATATTTTGAAAATTCTTGTAAGGCAGCAGGCAGAAAAGTAAAGTCCATTTGTTCACCTTGGATAATGAATGTTTTCTCCTGTAATAATTTAAACAGACGCTCATTTTTTTCTTTCTCGGTTTGATACATTAATGTATGTTTTGTCTTGTCTGTTGTTTTTTGTTTGGCTAAATAATCTGCCTTTGTAAACAAAATATTTTCCGTTTCTTGTTCAATGAAGACAAGAAGTGCTTTCAAACGTGTGGACAAAATTGGTTTTTGATGGAAAGTATCATGTGCAAAATTTTGAAAAATCTGAGCGTCCCTTTTAGCAATAGATTGTTCACGTTTGCTAGCTTCTGTTTCACTCACGTGCGTTGGTAATTTAAAGTGCTGCACATCTAGGTTGTGAATATATTGCTGTAAATGTACCAAAGATTTGGACAAAAGGGGATTTGCCTGAAATTTCTTTTGATCATGTGGCACGCGTTGTATGTGTTGTTTCAAAATTTCTGTGTCCTTAACATAATGAGCAATTTTGGTTTTAAGAGTGCGCTTTTTGATTTTTGCGGTCAAAAAGTTTTGATCAAGTAGTCTTTCTAAATGTTGTATGTTCCACTTTTGTTTTTCTTCGTCAGATGCAAAGCCATGGCGCATAACATCGATATATGCGTTTTCCAGGATGAGTTGACAATCATCTTGATAATCTTGCCATTGTGTGCGTATTTTGTTTTGAGCGATTGTATGTTTTGTTTTGTCTAGTTTAAAAGATTTTAATTGATTTTCCAACTCTTTTAAAGCAGAAGGAATGATGACATAAAGTAGGTTAAAAATGGGTTGTAATTGCTTTTTTAAAGCGGCATTTTTATCTTCTAATTTTGCCCATGTCCGTCTTTCTAATTCCGCAATAAGTACATCTTCTTTATTCGGAAAAATATCTAGGTTTGATATTGATCCTTGATGAAGGGCTATGTTTTCCCATTCGGAGGTGACAGCTTTTTTTTGATTTTGCTTCGACATGTTTTCTCCTGACAATTGGTGCCCAGGAAGGGACTCGAACCCCCACTCCTTTGACAGAACCAGCACCTGAAGCTGGCGCGTCTACCAATTTCGCCACCTGGGCAACGAACCTATTCTAAGATAATTTACGAAAAAAGTCAAGGGAAATTAGTTGTTTTTCAGCCATCGTTCCAAAATAACACGCGCACTTTCGGCATCCAAAATCTCTTTACGTTTATTGGCACGCATATAAAGCGTTTCCTTCAAATAATTTTCTGCGGTAGTAGATGTTTTGCGTTCATCTTGCCAATAAACGGGTAAACCATATTTTTCTGTTAATCTGGTGGCAAATAATCGGGCGTTGGCGGCTGTATCCCCTTCGCTACCGTCGGGTTGTAGGGGCAGACCTATCACAAAAGCACAAATGTTTTTGGCGGGCACAATATCGTCCAACTCGTTCAATTTATGGATAATTTTAAATGATCTTGGTAAACGTTCCTTTTCGCCGGCCAAAGCCAAGCCGATCCGTTTCGTTCCATAATCAATTCCTAAAAAATTTTTTTCCATAAAATTTCCTTGCACTAAAAAACGATTTCAAGTAAAATAACTCTAAGTGATATTTTAACAGGAAAGGAGCCACAATGCAAGAAAAAAAGATACTGATTGCCTCGGACCATGGTGGCTTTAAGTTAAAGGAAACACTCAAAACTTATCTTCAAAAAAAAGGGTTTGATGTTTCGGATTATGGTACAGATTCTACAGAGTCGGTCAATTATCCAGATTACGCCCGCGCATTGGTCAAAGGAATTAAATCCAAAAAAGCCAAATGCGGAATTTTAATTTGTACATCTGGCATTGGAATGAGCATTGCTGCCAACCGATATCCGTTCATTCGGGCGGCTTTGGTTGCCAACAAAGAATTGGCTCATATGGCGCGTGCACATAATGATGCTAATGTTTTAGTATTCGGAGCAAATTATATCAAGCCCAAAATGGCAAAAGAATGTATAGATGAATTTTTAACAACAGCGTTTGAAGGCGGTCGTCATTGTGTCCGCGTTAAAGCACTTGAAAGGATGAAATAATGAATACTTTTTTTGAAAACTCCTTAAAGCAATCTGACCCCGAAATTGCCAATTTAATTGAACAAGAATTAACACGGCAACAAGATCACATTGAATTGATCGCTTCCGAAAATATTGTTTCTAAGGCAGTGTTGCAAGCGATGGGTTCTGTTTTAACAAACAAATACGCGGAAGGATACCCCGGAAAACGGTATTACCATGGATGTGAATTTGTGGATGGTGTGGAAGAATTGGCCAGAGAACGTTTGAAGAAAATGTTTGGTGCAGCATTTGTAAATGTTCAACCTCACTCAGGCTCTCAAGCCAATGCAGCTGTTTATATGGCTTTATTGCAACCTGGTGACACAGTGATGGGTTTAAGTTTGGATGCGGGCGGTCACTTGACACACGGCGCTAAAGTTTCTTCGTCTGGAAAGTATTATAATTCCATTCAATATGGTGTTAATGACCAAGGGCTGATTGATTATGATGAAGTGCAAAAAATGGCCAAGGAATACAAACCAAAATTGATCATCACAGGCGGATCTGCCTATGCGCGTCTGATTGACTTTAAACGTTTCCGTGAAATTGCTGATTCCGTTGGGGCGTATTTGATGGTGGATATGGCGCATTTCGCCGGCCTTGTGGCGGGTAAGCAAATTCCAAATCCGCTTGAGTATGCTGATGTGGTGACATCCACGACACACAAAACATTGCGTGGTCCCCGTGGTGGTGTGATTTTAACCAATAATGAAGAATTGGCTAAAAAATTCAACTCCGCTATTTTCCCGGGACTTCAAGGTGGCCCCCTCATGCATGTGATTGCTGGTAAGGCTGTTGCCTTTGGGGAAGCATTAAAGCCGGAATTTCAAGAGTATGCGGCACAAATTATTAAAAATGCCAAAGCCATGGAAGAAGCATTTAAAGAACGGGGCATTGATATGGTGTCTGGTGGAACAGATACGCATTTATTGTTGGTTGATTTACGCAAACAAGGCCTAAAAGGAAATGAAGTGTGTGACGCGTTGGCAGCAGCTCATATTATTTGTAACAAAAATGCAGTGCCAAATGATCCACAGAAACCAAGTATTACGTCAGGCCTTCGTGTAGGATCGCCGGCCGGAACAACTCGTGGTTTTAAAGAAACTGAATTTAAGCAAATTGGATATTGGATTGCCGACATTGTGGATGCCATGGGTAAAGATACATTGCCCGCAATGATTGAAGAAATTAAAATAAAAGCGACCGAACTTTGCCATCAATTTCCTATTTATGAAGGAGGCGTTTAATGAAGTGCCCGTTTTGCGGTTATGCCGATACTCAGGTAAAGGATTCTCGGCCCAGTGATGATGGAACGAGCATTCGTCGGCGTCGGGGGTGTCCAAAATGTCATGCGCGCTTTTCAACGGTGGAACATGTGCAATTGCGCGATTTAACCGTTGTTAAAAAGGATGGGACAAAGGTTCCATTTGAGCGGGATAAATTGGAATATTCTATCGCTTTGGCAACGCGCAAACGTAATGTAGATCCAAGTAAAATCACCATGCTTGTCAATCAAATTGTACGTCAAATGGAAGGATTGGGAGAAGCGGAAATTCAATCAGCCGAGATAGGCTCTTTTGTTATGGATGCGCTTTTAAAACTTGACAAAGTTGCGTATATACGCTATGCTTCTGTATATAAAAATTTCTCATCCACAGCGGATTTTGAAGATTTTGTGGCTCATTTAACGGAAAAGAAAGACGATGGCAAATAATACCTTAAAATATACTAATGCACGTTTAATGGCGGTTCAAGCCGTATATGCTCATGCTCAATCTGAGGAAGATTGGAACAAACTGATCAGCCGTTTCTTGTTGGAAGAAATGGGCGGAAATGTGATTGTTGGGGATGGCAAAGAAGAACAAGTTGTTGCATTGGAACCAGCCGATAAGGAGTTGTTTGCCTCGTTGGTCCAATATGTCCGTGACAATGAAGCTAACCTGCAAGAAACAATTCACGCAGCCTTGTCCGATAATTTGAAAAAAGCCGAATTAGATCCTGTTCTTGATGCTTTATTAAAGGTGGGTGTGGCCGAATTTTATGCCAATCCAGAATTGGATACGCCTATTATTATCAATGAATATGTCGATTTGGCCAGATCTTTTTATGAGGGATCAGAAGTCAAAATTACGAATGCTGTTTTGGATAAAGTTGCCAAAGTATTGCGCGCATAGATAAGGCTGAAATACATGCTAAAATATAAAGTGATAAAAACAGAAGGAAAGGCTAGACGAGGCGTTTTGAAGACGGCTCATGGGGATGTAAATACGCCGGCCTTTATGCCTGTTGGTACGGTGGGGACGGTCAAAGCGATGACGCCAGAGGCGGTGGCTTCTACGGGAGCAGAGATTTTGCTTGGTAATACCTATCATTTGATGTTGCGTCCAAGCGCTGAACGTGTGGCGGCCTTTGGTGGGTTACATAAATTCATGAATTGGCCCAAGCCCATTTTGACAGACAGTGGTGGCTTTCAAGTGATGAGTTTATCCGGTTTACGAAAGATTACAGAAGAAGGGGTGACATTCCAATCACATTTGTCGGGTGAAAAGTTTTTCCTGTCGCCAGAACGATCCATGGAAATTCAACATCTGCTGGATTCCGATATTACAATGGCGTTTGATGAATGTGTGAAATTGCCGGCTCCCCATAAAAAAGTGCAAGAATCCATGCGTTTATCTATGCGTTGGGCGAAACGTTCCAAAGAGGCTTTCAAGGATCGCAAGGGTTATGGATTATTCGGTATCGTGCAAGGGGGAACTTATCAAGATTTGCGCGAAGAATCCATAAAAGCCCTGACGGAAATCGGATTTGATGGTTATGCTATTGGCGGTTTGGCCGTTGGTGAAGGTCAAGAAGAAATGTTTAAGGTGTTAGATTACACGGCTTGTGCTTTGCCGGACGATAAACCACGTTATTTAATGGGCGTAGGTCGGCCCAGCGATATCGTTGGTGCGGTCGCACGTGGCGTTGATATGTTTGATTGCGTGATGCCGTCGCGGTCAGGCAGAACAGGACAAGCCTTTACAAGCCATGGTGTTTTGAATATGCGTAATGCTTGTCATACAGACGATCATAGTCCATTGGATTCGGAATGCACTTGTCCTGCCTGCACAAATTATACGCGTGGTTATATTCACCACTTGTTTATGGCGGGTGAGATTTTGGGGGCAATGCTTTTGACATGGCATAACATTCATTTTTATGAAAATTTAATGAAGCAAATTCGTCAAGCGATTGAGGAAAATCGTTTTGAGGCCTTTTATCAATCTTTTTTGGAGAGATACAAGGATGAGCGAAAATTTTAAAGTTGAATCAAGATCTAGAAAATATGAAGGATTAGCTCCACTCACCAAGGACGTGAATGAATTGACCAAGGGTGTTTTTGGTGAACGAGGTTTTGTTGGTGTTGATTTAATTACAAATTGGACCGATATTGTTGGGGAAGAAATTTCAAAAGGGGTATTACCAGTGCGTTTAACATTTCCACAAAAACAAAGGTCCAAAGGTGTGTTGCATGTGCGTGCCGCAGGTGGTGCGTTTGCTTTATTGTTTGAGCATCAAAAAGCACGTGTGATTGAGCGTGTGAATACTTATTTTGGATACCCCGCAGTTGCAGATATTCGGATCGTGCAAGGAGCTCTTAAATTGCCCAAGCCAGAACCGGAAGAGGTTGAATGGCCTTTGGGGGATGAAGAGGTGCAAGAGTTGTTAAAAAAAGTGGATGGCATTGAAGATGATGCCTTGAGATCCAAAACTTTTGAGCTGGGTGTTGCCATGATCCAAAAAAGGAAACGCGCATGAGATCAATGTGGTTATTTGGTGGTGTTTTAATTGGTCTGCTGACTTATCAAGTTTATGATAAATGGATTCAAGAACAACGTGCTAAATGTTTGTTTTTTCGGAACGGGGAATGTATTACCTGCGATAGTGAAGGGGACTGGCCTGTGGGATATAAGGAAAATTGCAACTGTAAAAATAAGACAGCATACTATGTTGAGGAAGGTCTGTTTCCTGCGTGGCAATGTATGGAAAATACAGAGCAAGAAGAAATACCCGAAATTCCACCTGTTTCAATCGGTGCGGCCGCTTGTCCAAAACATCATCCTTTAAGAGATATCTTGGGCAATTGTTATGCCTGTAATACGCCCAAAGCGGTTCGCATTGCGCATAGTAATAAAGGATTTGTGTGTCGCAATCGCTATACATTACCTGATGGATTGGTGAATAAATCTGTTTTATGTCCCGCATTGTCAGATATTCAAGATCCAGAAATATGTGTTGCCTGTGGTGGTGTTGTGTGGGATGGTAAGTGCTTTAATGAAGGGGAAAATCATTTTTGTGAACAAAATAGTGATTGTCCAGAGAATGAAATCTGTTTTCCATTGCGACAAATTGAAGGTAAGTCGGGCGTTTGTGCAAAACGTTTGAATCACCGATGGTTTTGTTCGGGGGCTGATGGTTATGATTTAATAGCGGCGCAAGAAGTTTGTGCCCGTCAGGGGATGCACATTCCGACACTTGATGAAATTGAAACGGCAGATGAAGATTTAAGTGCTCTATGCCCGACGTTAGATATGTGGACGTTTTTTGCGCCAGATGGGGCTGTATGGCTACAATCTTTTACGGAAGAATTTTTATTCACACGGGAAGGGGAATCAGATAAATTGGGTGGCCATACTTTTCACGCTTTATGTCATATGGATAATTAAAAAGCCCATCCGAAGATGGGCTTAGTGATATCAAGCGTCCTCGCTTATTTGCATGGGGACACGATTTCAATAATGGAGATGCCCAAGAACGCTTGGTTTTCGCAAACGCGTTGGCCACCGTGATAACCACGGACCCCCATACAAGCGGACAAAGACAACATAGCGGCAACGGCCACAGCCATCATAATTACTTTTTTCATGTTATACTCCTTTTTGATTTAACTTATTTGCAGGGGGACACGATTTCGATAATGGAAATGCCTAAGAAGGCTTCATTTTCGCAAACGCGTTGACCACCGTGATAACCACGGACACCCATACAAGCGGACAAAGACAACATAGCGGTAACAGCCACAGCCATCATAATTACTTTTTTCATTTTTTATCCTTTCGTTGTTGTTAGTGTTATTTACATAACTTTTTCAGCATATGCCTTTATGTTTTGGTTGTCAAGTGGAAAGAAATAAAAAAAGTAAATCATTTGATTTGCTTTAAGGTTTGACACGGTGCGGAGTAAATTTATACAATTTTATATTGCAATTTGTAATATTTTTTACTAGCATATAATTGTGTTGTTTAAAAGAAAGGAAAACAAATGAAAAAATTCCTTACTGCATTGTTATTATCAGTTGCTTTATCAAGTGTCTCTTATGCTCAAGTTGGTGGATTTAAAGGCCCTTCTGCGAATGTAGCCCCTACCACAGTAAAACAAGCATTGGATTCTTGGGATGACACTAAAGTTGTTTTAAAAGGACACATTGTGAATAATTTAGGACATGAAAAATATACTTTCACTGATGGAACAGCTGAAATTATTATTGATATCGATGATGAAGATTGGATGGGCAGAACTGTTGGCCCCGAAGATACCATTGAAATTTATGGGGAAGTGGACAAAGATATGTTCAGTGCACCTGAAATTGATGTCGATTCTTTCAAAATTGTTCAATGAAACTAATCCTTATTGGATAAAACCGAAAAAAATGGGGAAAAATAAAAAGCCACTGTTTAGAAAGTGGCTTTTTTATTTGGTGGAGATAAGGGGATTCGAACCCCTGACCTACGCATTGCGAACGCGTCGCTCTACCAACTGAGCTATATCCCCAAGCGAATGGTGGAATTATAGCATTTTTGAATGGTGGTGTCAAGATTTATTTCACGGGAACCCAAACGGTATCGGCTAATTTGTAGGCCCCTGCGATCAGCATAATCAGGCGATCTACACCCAAAGCATTACCGCTGGCATCAGGCATTCCATATTCCAACGCCTGCAAGAAATCCTCATCCATTGGATCATCCCAACCGTACTGGCGTTTGCGTTCGGCATAGTTTGTCTTAAAACGCTCGCGTTGTTCTACGGGATCTGTGAGTTCCGAAAAGGCATTACACAGTTCCACACCACACACATATGCCTCAAAACGTTCACATACTCTTGGATTATCTGGCTTTTTGCGGGCAAGGGCACCAAGTTGTGTTGGATATTCGCACAAAATAGTTGGTTTTCCATCGCCCAAATGATCTTCTACTTTATTCAACATAATGCGGAAAAAGATATCTTCCCATGTGTCATTTTCGCCGCAGGATACACCATTTGTTTCGGCTTCAGAACGTAAATCATCTGCCCACAAATTCACATTAGCATAGCGCTTAAATGCATCTTCAACGGTTAAAAGTTCCCACTCTTGAAAAGGATCGGCGGTGCGGTTATTGTGCTTTAATTCGGTCACGCCACAGGCGGTGCAGCAGGCCCGCACAAGCTCAATTGTATCTTTCATCATAGCATGATAATCCGTGCCTGTTTGGTACCATTCCAACATCAAAAATTCGGGGGCGTGTGTATCGGATACAGGTTCATCACGATAGGCATGGCACAGGGTATAGATGGCTGTTTCGCCGGCCACAAGCAGTTTTTTCATAGCAAGTTCCGGACTTGTATGCAAATACATATCATTTGTTTGAAAGCACTTTAAATGCACTTCGTCAGAGGGGGCAGGTTGTAGGGCAGGGACATCCACTTCATTCAATCCCTCAGAATCAAAGTGCGTGCGAATTGTTTTTATTACTTGTCGGCGTATGTTCCGATAAGGAGTGTTTTTCAAATATAAATCACGATTCCACCATTTCATCTTGACTTTCCTTTCTGATTTTAGTATACTACATCTATTCAATTTTTTCAAGGAAAGGATTAAAATATGAAACAACAAGCAAACCAAATGCGTCCAGGTTGGGTTATTGATTTCAATGGCAAACAATACTTGGTCACAAAAATCAATATTATTACGCCGGGTAAAGGTGGCGCTTTTATTCAGGTTGAGATGCGTGATGTGAAAACAGGATTAAAGACGGAACAACGTTGGCGCACGGCCGATACAGTTGAAAAATTGATGAGCGAAGAATTCGATTGCACCTATTTGTATCGCGATGGCGATAATTTGTGCTTTATGAATGCTGAAACATATGACCAATTCGAAATCCCAGCCGAAATGATGGGTGATCGTGCTTTGTTCTTGCAAGACAATATGGCTGTGACAGTGAACTTCATTGAAGGCAAACCAGTTTCTGTGAATTTGCCACCACATGTGACATTGACCGTGACAGAAACAGAACCTTGTATCAAAGGGGCAACAGTGACAACTTCATTCAAGTCCGCTACATTGGAAAATGGTATTCGGACAACCGTTCCGCCATTTATTGCTCAGGGTGAAAAAATTGTTGTGTCCACAGAAGACAATTCTTACGTGGAACGTGCGAAGGGTTAAGCTTTTCCAGCTTGATTGGTTAAAAGATTCGCATCAATCTTTAGGGTGGCAAGGGCTTCTTGCCACTTTTTGCTATCTGGTGTGTTAAACACGATATCAAAAGAATAAGGGGCGGGGATCCACATGTTGCCCATGATTTCTTCTTCCAATTGTCCAGGTGCCCAAGCGGCTTTACCAACCAATACCAAAAAATATTGGGGGCCGGAATGATCGGCAATATCATCCAACGCTTGTTGAGTTTCAGTGATCGCCAAATGATTCATCAATGGTTTTGTATCCAATGCGTGATAGTCATCCGAGTGCAAAACGGCACCGTGATCCATATCCACAGGACCACCACGCATCAAATGGAAATCTGAGCCCAAATAAGCAATATCGCGCGTTTTAAATATTTCTGACGGCGCAAGGGTCATCGGTTGGTTGATAATATATCCTTCCGCACCTTCGTTTTGGGAATGCTTTGTAATTAAAACAACAGACTTATCAAAAAATTGCCCCGCCTCATTTTGCGCAGCGATCATAAATTGTCCAGCAAAAGATTGAAAGGGGGGTAGAGTTTTATCCATTATCGTCTTCAAAATTGTCCATAATGTCATTTAAGTCGGGATCGGTGGCGCTTAAATCTTCTTCTTCGTCCAAGACGCCCAATTCCTTTGGTTCATCATCTTCGTCGGTCAGTTGAAGGGCGGTCATGTTTAATAATGCCTCGTCATTCAAATCCTCATCATCCAATTTTGGCGCAGCCTTACGGGCCATTTTGGCCAAATGCTTTTCGCGTGCTTGTTCGTATGTTTCCAAGGTGTATTCCACGCCGCATTTGGGGCATGTGAATTTCTTTTTACCCATGTCATAAAAGAAGGCACCGCATTTGTGACATTGACGTTTTAATCCCCATTTTTTCTTGTCCATTTGAAACTCCTTTTGTATATGTGGTTTTTCCCACTGTTTTATTGATTTTTATTTGATTGTCAAGAAAAAAATAATATTGACTATTTTTTTGATTTAAGGGATTTGGCTAAAACTTGGTCTAAAACTTCTTCAATGCGTGACACAAAGATGATATTCAAGTCCTTTTTGACGTTGTCTGGCAATTCTTCCAAATCGTTCTTGTTCTCGGTTGGAATAAAGACGGTTTTAATGCCGGCACGCAAAGCACCCAACAATTTTTCCTTTAATCCGCCAATGGCCAAAATGCGACCACGCAAAGTAATTTCTCCCGTCATTGCCATTTGTTTTTTAACGGGGATGCCAGTTAAAGCAGACACAAGAGCCGTTACAATGGCAACACCACTGGATGGTCCTTCCTTTGGTTGAGCGCCCTCGGGCACATGTAAGTGGATATCCAATTTATTCAACTTTTCTTCGTCAATGCCAAAGTCTTTGGCGTGGGCGCGGACATAAGAACGAGCAACTTCCACCGTTTCTTTAAACACGTCGCCCAATTTACCTGTGAAGGTCAATTTTCCCGTACCCGCCATTGTTAGCACTTCATGAGGCATAATGCCGCCACCGACTTCGCTGTAATAAAGACCGTTGGATACGCCGACTTGATCTTCTTTGTCTGCAATGCCAAAGAAATGACGTGGCACGCCGGCATATTTTTTGACATTCTTTTGTGTAATTGCAACATTTTCAACGGATTTAGTTTGGATTTCCTTCACGACTTTGCGTGCAATCTTGGCAATTTCACGTTCTAATTGACGCACGCCGGCTTCCATTGTGTAGGAACGAATCAACTCTAAAATCGCCGGGTCATCAAAGGTCAATTCTGTCTTTTTAAGTCCCGTCAGTTCAAGTTGTCTTGGAATCAAATGACGTTTGGCAATTTCCAATTTTTCATCTTCTGTATAACCAGATAAACGGATGATTTCCATGCGGTCCAACAGAGGAGATGGCATGGTTGACGTATCGTTTGCGGTACAGATGAACATCACATTGGACAAATCATAATCCACATCCAAGTAATGATCCGAGAAGGTTTTATTTTGTTCTGGATCCAACACTTCCAACAATGCGGATGCAGGATCCCCCCGATAATCGTTGCCCACTTTATCAATTTCATCCAACAAAAATAATGGATTGATATTGCCAGCTTTCTTCATGCTTTGAATAATCTTGCCAGGCATAGAACCAATATAGGTGCGGCGGTGACCACGAATTTCGGCTTCATCATGCATACCGCCTAAACTGGCGCGAACAAAGGTACGACCTGTGGCACGAGCAATAGATTGTCCCAAGCTTGTTTTACCAACTCCTGGTGGACCAATTAAACATAAGATAGAACCTTTGACATGTCCCACGCGTTTTTGAACGGCCAAAAATTCCAAAATGCGTTCTTTGACTTTTTTAAGACCATAGTGATCTTCATCCAAGATTTGTTCAGCTTTTTTCAAATCCAGTTGTAACTCTTTTTGTGCTGTCCAGGGCAGGGCAATTAGCCATTCAATATAGTTACGAATAACACCCGCTTCGGCGGACATGCCGCCCATAATACGTAAACGTTTTAGCTCGGTCATGGCTTTTTCGGTTGCCTCTTTGGACATGTTGGCAGCTTTGATTTTCTTTTCTAATTCACCCAATTCGCTGGCATCATCGGCGGAATCTCCCAACTCTTTTTGAATGGCTTTCATTTGCTCGTTCAAGTAATATTCTCGTTGGGATTTTTCCATCTGTTTTTTAACTCGTTTGCGAATGTTACGTTCCACGTTTAGGACTTCGATTTCTTTTTCCATAATGGCAAACAGAGCAGATAGACGTTCAGTCAACGAAGCCATTTCCAAAATCTTTTGTTTTTCTTCAACTTTAACGGCCATGTGTGTGGCGACAATGTCGGCAAATTTTGTTGGATCTTTGACATTAGAAACGGCGGTAATAATCTCTGGGGAAACAGAACCGGACAATTGAACATATTTTTCAAATTGTTCCATAACCGAGCGCATTAAAGCATCAACTTTGGTGGCGTCGTCTTCTTTTTCCGGTATTGAAGCGGCGTGCGCTTCAAAGAATGGATCGCTTTGCGTCCAATCCATCACTCGGGCACGAGCAACACCTTCAATCAAAATTTTAATGGTGCCGTCTGGTAGTTTTAATAATTGCAATACATTTGCCAAAGTACCAATACGATACAGGTCACCAGTGTAGGGCGTATCCATTTGAGCATCCAATTGGGAAATCAACAGGATCTGTTTTTTTTCTGCCATAGCGTTTTCTAATGCGGCAATGGATTTATCACGTCCGACGAACAGCGGAACAACAACATTTGGAAAAATAACAATGTCGCGTAGCGCTAATACAGGGTAAATGCCATCTACTGGTTTTTCGGTCATATTCGTGCCTTTCATTTGATGAATATAAATATGTATGTAATGGAAGGAAAAGTCAAGTGCTTGACAATTTATTTTAGATTAGATATAATGATTGCATACTTTTTAAAAAGGAATTGCCACATGATGGATTTAAACGAATGGATTACAGCTTTATGTGTTGTGCTCTGCTTTTCGGGATTACTGAGTGGAAAATAATCATTTTTTGGTCAGCCGTAATGGCTGATTTTTTTTATCTTCAAATAATTGTTCCGTGTTGTCGGAAATGATTTGCTCCAGTAATTGCTGAGGGGAATTCCCCAATTCTAATTGTTGTTGAATCACTTGATCTGTTAAAGATTTAAGAGCAATTTCTTTAACTTTTTGTTGCTCTTGGATTTTCTTGGCCAATTTATCTTCCATAAAACGGCGATAAAAGCGGGCGAATTCATAGACAGGATGACCGCCGCGGGCATAGGTTGTAAGGCCTTGCATATAAGTCTTCCTGTCCATCAATGCATGAATCCCGTCGCCGTTAATATCGCGATATAAAATCCAATCATCAATGACCTCTGGAATAAAAGATTCTTGGACAAGTTCTGGTCGAATTAGGCCAAAATCAATTACTTTGTGTCCGTCCGAATCTTGAACAATTTTAATTTGATCTTCAAAGAATTTTTGGGCTTCATTGCCATGTCGTTTGGGATCTAATAAAGAGCAGGTAGTCAATAATGCAACAAAGGCCAATTTTAGCTCGTCATTGACTTTATACATCATTTTGGCAGGGAATTGACGCACTTCTGGGTCATATTCCGCTTGATGAATTGCAAAGTCGTTGAGCAGATTCACAAGGCGCATTTGTGCGTTGGTTAAAGGTACAGAAGTTATAAGTTGTTTTGCTTGCGCTTTGTTCTTGGCTTGTGGCAGGTTTAAAGACATCATTTCTCCTTATGCGGATGCAGCTTCTTTTCCATAGACAAGTTTTGGTTCGGCCTTTCCTTCTACAACATTTTCATCAATAACAACTTTTTGTAAATCTTGCATATCGGGCAGACGATACATCAAATCCAATAACAATCCTTCCATAATGGCCCGTAATCCTCGGGCACCTGTTTTTCGTTTTAATGCTTGTTTGGCAATAGCAGTACAAGCTGTATCTGTGATATCCAAATCAACCCCTTCCATTTTAAATAAGGTTTGATATTGTTTCACAAGAGCATTTTTGGGTTCTTTTAAGATACGAACAAGAGCCTTTTCATCCAGGTCTTGCAAAGTGACATGAACGGGTAAACGGCCGATAAATTCTGGGATTAAGCCATACTTTAATAAATCGTCTGGTTCCAATTTGTCCAACATCGCACCGACGCTTTTTTGATCTTTTGTTTTAACGTTTGCCCCAAAGCCAACCGAATATTCTGCATCACGTTTCGCAATCACTTTTTCTAATCCATCAAAGGCGCCGCCACAAATGAACAAAATATTTTGAGTGTTAACTTTGATATATTCTTGGTTGGGGTGTTTGCGGCCGCCTTGAGGCGGTAAGCTGGCAATAGTGCCTTCCATCATTTTTAGAAGGGCTTGTTGCACACCTTCACCAGATACATCACGTGTGATAGACGGCCCATCGGCTTTGCGAGAAATTTTATCAATTTCGTCAATGTAGATGATGCCACGTTCAGCTTTTGCGACGTCATAGTTGGCTGCTTGTAATAACTTTAAGACAACGTTTTCCACATCTTCACCGACGTAACCGGCTTCGGTTAATGTTGTTGCATCGGCAATGGCAAATGGCACATCTAATGTCTTGGCCAATGTTTTTGCAAGCAAGGTTTTACCACAACCCGTTGGGCCAACCAATAAAATGTTGGATTTTTCCAATTCTACTTCATTTTCTTGGGCTAAACTGTTCAGACGTTTGTAGTGATTATAAACTGCAACTGACAGCACTTTTTTGGCCTTTTCTTGCCCAATCACATAGGCATCTAAAAAATCATTTAATTCTTTGGGTGTTTTTAATTTTTGCTCGTTGCTGGTTCCCGGAAGCTCCATTTGTTGTTCTTGTTGAACTTTCTTTTCCTCTTCAATGATATCTTGACACAGACCAATACATTCATCACAGATGAAAATTGTTTCCAATTTACCATCTTCTGTGCGAACAGATTTGCCTGCAATTAACTTCTTGACTTCATTTTGGCTTTTGCCGCAAAAAGAACAATGTAAAACTTTATCTTCGCTCATGACAACTCCTTGATAATAATAGCATAGCACAAGTTTCAAAAAAACGCAAGATTTTAAAAAACTTGATCTCAGTAATCATTTTTTTGGGGGTGCGCTTTGGAATATGAACCATAAATTTTATACATTTGTATAATTACCTTGACTTTTGTAGTAAACAAAGATATTTTACCAACTATATGATAGATATAACAACAAACGGCGATAAAGTTACCATATCTATGTCGGGTGTTTTAGATGATATAAAACATACTGACCTGTCTATACATGATTTAAAAAGCAAAAAAATTCATTTGTTGAGCCAGTACGTTGATTCATGGAGTACAGATTTTGTTGCTGAGTTATATGCAATTTTAAAGAATACCCCAAAAGAAGATATTACTTTTGAATCTTTACCAGAAGGAATGGAACGGTTGTTAAAATTAGCATTTCAATCCGGAAACACGCCACATACAAACAAACACAAACGTTTGGAATTTTTGGAACGTGTTGGGGAAAAAGGAATCATTTTTTGCAGATCCGTAAAAAAAGGTTGTGTTTTCATTCATCAATGTTTGCTTTCATGGAAACATCAATTGATGGGTAAGGCTGTATACCGCAGTAAAGATTTTTGGATAGTTTTATCCGATTGTGGGCCAAAAGCAATGCTAATTGTATCTCTGATCAGCTTTATGGTCGGGTTAATATTGGCTTTTGTAGGCGCATTACAATTAAAAACATTTGGTGCACAAATTTATGTAGCCAGTTTGGTAACAATTGGCATGACCCGAATCATGGGAGCCATTATGACAGGGATTATTATTGCAGGCAGAACCGGAGCTTCCTACGCAGCTACCATAGGAACCATGCAAGTTAACGAAGAATTGGATGCCTTACAAACAATGGGCATTTCAAAAACAGATTTTTTGGTGTTGCCCAGAATGAATGCCCTTTTGCTTTCCATGCCAATCTTGATTTTACTTTCCGATATTATGGGTATTTTGGGCGGATGCTTTGTTTGCGTTCTGTTTTGGGATATCCCTTTGGCAGAATACATCAAATATACCATCAATTCATTTAATATGACGAATTTTTTAGTAGGTGTTTTCCATGGAATGGTATTCGGATTAGTGATTGCCTTTTGCGGATGTTATTTTGGTGTCAATTGCGGACGAAATGCGGATAGTGTTGGTACAGCAACAACAAATGCGGTTGTCTATGGCATTGTTTGGATGATTGTCATGACAGGACTGATTACTTTGGCCTGTGAAATGGTGGGTATCTGATGAAACAAAATTCAATCATTCATGTGGAAGATTTAAGTATCGGTTATGGTGATAATGCCATCATGAAAAATTTAAGCTTTGATGTTCAAAAAGGGGATATTTTTATCATTATGGGAGGATCTGGCTGTGGCAAAAGCACTTTGCTGCGCACTTTAACTGGATTGATTCCACCGCAAAGTGGAAAGATTTATATTCAAGATATTGAAATGGGCCAAGCAACCGCTTTGCAAAAGCTAGAAATAATGAAACATATGGGTATTTTATATCAAAGTGGCGCTTTATTTAGTTCTATGACACTGGGGGAAAATGTAGCTTTACCATTGCAACAATATACCCAATATAGTCAAAACAAAATTCGGGATATTGTGGCCTTTAAACTAGCCTTGGTCGGATTGGCCGGATTTGAAAATTACTACCCCTCAGAAATCAGTGGTGGCATGCGCAAGCGTGCGGGGCTTGCTCGTGCTTTAGCACTGGATCCAGAAATTGTTTATTTTGACGAACCATCTGCTGGTTTGGATCCCATCAGTTCCAAGAATCTGGATGATTTAATTTTAGAAATTAACAAAAGTTTGGGAACAACCATTATTGTTGTGACACATGAACTACCTTCGCTTTTTGCTATCGGGAAGAATAGTATCTTTTTAGATAAAACAATTCAAACAATTTCTGCACAAGGGAATCCAAGTGAATTGCTTAAAAATCCACCTAATAAACAAGTTTATGAATTTTTAACCAGAGGAGTATCTCATGAAAAAAGAACCAAATAAAAAAGCAATAGGATTGTTTTTAGTAATCGGCTTTACCCTGTTTTTGGGGTTGATTGCCCAATCCATATTGCAAAAGATAAGCACAGATGCCGAGGGTGTTTATGTTATGTATTTTCACGAATCTGTTCAAGGGTTATCAGAAGGTTCCCCCGTTGTATTTCAAGGAGTAGAGGTGGGTAAAGTTATCCGTATCCGCTTGGTGGCAGATCCAAAAGATTTACAATTTCAAACACCTGTTTATATTCGGATGGATCCCTTCGAAGATGCAGAAGAAGCTTCTATGTGGGAAAAAATATGGCAAAAGGATGATGATTTGTTAGATGCTTTAATTAGGCGAGGATTGCGTGCAAGATTAGCAACCCAGAGTTTGTTAACAGGGCAATTAGGAATTGAGCTGGTCATGTTGCCAGATACTGAAGTCGAAGAAGTTCAGGGCCAAGATGAAGAAAATTACTTGCAGATTCCAACAGTTTTATCCAAATCAGGAGAACTTTCTAAAGGATTGGATACATTGGAATTACAGGCAGCTGTTACACAATTTAACCGCATCACAGAATTATTGGGGAAAGAGTTGCCTATTTTATTGCCAGCTTTGACTAAAAGTGCTCAAAATATGGACAAGACGCTGGCAAAAGTTGCAGGTAGTAGTGAAACAACTATTTCAAACCTAAATAAAACATTGCAAGATATATCCGATGCAGCGAAGTCCTTGCAGAACTTAACGGATTATTTGGAACGCCATCCAGAAGCATTGATCAAAGGCAAGAAAGGAGAATAAAATGCGTTTATTAAAACTACTCACACTCTGCTTTTTCCTAACAGCTTGTGTGTTTGGAACTAGCCAGACATCCAAGTTTTACACGCTAACTCAGCAAGCCACAAGCATTTCTGATTCATACAAATCTTTTGTGGGGGTGATGCGTGTTCAATTGCCAAAATATATGGATCGTCCGCAAATTGTGACCCAAAATAGTGGTTCGCCCGAAATAGTGATTTCTGAATATAATCGTTGGGTGGAAAATCCTTCTGTTTTGGTCACACGTGCTGTGGTGGAAAACTTAAACATACTTTTGCCTTCTGCTCAAATCAAAATGAATCAGTATGGGTTGGAACAATTTGATCGTGTTGTCTCGGTGGAAGTGATTAAAATGAATGCAATTTTTGGGGAAAAAGCAATTTTAGATGCATTTTATACTATTAAAAACAAGACAGGTCAATTGTTGGCTCGTCAAAAATTTACCGATACTGTTCAAATTGGAAACAGTTATGATGATTTAGCCCTTGGATACAGCCAACTTTTAGGCAAATTATCTGGAGCAATTGCCAATAAGTTGATTGAAAAATAGATTCTAATAAAAGTTAAATTTGATACAATAATTTAGAACCGGACTATGTATAAGTAATTATTTTGAAAAGAAATTGAATGTGAAAGTCCGACAAAATAAGCTTTTTTGTGTTTTTTGGACGTGGCATTATTGGACTCAAATAACAGAAAATTTGAAAGAGAAGTTACAAAATATGTTGACTTAACTTTCTGCTTTATGTTAGTATAAGTACGTTTCGTGGGATGAAAGATATTGAAATGTATAAAGAATTGTCGCACTCAGAATGTATTTCAGATAAAATTGAAAGTGGAGAAAAATTTCCTGTCGGTTTTCGTACCTATATGATTGCAGATTATGAACAATTTTCCGAATTGTTTGAGAAAATTGGAAAAAATGCAGAAAGATTAGCAAAAAATCTAGAGCTTAAAGAGTGGTATTCAAAAATGAAAATAGATTTGGATTTTTCTTTATTCTGCCATATGATGTCTTTTAATAGTGTGATGAGGCAACAATATCCAGATGTCTTAGATAGTAAGGGACACGCAGATTTTTATATATCAGCCGAGCAAAAAAAATTATCAGAAGCCATATCACAGAAAAAATGTGCATGCACAGAGTATGCAGTTTTAGCACAGGCTTATTTTCAAAAACAAAATATTCCAACACGATATGTGGGTGGAGAATTAGTTGTAAATGATGAATTTGATGATTTTGAGGCCCATAGTTTTATAGCTTTTTCAAATAATGGAAAAGAATATATTTTTGATCCTGTCAATCCATATATTTATAATGGCGGGAAATCTATACTACCACATATCTCTGAATGTATTGGCAAAAAAGACCTTTGCCATTTGCAAACAAAATCCCTTTTTAAAAAGGGGGAAAATTGGCGATATTCATGTGGTGAGCATGGTGATTTTTTGCGTGATCTACCAACTAAGAGAGAAAATTTACAAGAAAGGCCTTCAAAATATGAAGAAGATGGCGAAAATTTGACGCAAAGAGATGGTGCAAAAACAACCCTTTCAGTTGCTCAACAAGTGGTATTAAATGCTAAAAAAACACAACATTAAATCAGAAAATAGTCCGATAATTAGTGATTTTTAGTGTTTTTTGGACTTGCCAGTATGTAAATTGGCTGGCGCACAATTTATCCCTCACTGTGTTCGGGACCACCTTCGGCGTCGTGTCTGCAAAACACAAATGTGTTTCTTGCCACCGGACTCGGCGAAATGCTTGCAAACAAAGTAAAAAGCCCTCATTTTATCGAGGGCTTTAATACATGGTGCGCGCTGCTTTGCGATCATCGGACTAAAATCACACCAGAATTGAAAGAAGAATTGAAAAATAGTCTTGTAATCAATAAAGAATTCTGCTATCCTTAAAAGAAAAAGGAGGTAATATGAAAAAGGGAATCTTATTTGCTCTATTGCTTGGAATAAGCTCATCAGTTTGTGCAGGTATTGTCTCAGAGGCTCGTTATAATGATACAATCCAAAAATTGGCTAAAACACTACTATACGATATGGATTATCTTGGTGGAATGTATCGAAGTAACAAAGAAGCTAAAGAAATAGCATTAAAAAATATAACCAGTCACCTTGATCAAAATTATAAAAGAAAAGTAATTATGGATTGTTTGGAAAAAGAACCTGCAGATATCCGTTATATGGAAGGAAACTCTTGTTTTGAACCGTATACTCACTATGTATTGGAACAGGCGTTGGCATATGCGGAAAAAGATCCGGTATATATTGCACAAAAAGAGAAGATGAGAAAAGCTTCAAGAGAACGCGAGTTACAAGAAGTGGCTCAAGTTGTTTCTCAATCTAAAAACTACCAAGAGGTAGGAGATAAATTTCAAGCAAAAGCCTATGCAAACGAGATATTACAGGTTGTATTAGAGACTATTTTAGCTTATGAAACGAAGGCGCCTGCTCCGAATAAGATTTTGCCATGTAATGTAAAAATTACACCAAAAGAAAACATGTCTGCTATTTTTGTTTTTGGAAAAGATTGTCCTGCAAGATCTAGGGCTGAAAAAGATTTTACAGTCAAAGTACAAGATGTTATCAATGAACTACAAAAAGATTCAATGGCTAAAGTTAAATGTGATAATAATGTATGTGCTTATTCTTCTTTCTAATACGACATTTTACTTTAAGAGTCCGATAATTGAGGAAATTTAGCGATTTTTTACAATCGGACTATCGGACTCGCCATGATGCTTGCAAACAAAAGAAAAAGCCCTCATTTAGAAGAGGGCTATAATACCTGGTGCCGCAGGTGAGAATCGGACTCACGACCCCGTCCTTACCAAGGACGTGCGCTACCACTACGCTACTGCGGCAACGGATCCCTTTTTAAAATGGTGGGCGATTACGGATTCGAAGCAATTTTCAAAATAAGTACCTGAAAAATAAGGCCGAATTTTGCTTATTTTGACTTGCATTTTCCTTCCTCTGTCACCTTCCATTGGACAACCAAGTATACTATTTTTTACAGCCTTTGTCAACAGGTTAAATCGTTCCTCTGGAAAAAAGTTGCCGTCCTAAATATCCATTTGTCTTGAACAAGCAGATGGACATGAGAGTTCAGTGGATTGCTGTCCCTCCCATCCAAAAGGATTGTCTGCCTTCTTTTTACAACTGTCTTTAAAAATCAAATTAAATTGGTTTGGTTCAAAAACTCGCAAACCATCGCAACATTGCCACAACCCAAAGGTATTTCAACTATAATGAGACAATGCTCTCTAATGCTGTGGAGAATGTTGTGGTGTAGTTAAAAAGTATACCTTTTGTTTCCTTTATCTGCTTCTTAAGGTATTGGCAATTATGTGACTGCAAGTTGCACGTTGTTTAAAAAAGTCACAATCACAAGCAGGGAAACCTTTATTAAAAGTAATTGTTCTAGGGCCATGTTTAGAATTGACCATCACTTTATTGCCAACT
>JAZRDB010000014.1:0-122229 GCA_045660045.1 Alphaproteobacteria bacterium | reverse complement strand
CGTTATATTATCAATTTTGATTATCTTGACAATTATTTCGTAATATGATAACATAACTAAATATGTTGAGGTAATCAGGAGAAGTGGAGCTTGACAAAATATTATGACCTATCAATGGCACAGATGGAATTAGTGGGTTTTGATTCTGATGAAGAAGCAACAGCCGATAATGTGAATACTTTGTGTGCCGTTGCATGGTTACCCAAAAAATATACAATTACACAGATTGAAGCTGCATGGAATGAGATTGTTCAAAAAGAACAAGGTCTCAGAATGCGTTTGATTATTCAAGATGAAACTCCAAAGTTATATGAAGAGCCTTATCATTACGAAAAATTGACAGTTTGGAATTTATCCGATCGGAATAAACAGGGGCTTTATGATTATTTTAAGGAAAAGGCGGCCCAACCAATTCCTTTTATTAAAGCTCCTTTATTTGCTTTATCCTATTTTATAGGGAAAACAAATCAAGGAATATTCTTGGCCTCACACCACTTGATAATGGATGGATTTAGTGTTCGGTTGATTTTTGAAAAGTTATTAGATGCTCTTAAGGGAATCTCTTTGCCCGATAATTCGCAAGCCTTTGTTAAAACATTGATAGAAGAAGAAAAATCATTGCATTCGCCCAGATACGAACAGGATTGTCAATATTGGAAAGAGCAATTTAAAAATTGGAATGGTTTGGCAAGGTTAAATCCAAGTGTATCTGATGGTCCAACCACGGGTAAAAGGCTTGAAGAACATTTATCCAAAGAAAACGCCCACGAAATTTTATCTTTTTGCAAGGTAAAACGAATTTCCCCCGCTTGTTTGTTTGAAACAATTTTGGCACTTTATTTACAAAAGAAAAATCCCACGATTAATATCATTTCAATTGGTCAAAATCTATTGAATCGTAAAACAAAAGAACAAATGACAATGTTGGGCCTTTTTTCGGCTGAACGCATGACAATGGTTTCTTTTGATAAAAATGATACTTTTGACAGCTCTTTGAAAAAAGTCAATTTGGCAAATCAGATGGCTTATTATCATGGCTTATGCCTGCATGACAAGGTTTTATCGCTGGCTAATTCCATCAATCCTGAAATTACAGCTATCCGCGATGTTGAATTTTCATTTCAACCCTTTGTTCCTGGTAGGGACAATCACATACAGGCGGAATGGATTCCAAATTTTGCCCCTGAAGTCAGCATGGAATTTACGGTGTGTAATGTATTGAAAGAAGATGACTTTTTACTGATTGCGGATTATCGTCCCTCTGCTTTGAATGATAGTCAAGCCAAAGCATTTTTAGATGAATTTAAAACAATTTTGAATCGGATTTTAGCAGATTCAATGAAAGGAATAGAATGGACGAAAAATTAATTAAAATTATTCAAGTGTATACTCCTCAAACAAAATTAAAACCAGAAAGTGATTTTCAATTAGATTTGGGATTGGATTCACTTCAAATTACATCTATGATAATTGAAATTGAAGATGCATATGGTATTTCTCTGCCCATCCCAGAAATAGCCGGTATTCACACGATCCAAGAATTATCAGATTTAATAGCCCAAAAAAGGAGAAAGTAAAATGGAATACTATATTTACATGACCAATAATTGCAATATGATGTGTTCATATTGTTCCGAGTTGTTTGATTGCCAAAAGCATAAGATACCGATGGGTATTTTATATCCAAAAGAAAAATTAGTTTCCTTTATTCGTGAAACACAGAGTCATCAACCAGATAAAAATGTAACCATTTTCTTTTTTGGAGGCGAACCTTCTTTGGAGTATAAGAAGATTGCTGAATATATTTCCTACCTCAAATCTGAATTAAAAGAATATGATGTATCCTTTGTGCTGCATACTAATGGTCTTTTGTTACATGAAATTCCATTGGATGTTTTAAAATCATTACGTATGATTACTTTATCTATTAATTATGAACGGATGCCGGCTTATCATTTAAAGGATTCATATTTTGAAACAATTATGAAAGGGATTGAACGCGTTCGCGAAAATTCTGATTGTAAAATTGCCGGACGATTAACGTTGTCATCAAAGACAAGTTTATACTGCGTCGTCAAACTGTTTGGAGATTTTTGTGATAATTTGTATTGGCAATTGGAAAACTGTGCTCAATTTTCCGAACCAGAAAAATATATGGCCTCTATGAAATATGAAACTGAAATTTTGTTTAAAGAATGGTTCAATGAATTAAAGAAAGGCCACATGTTGCCGTGGATTCCGTTTATGTCTGTACTGAAATTTATGTTTTATCCAGATCGTGATGATGAACATTTTTGTTGTGGATATGATGGCCATCAAGTTTATATTCAAACGCAAGGATCCTGCTTTGCCTGTTGTGATAGTGTTCCAGGAGGTCAACACTGTATTGGTTCGTTAGATAAAGGCATTAAATTTAATGTCGCTCAGCCAATTAATTTTGAATGGTGCAGAAATTGTGAATATCGTCGTCTTTGTATGGGAAGATGCGGAAGGATGCATGTTGATTTCACAAAAGAACATGTTTTAGAATACTGCGATATCAATAAGAATATGTTTAACTTATTCTTGGATAACAAAAATGAGTTTGAAATCATTTTGAAAAAATATCCAAATTTAAAGGATGAATTTAATTCTTGGTTTATTGATGTGACGGAGTGTATTCCATAGATGGAGCTGGCCAAAACATTTTCTAGTAAACGTTTCCTATCACTATTTACCATTGCTGGAATGGGTTTAATTGTAGAGTACATTCGTTATGTTGCCGATACAATAATTGGCGGTCAGTTAATTGGACAAGAGGCGATAGCAGGGATTACTTTAATTACGCCTCTTTTTACAATAATGCTCTGTCTGTCCTTTATGATGGCTGTTGGTTCTAATATTTTAATTTCAACCGCTCTAGGGGATACGGAAAATAAAAAGATATCTATTGATAAAGCCTCTCAGTTAATGTCCCAAAGCATCCTATTGATTTTAATAATGGGATTTTTAACCACATTGATATTTATGGTTGGAAAATCTTTTTTCTTATCCTTATTTGATGGAACACCTAATATCCTTAAATATGCGAGTGATTATTATAGCTATTTGGCTTTTTTACCTGTTCCGTTAATGTTTGCGTCATTTTTATATGAATTTGTGATGAATAGAGGGAATGAAAAAATATGTTTGATGGCTTCCTTTTCCCATATTTTTGTCAGTATTTTATTGTCTTTTATTTTGTGCAAATATATGGGAACGGCTGGGCTCAGTTTAGGTGCCGTTATTGCAACTTGTTTAGGGGATTTAGTTTATCTGTTTCATTTTAAAACAAAACGGCATACATTGCATTGGAAACCTTATTTGAATTTAAAATCAATTTTGACTGTTTTTAAGTTGGGGTTGGGGGATGCTGTTGAAAGTTTATATGGTGGATTATTATTGTTTGCTTTGAATTTATTTGCTTTGAATTTTTTTGGTAACGATGCTTTAATTATATTGGCAATTGTTTTTAATTTTTGGGCTTTTATTTTCAGCTGCAACGACGCCTTTGATGAAGTCACTATGCCTTTGGTTTGTACATATAACGGGGAAAGGAATCATCAAGGGTTACGTTCTTTTATGTATTTAGTGATCAAGGGGGCCTTTATTGAACAATTATTTATTATCATGGGTGTTATGATTTTTGCTGAACAAATCCCGACCTGGTTTAATTTGAAAACGGATTTAATTCAACCAACAGCGACAGCTTTAAGGATTGTTTCCTTGGCAGGATTATTCTTCACGCTTTCATCTGTATTAACCACCTATTATGTTTATTTGTTGAGGTTTTCCTTTGCCTTGGTTCTTTTAACAATAACGCAATTGATCTTACCTGTTATCTCGCCTATTTTATTGGGCATAATATTTGGTATCAATGGCATTTGGTGGGGATTTTTATTATCTGGCATTCTGGGGGTAATAAGTATTTATATAGGATGCTTAAAAAAATATCCACAAAATACTTTCCCCTTTTTGTTAGATAAAAAAGTTTTGGCACATCAGCATTTATTTAATATTCAGTTGAATGATCCTGAAATTTATGAATTATCAGAAAAGCTTAAATCCTATTTAGATAAGGGTTCTAACCAGAAATTTGTGTTCATTTTAAAAACAATTAAAAACCATAATAAAAATTCTAAAAAAATTGCTTTGGAATGCACCATTACACAGAAAAAAGAAGGAACACAAATTATATTACGTGATACAGGAAGACACTATCAAATTACCACCTATGAATTTGATCGAGCATTAAAAGACATCCCCAAAAAAGAATATACTCTTTCGGGGGGATACAATCGTTTAATTATATGGATTTAGGCTGTTTAAAATTATATTGATTTGCGACTAAAGGTGTCTTATAAGGAATTTTTTGGGAAAAAGTTAATTTAAGATGTTAACGTCCTGAATTAGAATTTATCGCAGACGAATTGTTTTTTCAATCAGTCGATGATAGACTGGCTTCATGTGTTCTTCTGTAACAGAATTCATAACATCTTGTAAATTAATCCATTTGACGGCAGAATTTTCAGCTTCGGCAATATATAAATCTTGATTTTCTGGAGCTTCCAATAAGTAAGTCACATTATAATGAATGTGTGAAGGAATATGTATGCCACGTTTAATATGAGGTTTAACAAACATTCCAACGACGTCGATAAAATCGTTCAAAATAGGTTTGACGTTTGTGATGCCGCTTTCTTCCATTGTTTCTTTTAAGGCAACATGAAGCAAATCCTTATCTCCGTCAGCATGCCCGCCTAACCAAGCAAAGCTGTCATAAATCCTGTGATAAGCCATTAAGACTTTTGTTTTTTCGGGATTGACTACCCAGGCAGAAGAAGAAATATGTCCGACCATATTATCGCGTGTCCAAACATTATCACCAAAAGCATCCAAGAATTGTAAAAAAGATTTTACATTTTGAGCTTCTTCTTCATTAAATGATTTGTATTCCTTTAATTTTCCGTATAATTCCTTCATATTAAAATTCTTTCCATTTCGTGCATATTCTATAATAAAAAAGATTTTTTTGCAAACAATTTTCCACTGCCAACTTTTGCGAAATGTTTGGCTTATTGATTTGCGCGGTATCAACTATGTCATTCGGTGTCAATGGTAAGGTGTTTTAACTTGTTTTTGTCATTGTCTGGACTCTGATTTTGAGATGAGGAAGGATGTTTGCGGAAAGAATAATATTTATGCAATAAGAATGTAATAATTGTTGAAAAGATTAAATAGACGCCTTGTGCTAACCATGTGGACCATCCCAATACAGCAATCATAAATGTTAAAATTGGAGCGTTAATGAGGTACAAGAAAATATATACACTCCATGCTTTTAACCACTCCTGTACCCAGTTGCCCTGGCTTTGAAAGACATAGTAGCGCATGGTTAAAAAAGATACATTAATAGTTAGAATATATTGGATGAGTAAAGACAAGTTAACGATGACGACTTTGGGCATCACTGTTTGGAACAGAAGGGTGAATAAATAATCTAAAAGATTTAAGACAAGATAAGCAAAGACTGTATTGAAACCACCCGTCAACAAAAATCTGAGTTTTTGTGGCAAGCAAAACCATATCTTTTCTGCCCAAAAATAAAGCTGTTTCATTGAATCCCCTTTAGTATGTTTTTATCCAATAAAAGTTCTAATTCTTGTGTGCGATATGGTGATAAAATATTGTTATCCCAAACATAATCCTTTCCCGAATCCAGCTCGGGCATTCCAGGATGAATCATAATTTCAACAGCATGGTATTTGTCTGGAATTTTTATATGTTGAAACTGTGCCGTCGAAAGTTTGCAAGTGTATAGTATGGTATAAAAATAGGTTTGTTCGTTGTGATGGTTCCAAAGAGATAGAAAACGCAATAAAAAATATTTAATGATGCCTCCATCAAATAGATAAGAGAGCCCTTTGTTTTGACGAATTGTATTGAATAAATTTTCGTTCATGACACGAATGCGTGGGACATGGTATTCTGATTGCAACTGTTTTACGGCTTTGAATATTGCGGGAATCATGTGTACATGACGGTGGCTGTCCAAGTGGTCTAAAGTTAGCCCTGTTTTTAGATATTTTTCAATTTGGGCTTTTATTTCAAGATAAGATTGTTGCCGCAATTTTTTTGGATGTAAAAAAGACGAAAGGAAAAGTTTTACGAAACCATTTTTAAATTTTCCATCTTTTCCAACAAGCAAAGGTATGGTACAAGGATCCATGGCTGTGGTGCCATTGGTTAAATTGATATGCAATCCCATGGTTAAATTGGGCATTTGTTTGGCCAGAGTAACGGCTTCACCTACAAATTGTTGGTTAATCATTAAGCTTGCACTGTTCAAAACACCCTTAGTGTGTGCTTTAAATATGGCTTGATTGACACCAGGACTGATACCAAAATCATCTGCATTGAATATGATTTTAGTCATCTTTTCGCTCCACAAAGTCGGCCATATATAAAGGACGTTTCTTTACTTCCATATGAATCTTGCCAATATATTCGCCCAAGATTCCAAGGCATATTAACTGGACAGCGCCCAAGAAAATAACCGTTACCATAATGGTGGCATATCCGGGCGTTGGCTTGTTTAAAAAGAAATGTTCTGCAAAAACATAAATTCCCAAAAGAACAGCCAAAAAGGCAGTGATGAGCCCTAAATAAGTCGCTAATCGCAAAGGCAAGACCGAAAATTGTAATATGCTGTTGATTGCTAATTGAGAGGATTTTAAAAAGGTGTATTTTGATTTTCCTGCAAAACGTGGGGGGGCAGTAAATTCGATTAAAGCCACATTATCGTTTGGCATGATCCAGCTTAAGAGCCCACGAAAAAGACGATCTTGTTCATTAAATCCTTTAAGAAAATCAACATACTTCCTGTCGAGCAAGCGAAAATCGGGAGCGCTTTCCATTATTTTTGTAGAAGAAACTTTGTTTAAAACATAATAAAATGTTTTAGCGCAAAACTTATAAAAACGAGAAGTGTCTTTGTTCTCAATGCGTTTTGTCAAAACAATTGCTTTTCCACTTAACCACAATTTGACCATTTCTGGAATGTATTGTGGTGGGTGTTGTAAATCAGCATCCATGAAAATGACGGCATCCCCTTTGGCGTAATCCATGCCGGCCGTCATGGCAATTTCATGTCCAAAGTTGCGCTTTAATTGGACAATCTTGACACGCTTATCTTTTTTTTGAAGATGTAAAATATTTTCCTTTGTTTTATCGGTGGAGCCATCGTCTACAAATAAAAATTCAAATTGAACATTTGCCAATGTTGATGTTGCTTTGGTAATTTCTTGGTAAAGTTTAGCAATATTTTGTTCTTCATTGTAAGCTGAAATAACAATACTAATAAGTTTGTTTTTCATTTTGCACCTCCTGAATAAATGCCCCAAATCAGTTTTCTTGTCCGTTGTTTTCCGATAGGGCTTGTGTAAGTCATTTCAATGATGTTTGGTTCGGTTATTTTGCCTTTGTATAATTCTTGGAATTTTTGATATTCAGGCACTGTTTCGGCCACCACAAGCGCGCGCTTTTGATGAAAATCAGAGGCGGAGAACCAAGGATTAGATTCTGTTTTCATCCAAATTATTGGCTTGGCAGAACCGTACAACGCCATCATATTTGAAAACCATATGTTGCCGCCAACGTATTCTAAAGGAACATAAGGCATTGAGGTTTCCCATTTTTCTTGTAAGTCCGATACTATTTGTTTGCAATTAGAGTGGAACCTTTCACTTGGACTTATTAAACATTGAGCAACATACACGCCAGCAAAAATTAAACTCCATCCCAACATAATTTTCCCGTATTTTTGACAGGTGGTTGAGGTCCATGAGTGTGGAAAAAAATAGAAGGCTATGATACCCCATGCGAATAAGCTTGGAAAATTCCACATGTCTTTGAGGGCATTTCCCGAAATGAATGCCGAAATTAACCAAAAAGCGGTTGGGATAATTCCGAGACATAATAAAAATAGATTTCTGTCTTTATTTTTTAAAAGATGTGTTTTGTTTGACTTTCGTGCAAACAATATAAATGTCAAAATAGAAGGTAGTGCAAATAAAATTTGTGCCAATAGAAATTTAGCAGGATAAATAATATGCCTGACAATTGATTTGATTTTTCCAACATTGTTGCGTGAGTTAATGTAATTTAACATTTCAAAATTATTATCATATAACCACATCAGGTGGGGGAGTAATAACAGAATACATATGATAGCGGCTAAATACGTTTTTGGGTTTTTAAATAAAGCACGTCCTTTGGGGGTTGCTAAAACAAAGATAAATAAAGTAATTCCCAAGACAGATCCCACATATTTATTTAAAATGTTGAGTGCCATAAATACGCCAAGTAATAGCCAGTTTTTCAGTTTGTTTTTTTGATAGGCTTTCCAAAAGAAGTATGCTGTCCATGGCCACAGTGCTAATGAGACAACATTGACATTAAATTCAACGGCTGCATAAGTGTAAAAAATAATTCCCAATTGAAATGCGGTTGCCATCAAAGCGGATAGAGGAGGGAGGAAGCATTTCGCGAGCTTATATATTCCCAAAAGCCCAACAAGTACACATAAATGGCTAAGTATATAAAAAAGGAAATCTGTTTTTCCGATTAGGTTGTAAAATCCCCAAGCAATCCACCCAGATAAAGGGGGATGTTTTGTGGTGCCCCATAGACAGTACTTGCCCCAGACAATTGCTTCTTGGGTGTCTAAAGGTAAACTGTGACGCAATATCGGAACAATGCTCCAAATAAGGGTGCTTAGTAAGAAAAAAAGGATATATTTTTTTTGCAGTGATTTCATCATCTTTTCCAGTTATCTGTCAACTGAAATTATGCTATATAAAAATTTATGAAAAATCAAGCAGAAAAATAGCCTTAAGTTTGGTGTGTTTTACATATTAGTACTTATGTTTTTATATAATCAAACGGCGCTTTATGTGTGGACGATAATAATTATTGACAAAAGACGCTGGATGTTGTAAAATGTCACTCTATTTTTTTCATGAGTTGTAAAAAGGAATTAGTATGAATGAACAATTAGATTTTGATGATGTAATGATTAAGCCCAAAGATTCAAATGTTGAATCAAGACGAGATGCCATTATTACCAAAACATATAAATTCAAATGGACGGATAAAGTTATTGAAGGGAATCCTGCTATTGCTGCGAATATGGCGACAACGGGGACATTTGAAATGGCGCGGGAATTACAAAAACATCAAATGTTTTGCGCATTGCATAAGCATTACACAGCCGAAGAACTGATTCAGTTTTTGAATCAAAATAAAAAAAATTTTGGTACAAATGATTATATTTTTATTGGTACTGGCTTAAGAAAAGATGATTTTGACAAGTTGAAACAAGTGATGGAAACACGCCTATGCAACAATATTTGTCTAGACGCCCCGAATGGATATATTAGAGGTTTTGTTCAACATTTAAACAGATTGCGTACTTTGTTCCCCAAAGCAGTTATTATGGCTGGTAATATTGTAACCCCTGAAAAAACCACAGAGCTGATCAAAAATGGTGCGGATATTGTAAAAGTTGGCATAGGTAGTTCTGCCGTTTGTCGGACACGCACTCAAACTGGTATTGGCAGACCCCAACTATCGGCGGTCATGGATTGTGCTGCTGCGGCAAAAGGACAGGGAGCAATGGTTTGTTCTGATGGTGGTATTCAAAAGCCTGCAGATTATGTAAAAGCCATTGGAGCTAATGCTGATTTTGTAATGATGGGTGGGTATTTGGCTGGTTATTCGGAGGCTGCTGGAGACCTGATCTCGCGTTATATAAGAACAGGATTTGTTGATACAAATGGCAAAGATATTATAGAAGAACGAAAATACAAATTGTTCTATGGTATGTCATCTTCCTTTGCTCAAAAACAACATTACGATGGTTTGCCATACTATCGTGCATCTGAAGGTACTGTATTCGAAGTTCCGTTCAAAGGCAATGTAGCTTCTGCTATCCAAAATTTAGAAGGTGGATTGCGTAGCGCTATGACTTATACAGGAGCACGAACTTTGGAGGAGTTCCCCAAGTCTGTAGAATTTTATAGAGTCAAAACACAGCTTAATCGTATGTTCGGTTACAACGAAAAAGAATAATAAGGGTTAAGACGGTGTATCACTGCTTGCCTCATGTCCAGAGGGATATGATGTACCAATAAAATCATCATTCATTGGAATGTTTTGTGGGAAAATGAATGGTGGTTAAGATCTAAGGGTGGAGACGTATAGGTATATGGTTATTTCTTTTTATGAAATTCCAACACCATCATGGTGATATCATCCGATTGTGGGGCCCCTTTTACAAAGCGTTCAATATGTGTGCGTACATGGGCTGGGGTGTCCGTCAATGATAAGGTCTTTTGATTCAATGCTTTTTTCAAACGATCTGAACCAAACAATTTTTCTTGCTTGGTTTGTGCTTCCGTGACACCATCTGTGTAAAGGAATAACCGGTCTTTATTTTTTAAAGCAAATTGTCCAGCCTCATATTTATAATTTGGCGTGATCCCTAAGACCAAGTTGCGTATAACATTCACATAATCGTATCCATTTTTTGTTTTTTTCAATGGTGGGCAATGGCCCGCATTAATATATTCCACATTGCCAGAGGTGAGATCTAAAATGCCTATAAAGGCTGTCACAAACATGCCGCGTGCATGGTTGTCGCAAAGTGTTTTATTGGCTTTTGAAATAGCATCTGGTAAAGCGTAGCCGGTTTGTAACATATTTTTGATGGCTGTTTTCGCCGACATCATATATAAAGCCGCGGTAATCCCTTTTCCTGATACATCAGCCATCACAAAGGCGTAATGAGTTTCATCCACAGGAAAAAAGTCATAAAAATCACCGCCCACCTCGCGTGCTGGTGTCATGGAAGCAACCAATTCAAAATTTTTGTTTTTGGGGAAATCTGTGGGCAGGGCGGAGGCCTGAATCGTTTTGGCAATGGCCAATTCGGATTCCATTCGTTCTTTTTCGTTGGAAATTTTGGCTAATTGCGTTAAATGGGTTTTGATGTCTGTTTTCATTTTGTTAAATGCTTTGGCTAACTGCGCCAGTTCAGATGGTTTATCCAAACGGATTGTTTTTTCCAAATCGCCATGACTGATTTTTTCGGCAATATCCGTCAGTTTAGTAATTGGTTGATTGATGTTGCGTTTCAAGAGCAGATACAAAACACCTACAATAATCAAAGTGCTGATTAAAAGCACGCTTAATAGAATGATTAAATGATGTATTGCCGCGCCAAATAATTCAAGTAAAGGGACATTGACAATCAAGCAAAAGCCATTATTGAGTTGTTTAATATAAGGAATATAGGGCATTCCTTTGTAAGTAAAAGTCGATCCTTCTTTTAAGTCGTCTGAATACCAATCTAATGTTTGTAGTGTTTTTCCAAAAACAGAGGTGTTATCAATTCCCGGTTCAGTGGTGGCGATAATGTAATCATTTGTTTGATCTGCAAATAAAACAAAACTGCCTGGTGTTGGTTTGATTTTTAAGATGGACTTTAAAATGGCATCCATGTCCCAATCAACTGTTGATATGCCGACTAGATCTTTTTTTTGATCATAAATGCTAGCACCCACCGTTGTCATCAAATTACCCAGTTGTGTGCTTCGATAGGGGCGAGCCCACGATACATTACGTCCTGTTTGAAGCCCCGTTAAAATCTCTGGATACCACTTTTGTTTAAAATAATCAAAAAGATTAGATGTACAAGATGGAAGGAGATCAATTTGTCTGTTGCTGTTCCAAACAGCGTGGATGCAAAAGATTTTTTGATTTTCGGATATTTTGTAGGGTTTGAAATAAATACCATTGCCCATGGAATTTGGATAATTTTTTAATATCTGTCTTGTGGAAAATTCACCAATATCTTGATTTTTGCCAGTGTGATAATAAATTTCACCCATGACAGCCAAGTCTAGAGCATTTTTTTCCAATTCTGCAATTTCTGTGTTCATTTGGCCTTCAAAAGCCGTGATGGCTGCATTATTGCTTTCAATAACAAACTCTTTGTCGCGATAAAAAGCGATAATTGCAGTGCCAGTCACAATCAGCCCCAGCACGATAAGCAAGGCAAGCGTTAACCCTATAATTTTTGATTTAATACTGTTCAGCATTTTTCCCCTTTTTTTTCAAGCATAACTTTTTTTTATACCTTTTTCAATATTTTTTTAATGCTTGCTAAATGTGAGAAAAAATGAATGCCCCTTTGGAGAAGGGGCATTTGTTTACTTTATCAATTTGTTTTTTTTATTTCTTGTGTTTGAACTGTGCGTTGTAAAGGGTAGCATAGGCGCCATTTTGGGCTAACAATGTATCATGCGTGCCTTCCTCAATAAGTTCCCCCTCATTGATCACAACGATTTTGTCGGCATTTTGGATGGTAGATAAACGATGGGCAATCACCAAAACAGTTCTGTCTTTCATCAAATTGTCAATCGCCTGTTGAACAATACCTTCGGATTTGTTGTCCAAAGCAGATGTAGCTTCGTCCAAAATCACAATAGGTGCGTTTTTCAAAAAGGCACGAGCGATTGCAACACGTTGTTTTTGGCCACCAGAAAGCAGGGTGCCACGTTCACCAATATTGGTGTCTAAACCATGTTCCAGTTCGTCAATAAATTCTTCCAAACATGCGGATTTAACTGCTTGTTTGATTTCATTTTCCGTGGCGTCGAATTTACCCAACAAAATATTGTCACGAATGGTGCCGGAGAATAGAAAATTATCCTGAAACACAATACCAATATTTTGTCTTAGGGAATGGAGAGTGAAATTTCGAAGATCTGTGCCATCAATAGTAATAGACCCTTCCTTCACATCATAAAAGCGGGGAATAAGACTGACAAGTGTACTTTTGCCACCACCAGAGTTGCCAACAAAGGCGACCGTTTTGCCTTTTGGAATTGTTAAATTGATATGTTTTAGCACGGGCGTATCTGGTTTGTATTCAAACGAGACATCATGGAAAGTGATATCGTTTTTGATACGTTTCATTTCAACGGCATCCTTTTTGTCCTTTACCGGAATATCATAGTTCAACATCTCAAAGACACGTTCAATCGCCATAAATGATTGTTGCACCTGAGTAAAGTTTTTGCCGATATTCTTGATGGGGGTATAAAGCATTAACATGGATGTCATAAAGGCAACAAAATCACCAGCTGACATTTGTTTGGATGTAATCAAATAAGAACCATACCAGATGGCGCCCGCTATACCGATTGAGATCACAATGTGCATCATTGGGGATAACCAAGCGGTTCGTTGAGTATTCTTAATGCTGAGTTTAAAGCTTTGCCTTAAAATGTCATTGAATTGTTGGCGTTTGTGTTCTTGTAAATTGTACGAGGCAATTGTTTTAGATCCAGCATGTGTTTCATTAAAGACTGTAAAGCCAGCTGCACCCACCTCGACAGATTTTTTTACAATGTCTTTAATACGGCGGCGAATGCCCGCTAATGGATACAGAGCCCCCCCTAAAACAACAATGGCGATGATGGCCAATTGCCAAGAGGTATAGAATAAAACGCAAATTAATGTAATGGACGAGAAAATTCGCGTTGTAAAGGTTTTTAAATTAGACAACAGGCCAGAACATGCGGTTGCGGGATCCGCATTAAATCGTTGTGATAAATCACCAGATGTACGGGCATCAAAAAATGATTGATCCATTTGCATCAATTTGTGGTACATTTTGCGACGTAATTCGCGGGAAATTTGTCCACCCGTCCAAGCATTTAAGTAAGCAGCAGCATATTCCAAAATCGATTGAATGATTGTAAAACCAATAATCAAAATTGGAATAACATACAAGGGAAGATTCCATGGAGTGGCCCCGTTTTGTTCAATCACTACAGTATCCATAAATGGTTTTAATGACAGAGCAATGACGGCGTCCAAAGACCCAATTGGAATTGTGATTGTTAAGCTGAGCAAAGCACGGAACCAAAAGGGGCGAACAAACGGCCACATGCGTCTGTAATTCACCACAAAATTCATCTGTTTTATTTTTTTAAACATATTCTTCCTTTGTTAGATGCTTTATTTTAACAAGAGTATAATTAAATTGCAAGTGATTTTTATGCATCTTCTTCGGATGCTTCATCTTGTAAATCTGAGGTTGGTGTTAAAGGCTTTATTTTTTCAATTTTTGCGCCGGCAAATAATTTTTCTATTTCGGCAACTGCGGGATCTTTTTCAACATTTCCAATTAATTGTTGTTTTGCATTTTCTTTTTGTTCTTTAATGGATGGATTGCCACCGGTTTTTTCAACTTTTAACAACCATTGTGTGCCCGTTTGATCGCGTAAAAACTTGGTTAAGTTGGCAGAAAAATTACTGGGCGTGTTGGGGGCTAAAACACAAACGATAGTTGTTTCTTTAATTTCAATTGGTCGAACAAAATTTTCCAAATTAAAAGCCAAAATTCGTTCCCCTTTAGAACGTGCTAAATTCACAATTTCTTGGATGTTTTGAAAGCTGGGTTTTGGTCTTTCAATTTTTTTGTCTTGATTATTTTCAGATGCGGGCGCATCAGTATTTTCTTTAACGATGGTTGATTGTACATTTAAAGCGGGCGCCGTGTCATTGTTTTTTTTTACTTCATTTAACAATTGTTCTGGGCTTGAAATATCAGACATGTAGGCCATGCGAATCATCAGCATTTCTGTGGCTTGGAAAGGTTTGTCAGATGAACGTACCTCTTGTACGCCTTTGATGAGAAGTTGCCAATTTGCAGTTAATGTGTGCATCGTGGCAGAAGTAGCCATGTCTTTCAAGGCTTTTTGCTCGTTTTGTGTGAATCCTTCCAATGTGGTAGATTGGGGAACAACTTTTAAACAAGTGAGTTTATAGGTTAAATCCATCATATCCTGAACTAAATTTAATGCATCGGCACCAGCTTGATATTGCTGATTCAACAGATCAAAAGCCTTTGGCATGTCTGCTTTTAATATGGCTTGATACAAATCTAACAGGGCACTTTTATCGGCAACACCCAACATTTGACGGACATCATCTACGGATGGATTATCGGGCAGCTGTGTCATTGCTTGATCCAACAAGGACAAGGAATCACGTACAGAACCATCACCCGCTTTAGCAATTAAATAAAGCGCTTCTTCGGCAAATTTTTTCTTTTCCTTTTTACAAATATCAGCCAGATATTTAGTCAACGTTTCTGTTTCAATGCGCTTTAAATCAAAGCGTTGGCAACGAGATAAGATCGTCAAAGGAACTTTTCGAATTTCCGTTGTGGCAAAGATAAATTTAACGCGTTCTGGCGGTTCTTCCAATGTCTTTAAAAGGGCATTAAAGGCCGCTTTGGATAACATATGGACTTCGTCAATGATATAGATTTTATAACGGGCAGAAACGGGATTGTATTTAGCGCCTTCAATAATTTCGCGTACATTATCAACGCCCGTGTTGCTGGCGGCATCAATTTCAATCACGTCGATATGGGAATCATTTGCAATATCTTGGCAATGTTTGCATTTACCACATGGGTTGGGGGTCATGCCACCCTTGCCATCTTCCCCAATACAGTTTAACCCTTTAGCAATAATACGGGCAGAAGTTGTTTTGCCTACGCCTCGTATACCGGTCAAAATATAGGCTTGAGCCAAACGATTTTGTTTAATGGCATTTGTGATAGTGCGAACAAGTGCTTCTTGACCAATCAGATCATTAAAAACCTGAGGGCGATATTTGCGTGCAAGAACTTGTGAATTGGTGGCCATCCGTTATCCTTTTTTATGTTAGGTGGAAAGGCATGACCCGTGAAACAAAGGCTGGGCTGCTTTCTTCCGAACCTGACCCGCTGTCCTAAGGACAACGTCCACGCCCTTCCAGCCTTTATTTTACGAAAAAAGGGGGTGAAAGTCAAGATAAAAATTATTCGGATTTCACAGGACGCTGGAATAAACGCTCTATTTCTTTCTTGGGGTCTGCATTCTCGTAAATAACGTGATAAAGAGCGGTGCAAAGTGGAATTTCAATCTTGTCGCGCAGGTCATAAACAGCCTGCAATGTTGGGACACCCTCGGCCAGTTTTTCAAACTTTTCGCCTTTTGCCCACGCTTCACCATAAGCGCGATTATGGCTGTGAGGTGAGAATAATGTTGCTTCGTAATCCCCCAAGTGTGCTAAACCATAAGCGGTTTTGGGTTGTCCGCCGAAATATTCGATAATGCGGCCAACTTCAACAGGACCGCGGGCCATTAAGGATCCTTTTAAGGCTGTCCAGCCCATCCCATCCAAAATGCCAGCCATCACGCCCACAACGTTTTTCAATGCAGCAGCAACTTCGTTTCCAATCAAATCGGTCCCATAGTATGAACGAATTAAGTTGCTGTTCATGTAATCGGCAATTTCATACTTAGCTTCATCAGAGGCGGAACTGACCACCACACAACTGGGAATGCCTTTTAAATAATCTTGGGGATGTCCTGGTCCGCCCAAAACGGCAACTTGAACATCTTGCTCAGGAATTTCTTCGGCAAAAATTTGAGTCATACGTTTACCCGTTGAAGATTCCAATCCCTTCATGGCCAACAAAAACTTTTTACCCTTTAAATCATAGGCGGCCATTTGTTTGCATAATCCACGAAAGGCTTGGCATCCAATGGATATAATAATGAACTTATTTTTCAAAACTTCGGCCATGTCGGTTGTGTAAGACACATTTTCGGGCATTTGACAGTATCCATTGTTGCCTGTTTTAATCAACGATTCATAGGCAGGATCTCCAGGAACACCCAAAAATAAGACATCCGATTTTTTGTATGTTGCACAATACCACCCCAAAAAACCACCCCAGCGGCCACAGCCAATTACAGATACTTTTGAAAAATCAGTCATACAAACTCCTTTGTTGATGGGTATCCTAGCACAATTTTAAATAAAAGGCAAGGGGCTTATTTGACAAGGTTAAACGCGTCTTGAACCACTTGATTTATGTGAAATTTTTTTGATGGAGGATTTGTTGTGAAATGGGCCAAGTATTCAATATTTCCGCTGCCACCTTGGATAGGAGAAAAAGTAAGATTTTGAAGTGAAAATCCATTTTCTTGAAAGGTAGTAATCACTTTTGTTAAAACATCTTGATGCACTTTTTTATCTTTAATAACCCCATGGTATTTGTCAGCCATTTCTTTACCACATTCAAATTGTGGTTTAATCAGGCAAATCAAATCGGTCAGATTAGATATTTCTTTTAATTTTGGAATCATTTTTGTGATAGAAATAAATGACACATCCGAGACAGCAATGGTGCAATCCGCAATTTTACTTGTGTCTATTGTTCGAAAATCTGTTTGTTCGTAAACAATAACAGTGGGGTTGTTGCGCAGACTTGAAGCCAATTGATCTTTACCAACATCCACAGCAACCACTTGTTTTGCACCGTGTTGCAAGGCACAATCAGTAAAACCACCGGTGGAGGAACCAATATCCAATACTGTTTTATCTTTCAAGTTGATTTTAAATTCTTGGAGTGCTTTTTCCAATTTTAAACCGCCCCGTGATACATAAGGACATAAGGTGCCACGAATTTTCAATTCTTCTGGGCTAGAAATATCTTGACTTGGTTTTGTGACGATTTTGTTTTTATAAAATACAAGTCCGGCTTCAATAGCGGCCTTTGCTTTTGTGCGTGTATTAATTAATTTTTGTTGAACAAGAGCGATATCTAAACGCATTTAATGAGCGTCCTTCCAATTATCACCAATGCCGACTTCCGCCACCAATGGTAAGGAAAGACCGATCACTTGTTCCATGGCGGATTTAACCAATTTTGTTGTTGCTTCTACATCTTTATCGGCCACTTCTAACACCAATTCATCATGTACCTGTAAAAGCAAGGTAGCATCTAATTTAGATTGCTTCAACGCTTTGTCTACACGGATCATGGCCATTTTAATGATGTCGGCTGCACCGCCTTGAATTGGGGCATTGATGGCCGCCCGCAAGGCAAAAGATTTTGTTGCCCGATTGTTCAACCCCGTAATATAAACTTTGCGCCCAAAAGGCGTGGCGACATAACCATTTGCCTCAGCAAATTGTTGTGTGTTTGTCATATATTGTTTGATTTCGGGATATTCAGCGAAATAGGTATCAATGTAATCTTTGGCTTCTGTTCTGGAAATGCCTAAGTTTGCGGCCAAACCGAAGGGAGAAATGCCATAGATAATACCAAAGTTGATGGCTTTCGCGCGACGGCGTTGATCTGGGGTAATTTGTTCAAGTGGAATATGTAACACTTGACTGGCAGTGCGGGCGTGAATATCTTCGTTATTCATAAAAGATTGTTTTAGCTTAGTAACATTTGCAACTTCTGCCATCAGGCGTAATTCAATTTGAGAATAGTCAGCGGAAAGCAATTTATAACCAGGTTTGGCAATAAAGACACGGCGGATTTCTTTGCCTTCGTCCGTGCGAATGGGAATGTTTTGTAAGTTTGGATCGGAACTTGCAAGGCGCCCCGTATTGGTTGCCGTCAAAGAAAAATTGGTATGAATGCGCGGATCTTTATTAGCCCGTTCAATCAAGGTATCAACATAGGTGGATTTTAATTTGGCGATGGATCGATATTGTAAGACTAATTTGGCCAATGCATCCCCTTGTTCGGCCAGATTTTCCAAAGCTTTTACATCAGTTATCCAATGGCCATTAGCTCCCCGTTTACCACCGGAAAGGCCACGCTTTTCATATAAAATGATGCCCAGTTGTGCAGGAGAATTGATATTGAATTCTTCACCCGCTTCGGCGTGAATTTCTTGTGTCAATTGATCAAGGCGCTTGGTAAAGCGATCTTCCAATTCCTTTAAGTTGGTTCGATCCACTAAAATACCGGCGTCTTCCATATGATAAAGAATTGGAATCAGTGGTGCATCAATATCTTGGTAAATTTCAAAAGCTTTTTCTTGCTTGATTTTGTTTAATAACACAAGATAAAGTCGTAAAATCATATCGGCGCGCTCGGCCATATAATTTTCAGTCTGGTCATTGGATAGAGTCGTATTCAAATGAATTTGAACCAGCTTTTCCAAGGTATGATCATGCTTTGTGCCATCCAAATTATAACTCATCAATTCAATATCTGCCAATGGTGTTAGATCAAAAGAACCAAAGATCTTTTTCAGAGCATGCCAATCATTTTTAATGGTGTGCCCGATTTTTAGGATGGTTTTATCCTCCAAATAAGGTTTTAGGGGAGATAAAAGATCTTCAATATTTATTTTCTTTTCTGCCGCCGCAAATAAATCAGTGGCAACAGTCTGTTCTGTTGTGGCAGCTAGTGGAATATAGCAAGCAATTCCTTGATCGGCAGCCAAAGCCAATCCTTCCAAACAAGATTTATCTTTTATGTTTGTTTGAATCATCAGCGCCAACTTTGTCTTCACCTGTTTCAACCATTCGGCCAAAGATTTTTGTGATTGAATTGTTTTATAATCAATCGTTTTTGGGGCTGTAATTGTTTCTTCCCGTGTTTGTTTAACCGGAGCTGTTTTGACTTTTTTAATTAAGCTTTGAAAACCATTTTGTAATAAAAATTGCGTTAATTGTGTGGTGTCATAAGGCTTTGTTTGAAATTTTGAAAAATCTTGATTGACGGGGGCGTTTTTATCAAGTGTCACCAATTTTTCGGAAATCAGGATTTGTTCTTTGTCGCGGATTAAGCCTTCGCGACGTTTTTCTTGCGGAATTTCATCTAAATGATCTAATAGATTGTGAAGCGAACCAAACTTTTGAATCAATTCGGCCGCTGTTTTGGGACCAATACCATTGGCGCCGGGGATGTTATCCGTGCTGTCGCCCATCAAAGATTGGACATCTACCACTTTATCTGGTGTGACACCAAATTTATTTTGTACGTCAGCGGTGGTCAGCATTTTCTTTTTCATTGGATCATACAAAGAAACAGAATCTGTCATCAATTGCATTAAGTCTTTGTCGGCTGAAATAACTGTCGTTTTCCAACCTTGCTTTGAAGCTAAATCGGCATAGGCGGCAATTAAATCATCGGCCTCATATCCTTCCATTTCCAACCAGGGGACATTTAAGGCGTCACAGGCCTGTCGAATAAGGGGAAATTGTGGAATTAATTCTTCCGGTGTTTCGCGACGGTTAGCTTTGTACTCAGGATAAATATCATTACGAAAATTTTGGCGCTTTGCATCAAAGATCACCACCATGTGTGCACAAGGATTATCTTGAATCAAATTCATCATCATATTGGTAAAACCATAGACAGCATTGACTGGTTTGCCGTCGGGTCGATTCATGGGGGGTAATGCGTAAAAAGCCCGGAAAATGTATCCCGATCCATCAACTAAACAAAGAGTGTTTTTGTTGGGGTCATTCATCATCGGCGGCTGTTTCTTTGGATGAGCCAGCGTAAGCCATGGCGCAATGTTCGGCGCAATAAGGTTTGCCCATCACAGTGTTTTTTCCACAAAAATGAAAATCTTCATCCGTCGGGTCTCCAATGGGCCAACGACATGTGTTGATTTTTAATTCCATAATGCCAATACGTTCAACTTTTTTTGGTGTTGGTTTTGCCTTTTTGACGGGCGCAACTTTTTTAATGGGAGAAGGTCTTGTTTCTAAATTTAAGCGGTGCACTTTGCCAATGATGGAGTTCTTAGATAATCCCAATTTTTTGGCAATCTCGGCCGTTGTAGCACCTTTTAACCATAATTTTTTCAAGTTCTTGATTTTATCGTCGGTCCAAACCATGTTTTTCTCCTTTTGTCACAGATTGACCCTATTATAACGATTTTTATTATAAAAGTCAATTATTTTGTCTCATTTAACACAGCGTTGGCATTAACTTCACTTGGATTCACGATTGTACCATTCAGAAGGCCAGCCACATTATGCCAATCTTCTTTATCGGGCTGTTTAGGCCAAGCATCAGGATCTAACAAAGGATAGTACATGGCAGGCATATAATCCAAATGCTCACGCGCGTATTCTTGTAACTGTGGGGCAATTTTTGTTGGTTTTTTTCCTTTCCAAATCAAAATCTGGGGATGTGTAACAATTTTTTTGGGGATATGGTGTGATTCAAACAAAGCGGGATAAACATAAACACGTTTATCAAAGGGTACATTCAATAAAGATTGTAATAATTGATCTTGGATCTGCAGTAACTCCAATCTATTCTTGTAATTTACGAACATTAAATCAACCATTTCTTCTTGCGGCTCTTGTGTTTGAGCCAAGACCGGTGTGACAAGACATAAACCGAGTGCGAGAAATAGTACTTTCATTTGTCCTCCTTGTAAAGATGTGTTTCTTGGGCAACTTTGGGATTTGTTTTAATTAATTCTTTGCGCCAATCTTCATTTTTTTGAGTGAGAATAAACAGGGGATAAATTTGGCGCACTTGTGCATTTGTAAGACCCGTTAAAATAATTGGTTCCGAAAGTTGTTTCAACTTCTTTTGCCAATAAATTTTGCGTGCGGGTTTGAATGCCATCAGGTATAACACTGTAATTCCTAAAATACAGAACAGGAAGAGATAAACATATGTTTGAATATTTACTGTTTCTTGTGCTAATGACAAAGTAATTATCGCGCCAATAAACAACAAACCTGTGCCCAGAATGGATTCTAGCATAAGCGATAAAATGGTTGAAAGTTTTGCTTTGAATTTTGTCCATTTAGGATGCTTTTCGGTTGCTGATTGCTCGACCAATAATTTTGCTAATGGCCAATTATTTTTTTGTCCAAAGTCAATTAATTGTTGCCACTTTGTTTGGTTTAAATGCGTGTCCATTTGATGTGCCAATGTAGCAATTGTGCGAGGATATTTTATTTTGGGCAAATGAGTTCGATTTAGACGGTGCTTTTCCCACCATCCAGAAAGAATCCAATATAAGCTGAGAACAAGGACAAGAATCCATAAAATAAAGGTGCCCGTGTGCAGATTTTCCTTTGGCGGTAAATTAGATGCTTCAAATTTCATCTGTAATTCAATCTCAGCCCTTGGAGGAATAACACGCTGAACACTGATAGTAACATTCGCCTCTTTGTCGGATTGTTGCGTGTAGATATCAGGTATTTCCACTTTGTTAGTGCCAAATAACAATTTGCTGTCATCAATGGCTAAGGGTTTGGGAAATGAAATCAGTGTGTCCAATTTTTCAATAGGCCATGAAAAATCGGCACTCATCAATTGAAAATTAAATTGGTTATTATGAAATGGATTTTCAATATTGTATTTTAATACCATTTGATTTGGGCCTAATTGCAAGGGTTGTGGACTTGTGAATGTTAAAGTGTTTTTATGGACATCTGATGCTACTGGGTATTGTTGTCCATTTTGAAGATAGCTTGTTATTTGTGCAGTCGTATTTGTTGGCAGCGTGATGGTTCGTGTCCAATATTCATCTTCTTTGGTATTAACCAAAACAACATTTTCACTGACCGTTAATTGACGTTGATTTAAAATTTGAATCATAGTCATAAAGTTGGCAACATGAGGAATAAAACCTGATTGGATTGTTTTGTTAAAAGGTGTTCGAAAAGTCAAGTTTTGTTCTTGATTTTCGGGGGCTTCAATGGCTGCATCAGAAAGGGTTAAGGTATCCTTTGTTACACTGCGGACATCTTTTGTGCCAAATAATTTTAATTGCAATTCTTCCATATCATTATTGGCTGTTTCTGGCGCTTTGACACCTTGAATATAAACCAGCGGAGATCCCGTGTATTGTTTGGCTTCGTTTAAATTCATCAGATTGGGATTATCTGTCCGAAACATTTCGGCCGTTTTATCTTGGGCAAAAACCATTGTTGCACAAAGTAAGATGCTTAAAAAAACTCCCCCTTTTTTGAACATTATTTTTTCTCCTCAGATATGCAAACATTATACATTGGACATTCTGCACAATTTACCTTGCGTGCAGTGCAAGTATAGCGCCCCAGCAAAACTAATGCAAGTGCAAAATCAGGTTTGTATTTTTCGGGCACAATTTGTTCCAGTTTTTTTTGTAATTCATCTGGTGTTTTTGCAAAGGCAATTCCCAAACGGTGACACAGGCGAAACACGTGTGTATCAACACCAATTCTGGGAGCATGATAGGCCACATTTAAAAAAACACTGGCAGTTTTGTTGCCAATACCAGGTAGGGTCGTTAATGTGTCGAAATTCTTTGGCATTTGGCCGCCAAATTTATCAACGATGACTTGTGCTAAATTCATAATAGATTTTGCTTTGTTGTTATGATAGTTGATGGATGTCAAGTAAGAATGCACTTTGTTATAGCCCATTTTTAACATGGCCTCTGGTGTGTTTGCAACAGCGAATAAGGCTGGGGTGTTGGCATTCACATTTTTGTCGGTGCTTTGAGCGGATAAAATAATGGCCACAATCAGCTCCCATGGATTTGTCCACTTGAGTTCACACTTGGGGTTTGGATAGGCCTTTAATAAAGCCGCACAAAAACTTTCCAACTGTGTTGAACTCATTAGTTTTTGCATTAATAATTCCTTTCCAAAATAAAGCGCGCGGCCTCTCGTAGGGCATCAGCTTTATCACCAAAGATAGCAAGAGCTTGCCCGGCTTGAATACCCAAATCTTGGGCCTTTTTACGGGCTGCTTCCAATCCCAAGACGGATACAAATGTAGATTTTGTTTCGGTTTTGTCCTTGCCCAATGTCTTGCCAACGGTGGCGCTGTCGCCTACAATATCCAAGATGTCGTCGGTAATTTGGAACATTAAGCCAATACATTTTGCATAGGTTTTAAGAGCGTTTAATTGTTCTTCAGGTGCATTTGCTGCAATAGCACTGGCGATTGAGGCAAACATCAACAAAGCACCAGTTTTTTTATCTTGTAGCATTTCAATTTGTTCAAGATTTAAAGTTTGTTTTTCGCCGATCAGGTCAATCATCTGACCGCCAACCATACCGTCTTTTCCTGCAAGATGAGCCAACATTTTAACAAGTTTTGCACGGATATTGCCGTCTGGATGAGTGTTTTCATCTGCCAAAACTTCAAAGGCATTGGTGAGCAGAGCATCACCCGCCAAAATCGCTGTGGCTTCATCAAATTGAATATGAACGGTGGGTTTGCCACGGCGCATGGTATCATTATCCATTGAAGGCAAGTCATCATGAATTAATGAATAGGCATGAATCATTTCCAATGCTGTGGCAATATTGATGGCATTTTGTTGGGATAAATCAAACATTTTGGCTGTTGTTAAAATCAAAAAGGCACGGAATGCTTTACCGCCGCCGATGGTGGCATAACGCATGGCCTCAACGACGCGAGCACTTAAATTATCGGGTAGGGGTAGCCATTTTTCCAAATTCTGATCAACGATCGCACGAGCTTCTTTCAATTGGTCCTTAAAGTTGTTCATCCAATGCCTCCGTTCCGGTTGGTTTGTCATCTTGTAACGTCAATTTTTCAATTTTCATTTCGGCACTTTTTAATTTTTCTTCACAAATCTTTTTGAGCTCCATGCCTTTTTCATACGTTTTGACAGCTTCTTCCAATGGAATTTGTCCGTTTTCTAATTTACGCACAATTTCGTCCAATTCAGCCATGGCTTGTTCAAATGTTATTTTTTGTGGCATGTCTTCTTCTCCTTTTTACAGCATGTCTTTTCTTCATGATGATGTCCGCAGCAACACTCGCCATCATGATGATGGTGATGACAACAGGTATGTTCTGTCTTGGGACTTTCACCTTTAATACCAAATTTTGCTTTGACCTCAGCTTCACGAATGGCAAGGTTATTCATGATATCCCACACATCTTCCCGAATTTGAAAAATGTTTTGTACTTCGCGGATGTCAGACGTGGTGGCTTCTTGTTCGGTCAAAAGTTCCATCATTTCTTCTTGAACTTTAAATGCTTTTTCTTGAATTAATTGCATTTCCTGAGGTAACACTTTGTCTTCGGCAGCGCTTTTAGAAAGGGCCAATAATTGCCGCGTCAAATCTTGTAACGTTTTTTCCATGCTTTCTCCTTGTTTTATTTTGGCATTTTACAAGATAATTTTTCACTTGACAAGTTTTTTTTAATGATTTACCTTTGAATCAAAGGAGACAGTATGAAACAGCTGGTCAGTGTGATTTTTGTGATGGGGTTTGCTTGTGTGGCACAGGCAAAATTGGATCCATTTTCTGTATATAAATTGAAGGCGCCAGAAAATTGTGTTGATAAATCTTTGGATAAGGAAGAGATTGGGTTGCCAGAGCTTATCCAGATGGGCATTTGCACAAATCCGGCGCTTAATCGTGAGTATATGACGGTCAAGGCCAGTGAGGCACAAGTTGGACAATCAAAATCCGAATATCTGCCCAGTGTAACGGCGTCTGGATCAGCGTCCATATCGGGCAGTAAATATGAAAAGGGGAAATATGATAAACGATATCCGTACTCTGGAAATATTGGCTTGGATTGGCTACTGTTTGATTTTGGTGGACGTAGCGCTCGTTTAGAAAAGATGAAGGCTTATCTAAGTTCGGCCCAATTTAATTACAATGCGCAATTACAAGAAACAATTTTGTCCATCAATAATGCTTATTTGAGATTGTTGGGCGCGAAGGAAGTGTTGTCCAGTGCAAAAGACAGTGAAAAATCATATAAGAAAGCGTACGAAGAATCTAAGAGACGTTATGATTTGGGGCTAGTGGCTTTAAGCGATAAATTATTAGCTAAAACAAGCTATGAACAATCAAAATTGAACACCGTTAAGGCTGAAAACTCTGTTAAACAGGCTCAAGGTAATTTGGCCACATTATTGAATTTATCGCCAGATACATCCTTTAATTTAATGACACCGCCAAAAGATAAAGATATTACAAAGTTGGAAACATCAGATGGTGTTGAACAGATGATGGAATTGGCATTGGAACAACGACCAGAGTTAAAAAGCAAGGAAAGTAGTGTGGTTGCTGCGAAAGAAAATATTTCGGCGGTGCGTTCCACAACGTTGCCTAGCTTGACAGCTTCGGGCAGTGCGGGTTATGGTGATACATGGCGCCAATCGAATCCGTACCAACTTTCTACATCGGCAGGACTTCGTTTAAGTGTGCCTTTGTTCACAGGATTTAACGATACGTACAAAGTGGCGGCTGCGGAATATCAATATCGCCAAGCGCAATATGGTCTGCAAGAGACACAAAACAGTATTCGTAACGAGGTTTGGGCGGCTTATCAAGATTACCAAACAGCGACAGAAGCATACAAAATTTCCAAGGCCGTGCTTGATTCGGCAAAAGAAAATGAACGTGTGGCAATGAAGTCATATGAAGTGGGTAAAGGAGATATTTTAAACTTATTGACGGCGACGTCGCAAATGTCGGATGCACGTCAAGGATTAGTCAATGCATTTTATTCTGTGTTGATTAGCAAGGCGAATTTATATCGAGCCATTGGGAGGTTTTAGATGAAAAAAGGTGTGGTGCTTGGCGTTTTGGCTTTAGCGGTGATTGCGGTTGGTTGGTATTTGATGAAACCAAAGGATAAGGAATCTTTTTCCGCTAAAGATTTTGATATGGCAACGGTAAAAAAAGGATCCGTGGCCTATGTTGTGACGGCCTCTGGTAAAATTCAGCCTATTAATCAAGTGTCTGTGGGAACGCAGGTATCGGGTATTATTGAGGAAGTATTGGTGGATTACAATGATGAGGTAAAGGAAGACCAAGTTTTAGCGCGTTTGGATACCTCTGTTTTGCAAGAAAATTTGAATGATGCAAAAGCTCGGTTAGATTTAGCAACAGCCAAGAAAAAAATTTCAGAATTGAACTATGAACGGTTGAATAAATTATACAAGGAAAAGCTGATTTCAAAAGCAAATTTGGAAGAGGCGGAAATTGATTTGGAAACAGCAAAGGCCAGTGTTTTAAGTTCGCAAGCAGATTATAATAAGGCCGAACGTAATTATGGCTATGCAACGATTACATCACCAGTTTCTGGCACTGTAATTTCTAAAGAGGTAGAGCAGGGGCAAACTGTGGCGGCCAGCCTTTCCACTCCAACATTGTTTATGATTGCTGAAGATTTAACCAAAATGCAAATTGAAGCAAATATTGCAGAGGCCGATATTGGTGTGATTAAAGCTGGTAAAACGGTAAGCTTTACGGTGGATGCTTATCCAAATGATAAGTTTGATGGGGTTGTGCAACAAATTCGTTTGTCGCCAAAAGAAGAATCCAATGTAGTGATGTACACGGTTGTGATTGAAGTGGATAACTCGTCACGGAAATTATTGCCAGGTATGACGGCCAGTGTTTCCATTGAGGTAGAACGTGCGGAAGATGTGTTGTTGTTGCCGGCAATGGTCTTGCAATTCAAACCATCGGCCGCGTTGCGTAAAACAACGGATGAAGTACCAAATCCAGATATGCTGAAAAATGAAGATGTTGTCTATCAATTCAAAAATGGTCGCCTTCATCCAATCGTGGTAACTAAGGGTATTTCTGATATGGCAAACATTGAAATTAAAGCGGGTTTGCAAGAAGGAGAACAAGTTATTTTAGAGGCTTCAAGCGGAAAACGGCGTGGACATAAATGAGCGAAAAACCTGTTGTGATAGAGGTAAAAGATTTATGTAAAACCTACTATATGGATGGTGGGGCAAGCCAAGTTGTATTGAAACATATTAATTTCAAAATTTATGAAGGTGAATTTGTGGCGATTATGGGACATTCTGGTTCGGGTAAATCGACATTGATGAATACTTTGGGATGTTTGGATCGGCCGACAAGTGGTGAGTATTATTTGGCAGGCGAACCAGTGGCTACAAGAACTGATCAAGAATTGGCGGTGATTCGGGGCCAAAAAATTGGTTTTGTGTTTCAAAACTTTAATTTGATGATGAAGCGTACTATTGTGGATAATGTTTCTATGCCACTTATATATCAAGGGGTTAGTGAAAAAGAGCGTCGTGATCGTGCGCTTGAAATGTTGAAAGTTGTTGGGTTGGAAGGCTATGGAGATCGTCCACCAAGCCAGATTTCCGGTGGTATGCAACAACGTGTGGCGATTGCAAGAGCTTTGATTAATAATCCTAAGATTATTTTTGCGGATGAACCGACGGGAAACTTGGATTCCACAACGTCGGACGAAATTATGAATTTGTTCACAGAATTGAATAAACAAGGCATTACAATCGTACTTGTAACACACGAAGATGATGTGGCCGATTATGCCAAACGAATGATCAAAATTTCAGATGGTCAAGTGGAGTATGATGGTCCACGAAAGGAGTATCGCGCATGATTTATCAAATTTTACGCGAAGCGTGGATTTCTATTTCAGCCTACAAACTCAGAACATTTTTGACAATGTTGGGAATCGTCATTGGTGTGGCGTCGGTGGTGTTGATGGTGGCTGCTGGGCAAACTGTTAGCAATGAAATTACCAAAACATTTGATTCAATGGGTACCAACTTGATCATTTTGGCCCCAGCAGAAACGGTCAGCGGGGGCGTGCGTGGTGGACGCGGTCGACCCAGTATCACCTTTAAAGATGTGGAAGCATTGAAGACATTAAAAGATGTTGAAACGGCCTCTTATGTGGTGAATACGGCGGTTCAGGCTGTGTATGGATCCAGCAACTATGGTGTCAGTGTGTATGGTACAAATCCAGATTATTTGACGGTTGGAAACTGGGAAATTGATACGGGTGTAGCCTTTACAGAAAAAGATGTAAAATCTGGTAAGCCTTATATTATTATTGGGCAAACGATTGTGGATGAATTGTTTGGTCTTCAAAATCCAATTGGCAAAGTGTTGCGTTTAAAAGGACAACCTTTTACGGTGATCGGCACTTTAAAAGCAAAAGGTGATAACTTGATGGGACAGGATCAAGACAATATCATTATGATGCCAGCCACTACATTGCGACAACGCTTGCGTGGATCTAATCGTCCACAATATGCGGATATGGCTTTTGTGAAGGTGACGGAAGAAGACAAGATGGAATCGGTGTCAAAAAGGATTGAGTATTTGTTGAGATCGCGCCACTATTTAAAAGAAGGGGCGCCAAATGATTTTTCAATGCATTTGATGACGGAGATGGTGGAAAAAGTGCAAAACGTTGGATTTATCTTGTCGCTGTTGTTATCGGCCATTGCGTCGATTTCTTTGGTGGTTGGATCTATTGGTATTATGAATATGATGCTTGTGTCTGTGACCGAACGTACACGAGAGATTGGTACGCGTAAAGCTTTGGGGGCGCCGAACCGCTGGATTATGTTTCAATTTTTAGCAGAATCCATTATCATTTCTTTTATGGGCAGCTTTGTTGGTATGGTTTTGGGTGTTGTTTTATCACAAATTGCAGGGCACATACTTGAAAAACAAGTGCCGATTTCCATGTGGAGTGTTGTGATTTCGGCATCTGTGGCCATTTTTGTGGGGGTTGTATCTGGTATTATGCCAGCCAGAAAAGCCATGAAATTAGATCCAATTGAGGCATTAAGATATCAGTAAAGGAGTAAAAAATGAAAAAAATAGTTTTATTGTTGGGAGGGGTGATGATGAGTGTTTCAGCGGTGGCCACGCCTGTTAAATTGCTTGTTCTGGGTGATAGTTTGAGTGTTGGACACAACATAGAGGCAAAAGATTCATTTTGGGCACAATTGAATGCTGCTTTGAAACAAAAAGGACATGATGTTCAAGTATTAAATCACAGTAAAAGTGGTGAAACAACGGAAGGTGCGTTGCACCGGACAAAAAGTGCTTTGGCGCGCAAACCAAATGGCGTGATTTTACAACTGGGTAGCAACGATATGTTTCAACATTTTCCTCTTGAAAAAACACAAAAGAATTTGCAAAAGTTAATTGAAACATTTCAAAATGAAAAAATTCCTGTGTTGCTAGTTGGTATGGAGGCTTCTGTAAGTGAGCCGCAAGAATATCGTGATGGGATGCGTCAAATGTATGTAGATTTGGCAACAGAAAACGAATTATTGCTTTACCCGTTTTTTATGGATGGCCTGTGGAAAGAAGATGGGTCGCACGCATCGGAAGAGTATTTTTTGAAAGATGGTATTCATCCAACTGGAAAAGGTGTTGCTGTGATGGTGAAGCGTATCTTGCCGGCGATTGAACAATTCTTGCGTGAAGATGTGCAAGAAAAAGTTGATAACAAATAATCTTTTTGAAATTTTGATTCGGTTTTAAGCGTGGGATTTTTTTTGTTGCCTTTTGTTTTTGTTGTGTGGTATAATATGCGCATAACAAAGGAGTGACTATGTTTGATTTGACGGGTAAAACAGCTTTAATTACAGGGGCAACGGGCGGTATTGGTCGTGCGATTGCTAAAACTTTGCATGCACAAGGCGCCACAGTGGCTTTGACTGATATGAATTTGGACACTTTAAAGGCGTTCGCGGCTGAATTGGGTGATCGCGTGTTTGTTTATGAAGCCAACATTTCCAATGGCGAAGCCACCAAAAAGTTGGTAGAAGATGCCGAAAAAGACATGGGAAAAATTGATATTTTGGTCAATAATGCCGGTATCAATCGTGATACTTTGGCAATGCGGATGTCCGATGAACAATGGGATGCCGTTTTGGCGGTCAATTTAACAGCAGGATTTAGATTGGCCCGTGCCGCCATGGTGGGTATGATGAAACGCCGTTTTGGACGGATTATTTCTATGGCCTCTATCGTGGGGGTTATTGGTAACGCAGGACAAGCGAATTATGCGGCCAGTAAGGGTGGCTTGATTGCGATGAGTAAGTCTATTGCCAATGAATTGGCTGGACGTGGTGTGACGGCTAACTGTATTGCTCCGGGTTTTATTGAAACTCCTATGACAGCGAATTTGCCAGAAGAAGTGAAAAAAGCAATGTTAGATCGTGTACCCATGAAGCGTATGGGACAACCGCAAGATATTGCCAATGTGGTGGCGTTTTTAGCATCTGATGAGTCCTCGTATATTACGGGACAGACCATCAATGTAAACGGTGGAATGTTGATGCTTTAAAAAAAATACTTGCATCAGCCAAAATTTTGTGCTAGTGTAGATATGTTTTCATCCGAAAAGGGATTGATTAACTAAACAAAAGGAAAGAAAATGACAGAAAATACAATTGCTGAACGCGTGAAAAAAATTATTGTGGATCACTTGGGCGTTGATGCCGCTAAAGTGCAAGATAATGCCAGCTTCATTGATGATCTGGGCGCCGACAGTTTGGATACTGTGGAATTAGTCATGGCTTTTGAAGAAGAATTTGGCTGTTCTATTCCAGATGATGCGGCTGAAAAAATTCGCACGGTCAAAGATGCTATTGACTTCATTGAAAAACAACAGGCCTAGTTAGGACTGTTTTTTTAGTTTTATAAAGACGTTTTAAGATTGTGCTTATTGGCTGACCTTGAAGCGTCTTTTCTAAATAAAGGACAAGTAAATGCGACGTGTTGTTGTGACTGGGTTAGGAATTGTTTCACCACTTGGATGTGGTGTAAAGGCAAACTGGGATGCTTTATCAAATGGGCGTTCGGGAATTAAGGCCATTTCCCGATTTGACCCAAGTTCTATTCCGGTACATATTGATGCCGAAATACCAGAGGGAACGGAGCCTGGTCAGCTAGATTTAAATAAAGTTGCAAGCGTGAAGGAACAACGCCATTTTGATCGCGTGAATTTGTTGGGATTAGCAGCCGCAGATCAAGCAATGGCTGATTGTGGCTATAAACCAGAAACAGAAGAAGAAAAAGCCATGTTTGGTGTTATTTTTGGATCGGGGCAAGGTGGAGCAGAAAGTTTTCGTGCGGGATGTCATTTAACGGAGCAGAATGTGATGCGTATTTCACCTTTCTTTATTCCCTCCATTTTAATCAATCAAACGGCGGGGATGATTTCAGTTCGTTATGGTTTGGCGGGGCCGAATCAGGCGTGTTCGACCGCATGTGCAACGGGAAATCATGCTGTGGGTGATGCGATGCGTTTAATCAGAGAAGGCTATGCTGATATGATGTTGGCAGGCAGTTCGGAAGCAGCCTTATTGCTAGAATGTTTGGCTGGATTTGCACAGCTGAGAGCCCTTTCTACTCGCAATGATGAACCAGAAAAAGCGTCTCGTCCGTGGGATAAAGCCCGTGATGGTTTTGTGATGGGCGAAGGGGCTGGTGCTCTTGTTTTGGAAGAATATGAACATGCAAAAGCACGTGGTGCCAAAATTTATGGCGAAATTGCGGGTTATGGCTTGTCAGGAGATGCCTATCATATTACTGCGCCAGGTGGAACGGGGGCAGAAAGAGCCATGAGAATGGCCTTAAAACAAGCTCAGATGAATCCAGAAGATATCGATTATATCAATGCTCATGGCACTTCTACGCCCGCTGGTGATATCACTGAATTTAGAGCGGTAAAAGAAGTGTTCGGAATGGATAAAACTGCTATGTCATCTACAAAGTCTATGACAGGACATTTGTTGGGTGGAGCTGGTTCTGTCGAATCTGTTTTCAGCTTGCTTGCATTGAACAACAATGTTATGCCACCGACACTGAACTTGGATGATCCAGAAGAAGAAACAAAAGGCTTTAATTTGGTGCCTCATACAGCTCAAGAAAAGAATTTAAATGCGGTGCTTTCAAATTCATTTGGGTTTGGGGGCACAAATGCATGTTTAATTTTCAAGAAAGTATAAAATGCGTCATCGTGTTTTTATTTATTTTTTGATTTTGTTTTTAGTTGTTGGTGTGATGGGAGGCAGCGTACTTTCCACGTATCGTCAATTTGTGGAAGAAGGACCACTTGTTGAACAAACAGAAATTGTGATTGAGGCGGGGCGTTCTTTGCGAAAAATTGCGAAACAGCTTTATCGAGCTGGCATTATTTCAAGTCCATCGGTGTTTGAAATTGGGGCGCGCGCCAGCGGAGCGGCTTTGAATATCAAAGCGGGAGAATATTCTATTCCGGAACGAGCCAGTGCCAAAACAGTCCTTTCAATTTTAACCAGTGGTAATACGTATATTCGACGTTTGGTCGTACCAGAAGGTTTGACTTCGCACCAAATTATTGCACTAATGAATGGTAAATATGGTTTAATGGGGACAGTGGAAAAAGAACCCAAAAATGGGACGTTGATGCCGGATACGTATTATTATTCTTATGGTGATACCAAAATGGATTTGTTGCAACGTATGCAAAACGGAATGCAACGCGCAATTGATGAGTTGTGGAAAACGCGAGATAAAACATTGTCATTTAAGCATCCACAAGAGGCGGTCATTATGGCCTCAATGGTGGAAAAAGAAACTGCGCGCGATGCCGAACGAGGGCATATTGCCTCTGTATTTCACAATCGTTTGAGAAAAGGCATGAAATTACAATCGGATCCAACTGTTATTTTTGCGTTGACCAATGGGACGGGGGATTTAAAGCGTCCTTTGACTTATAAAGATTTACGCACGGAAAATGGATATAATACCTATGTGGTGGCGGGGTTGCCGATGGGACCGATTAGCAATCCTGGGTATGCAGCGTTAAAAGCGGTATTGCATCCAGATAAGACGGAGGATTTGTATTTTGTGGCAGATGGTAAGGGGGGGCACACTTTTTCCAAAACTTACAAGGATCATGAACAAAATGTGGCAGTGTATCGGCGCATTCAAAAAACACAAAAACAAGCAAGATCTGAACTGCAGGATCTTGAAAATGATAAAAAATAAAAAGAAAATAGTTGCAATTCTCAATAAAATTGGATATGTTGTGCTTTAAGGGGAGAGGGTATGACACAAACAGCGTCAAAAAGCAAAAAAATTACAGCAAAAGAATTGCAAGATCGAATAGAGTGGCATATTAAATATTCGCTTTCAAAACGTGTTTGTGAAGCGCATAAAAGCCATTTGTTGTCTGCTCTTTCTATGGCAGTTAGGGATTTGTGTATTGATCAAATGTTTAAAACGGCTGCACGTCACAAGAAAAAAGCCAAAAAACGGGTGTATTATTTGTCAATGGAATATTTATTGGGTCGGCTTCTTTCCAATAATTTGATTAATTTTAAAATTATGGATTTGTTAAAAGAAATCCATTTGGATAATCCGATTCCTTTGGAAAGCCTGTTGGATGAAGAATGTGATCCCGCGCTTGGTAATGGTGGTTTGGGACGTTTAGCTGCGTGTATTTTGGACTCGCTTGCAACGTTGGGATATCCTGCGTATGGTTATGGTATCAATTATCAATTTGGCCTGTTTAAACAATATTTTGAAAATGGATATCAAAGAGAGCGTGCAGATTCTTGGTTGGAGACGCAATCCCCTTGGCAAATTGAACGAGCAGATAGGGCCTGTTTGGTAAAAATGCGTGGACGCATTGTGTACGAGGAAAAAGATGGAGTGCGTTTGCCCAGATGGGTGGATACGACGCAAATCTTGGGCGTGCCGTCGGATATGCCGATTGTAGGATATGATGGAGAGACTGTCAACTATCTGCGTCTTTATACTGCAAAATCTGGTAACGTATTGGATATAGAATTATTCAATAAGGGAGGTTATGTTGCCGCTGTTGAAGAAAATATAAAAGTAGAAACAATTTCCAAGGTGCTATACCCTTCAGACGAAGTGGAAGAAGGCAAGGAATTACGCCTGGTACAACAATATTTCTTTGTGTCTTGTGTGTTGCAAGATATTTTGCGCCGTTTTAACGAGGAAAATTCGTCTCTTGAAGAATTGCCCAACAAAGTGGTGTTGCAGTTAAATGATACACATCCGACATTGGCAATTGTGGAATTGATGCGCATTTTATTGGATGTTTATCAATTGGATTGGGATAAAGCCTTTGATATCACATGTCGTTGTATGGCCTATACAAATCATACGTTGTTACCAGAAGCATTGGAAAAATGGCCTGTTGCATTGTTTGAAAAGTATTTGCCGCGTCATTTGTTGATTATTTACGAAATTAATGAGTGGCTGATGCGCGAAGTCAGAAATCGTTATCCTGGGGATGATGGAAAATTATTCCGTATGAGTTTAATTGAAGAAGGTAATGAGAAGCAAGTTCGTATGGCAAATTTAGCCGTTGTGGGTGCATTTTCTGTGAATGGTGTGGCAAAGATACACACCGAGCTTTTAAAGCACAATTTAATGCCCGATTTTTATGAAATGTGGCCGGATAAATTTAACAATAAAACAAACGGAGTGACTCCGCGACGTTGGTTGTTGCTGGCCGATCCAGAACTTTCTGCCTTTATTACTAAACATGTAGGAGATAATTGGGTTAAACATCTAGAAGAGTTGAAAAAACTGGAAAAATTGGTGAAGGATGATGAAGCGTTAAAAGAGGTAAATGATATCCAATTTAAAAAGAAACAGCGTTTGGCTTCGTATATTGAGGATGTGTTGGGATTAAAAGTTGATCCTAAAGCGTTGTTTGACTGCCAGGTCAAACGAATTCATGAATATAAACGTCAATTGCTGAATGTGATGCACATTATACATCAATACTTTTCAATTGTTGAAGATGGTGAGAAGTTGCCGTGTCCTCGAGTGTATGTTTTTTCTGGTAAAGCGGCCTCTGGTTATAAATTTGCTAAATTGGTTATCAAGTTAATTAATAATGTTGCGAAGGTTATCAATAACGATAAACGTGTCAAAGACCAAATCAAGGTTGTTTATATCCCAGATTACAGGGTGTCGGTGGCGGAAATTGTTATGCCGGCTGCGGATATCAGTGAGCAAATTTCTACAGCTGGTTTTGAGGCATCTGGAACTGGTAATATGAAATTAACAATGAATGGAGCATTGACGGTTGGCACATTGGATGGCGCAAATGTTGAAATTTTAAATGCTGTGGGTAAAGAGAACTTTTATTTGTTCGGTTTGACATCGGAAGAAGTGCAAGAACGTCATAAGAATAATTCACATCATCCGTGGGATTTTTATAACAATGATCCCCGTATTAAACGAGTTATGGATAGTTTTGTAAATGGAACTTGGACACCAAATGAAGACAAAAATTTGTTCATGGAAATTTTCCAAAACATTATGTTTCAAGACTATTATTTATTGTTGGCAGATTTTGCTTCATATGTGGCCATTCAAGATACAATTGGACGTGACTTTAAAAATCGAAAAGTTTGGGCTAAGAAGTCGTTGTTGAATACAGCACGATCTGGGTATTTTTCGATTGATCGGACGGTCAGAGAATATGCCGATGGAATTTGGCATGTGGATCCAACGATAGGAAAATAAAATGGAAAATATGTTGCGTTTTTTTGGGCGTCGTAAAGGAAAGGCGATTGGATCTTCGCGTGAACGTTTAATGAACGAATTGTTGCCGAAAATTAAACTGACTTTACCGGAAAAAGGAAAATTGATTCCATCTAAAGTATTTCCCTTTAAAACAAAAGAAGTTTGGTTGGAAATTGGTTTTGGTGGTGGTGAACACGTGGCGGAATTGGCCAAGATGTATCCAGATGTCGGTTTTATTGGCGCAGAACCATTTTTAAATGGTGTTTCTTCTTTGTTGGCGCATTTAAATGGGTCTCATCGTTTTCCGCGACAAGAGACGGATTTGGAAGAAGGACGTACAGATAATGTGCGTGTTTGGCCAGATGATATTCGACTTGTGTTTCCATATTTGCCAGATGGTGTGTTTGGTCGAATTTTTGTGCTTTATCCTGATCCTTGGCCAAAGGCACGCCATGCGGAGAGGCGTTTTATTAACCAGAATAATTTGCCAGAACTATACCGTTTGTTGTCACCCAAAGGACAGTTGTTTGTCGCAACGGATGTTGTGGGATATGCAGATTGGGTCCAAGAGCAAATGAAGATTTTTAAAAAATTTTCTTTAAAAAATAAAGACTTGCATAAAGCGCCAAAGGATTGGATTTCGACGCGGTACGAACAAAAGGGAATTCAAGCGGGGCGTCAGCCAATTTATTTTGTTTTTTCTAAAAAAAAGTGCTTGACGGATGGGAAAAAAGCGGGTAAGCTGAAGGTATAGCGTTTTGATAAACACGAAAAATGGGAGAAAAACATGAATTATAAAACAGTCAATCTGAAAAATGGTGTCGAAGTTCAATTGAATGGTTCATTTACCTTTCGGGACCATGATACCTTTTTTGAAGTTGTATCTATGATTAAAACAGGTTACAACAAAAAAATGGTGTTTAATTTTGCGGATTGTGACTTCTTGGATTCTGCTGCTTTGGGTATGTTGGTAATTGCTCATGATGAAGCGGCGGCTAAGGAAGTGGCTTTGTCTATTAAGGGGGCAAAAGGCAAAGTGAAAGATGTGTTGTACGCCGCTCGTTTTGACACATTGTATGATTTTGAAGACTAATTTTAAGGAGAGAAAATGACTTATAAATTGCCCACGTCCGAACAAGTAAAAGCCGTTGATTTGTCATGGCAACGTTATTTGTTACCGCGCATCCATCAAGAGGGTGTAAAAATTCTGGTATGGATGCTGGTGTTCTTTTGGGTGTTGGGGCTGTTGTGGAATGGTGTTTGGTATATTGGCATTCCTATGCTTATTTTCTCGTACTACTTTTTCAGAAATCCCGATCGTTTTACACCTCAAGGTGATAATTTGATTATTTCTCCCGCAGATGGTATTGTTAGCAATATCAAGGAAATGGTACCGCCGAAGGCTTTGGGATTGGGAAATGAAAAACTGATTCGTATCAGTATTTTTATGAGTGTATTTTCTGTGCATGTCAATCGTGCTCCTGTAACAGGCGAGGTAACACATTTGGAATATATTCCAGGTAAGTTTGTTTCCGTTGCAGATAAGGATAGCGAAGATAATGAACGTCAATTGATTGGAATGAAGGCTACAAACGGTGAAAAAATTGGTTTTATTCAGATTGCTGGTTTGGTAGCTCGCCGGATTTATTGCCCTTTAAAGATAGGGGATAAATTGAAGGCAGGTGAAATTTTTGGTATGATTCGTTTTGGGTCTCGTTTGGATGTATTTTTGCCAAAGGACGTTGTTCCAAAGGTGTTGTTGGGGCAGGTGGCCGTGGCTGGTGAAACAATTTTGGCAGAGATGAAGGAAAAACATAAATGACAGAAGTAATTAAACCTTTGTTTCCAAATGCAGTGACCATGATGGCTTTGGCCTTCGGCGTGTCATCCATGCATATGGCTTTATGGGGCAATTGGCAAATGGCCGTTGTCTTTATTTTTTTGGCTGGCTTTTTCGATTTCATGGATGGAAAAGTGGCTCGAGCCTTAGGTGTTTCAAGTCGTTTTGGGGCTGAATTGGATTCTTTGTCCGATTTTGTAAGCTTTGGTGTGGCCCCTGGGTTTTTGATGTATAATTGGACGATGGATACCACAATGCGTGTAGAAGCATTGAAAGATATTGCTTATCGACCAGATGCTGTTGGTGTTTATTGGGCTGTTGTTTTGTTTTTGGCGGTTTGTTGTGCATCACGATTGGCACGATTCAACAGTATGTTGGATGAAAAACAGCCAAAGTATTGGGAGCATTTTTTTATGGGCGTTCCAGCGCCTGCTGGTGCAGGATTGGCATTGTATCCACTTATTTTATGGTTGGCGTTTAGAGGAGAAGTTGAATTCTTCCGCTGCCCTGTATTTGCAAATTTCTTCGTAATTTTTGCCGGCGTGATGATGGCAAGTCGCATTCCAACTATTTGCTTAAAACATTTGCATCCTAGTAAGACGATGCGTTCCGTGTTGGGACTTGTGTTCTTGGGGTTTATCGCTGGTTTGGTGGCGTCACCATGGATGATCTTAAGTTTGTTGGGTGTCGCTTACCTTGTGTCTATTCCAGCATGTGTATATATTTTTTTGAAATTGAAAAAGAAAACCAGTTGATTATAAAAGGGGGGAGAATATGAAAAAGATTGCTTTGTTATTATTATTAGGTGTTTCGCCCGTTTCTTTTGCAGCTGTGACACCTAGTGATGTGAGCGGTGTTCGTACAACGAGCGTAATACGTCCCAATGTCACAAAAATGAAGATGATGGTTAAAGCAAAAACGTTACCTAATAGTGCGGGGGCAGATTTTGTCTCAGATTTACAACGCTATAATAATGTTGTGACAATGGACAATGTAAACGCTGTTGAAAATATGAGCCGCTTGATGCAGGATGATCCAGAGCGCTTGATGCAACAAATAACTGGGGGTAAGAGTGAGCATGTTAATTTTGACATAGATCGTCGTAAAATGGGGTCTGAAGAGATAGTGGATGACTATGTTTCTTCTCCTGTCACAGAAGATCCATCGGTAAAATTAGCGGGCCTGAATACACCAGAATTGCTAGGATCTTTTGAAGAAGTTCGTGCTTCCAAAGATGAGTTGGTGGCTATGCATCAAAATGCGTTAATGCAGGTGGAGGAAATTGGACATCAGCATTTAGGACAAAAGTCAGCTCCAATTCAAATGCCGATGACTGTGGAGGAAATTAAAAAAAGTGGTATTGATACACGCCGTTTACCGAGAGGTTGGGAGGATGCTTTGAAAAAAGCCGAAGCAAATCGTAAGCTGTATCAAGAACAAGAAGCCCGTAAAAAGAAGAATGCTGCTGGTAATGCTGAGGCTAAAAAGCAACAAGAGGATCAAGGTGCTAATCAGCAAAAAACAACAATGCCGATTCAGGAAAAGGTTCGCTCCACTCGTTCAGGACAGCGTACCAGATGAAAAAGGTTCCTTTGGTAAATCAAGGGGGTCCAATTATTGTGTTGGTTCGGTCGCAATTGGCGGAAAATATGGGAATGGTTGCGCGTGCCATGATGAATTGTGGTTTATCACAACTTCGTTTGGTTAATCCGCGACAAGATTGGAGAGGTCAAAAGGCGATTTCTGCATCGTCTGGAGCCGCGACCGTTTTGGAAAATGCGACAGTTTTTAATTCGTTGGAAGAAGCTTTGATGGATATTCACATGGTGTTTGCAACAACAGCACGTGACCGTGATATGACGAAGCCGTTTATGGGGCCTGTTGTGGCAAGTCAAAAGACAGAAAGCGCTTTAAAACAGAAGGAAAAAGTCGCTTGGATCTTTGGACCCGAAAGGACGGGTTTGGAAAATTTAGATTTAGCATTGTCTGATGCGTTGGTTCAAATTCCATTAAATCCTGCTCATAGTTCGTTGAATTTGTCACAGGCAGTTTTGATTATGGGATATCATTGGTGGACACGACATTTTCAAGATAAAGAAAAGCTTGCCATGGGAGCAGGTAAGCCTGCTACAAAAAAGGAATTGTCCGTGTTTTTAAAACGATTGGATGAATCTTTGATGGGGGCAGGCTATTATGCAATGCCAGAAAAACAAGAGCGAATGCAACGAAATTTACATAACATTTTTGAACGTGATAGATTGACAAATGCAGAATTGAAAACGCTGTATAATGTTTTGGCTGCTCTAAGTCAGAAAAAATAATAAAAAAACGCTTGCGAAAAATTTTAAATCTCTTTACAATGGGAACAAAGGGAGTGTAAATGTTTTATTTGGTCTCGTTTTTGACATTGTTAGCCAGTCTGTTGATCTATATGATGGATCCAGCGCCAGTGCAATTGCGTCGGGATGTGGATACAAGGTCTGCAGAAGGTTATATCGTTGGTTTTATTAATCAACATCAAGCCGCTCGTGATTATTTAAATCAATGGTTGGGTCGAATTTATTTCAATAACTCTTATATAGAAAACCTAAAGGATAGTACAATCAGTAGCTCTGCTGAATCAGCTGCTAGTGCTTGGTCGATCCCGGCGGAAATGGAAGATTTTATATCGTTGCAAACACCCATTTCATCCTCATTTGATTCCAATTTTTCTATTGAACGTTGGACATTGAGGTCGGGCGTTAGCCTTGATCCAGCACAGGATTCTATGAGCTATTTGGCGTTTAAAGATGGGTATAGTCAGGGAAGTTATTTGTCCGCGTTGGTGTGTTTGAATGCGACTAATAACTTGGTTCCGTGCTATCAGTATGTATGTAAGGATGGTGCAAGTATTGTTTTCCCTACTGTTGGAACGCTTTGTTCTTCAGGTCAAACACAAGTTGGGGTCAAATTTGCCAATGATGTGCGCCCGTATGTGGTAACGTATTCGGATAATAAGGATGATCCAGATTGGTGGGATAAAGCTAGGCAACCCAAGGCACTTCGGTATGAATTGTGGCGTCGTGCAATGGCTAACAGAACGCATGCAGCCTATAATTGTGGGATTATTTCTCAAGCGGCAGATGTTTGTACCACAACAGATGGGTATTATAAAAAGAAATCTGGTGGTCGTATAGAGGGAATGTCTGGCAGTATGAGTAGTGGTGCATCGGATGAGTCGCGTTATTGCATACATAACGGAAGCCGTTGTATGCGTTTATTGCCCCAGGGAATGGAATCCTTTTTGGAAAAGGTTGTATCGGTGGAATGCTCTGGTGGTGGCGGTAGAAAAGGTAAAAGCTTATCGGGCGTTTTCTTTTGTATGAACGAGATAAAAGATCCGTATGACGCCATTTCTGAGCCAACGTTTCATTTTGATGGTATTGATAATAAAGTTGTGGGAGCAAAAAAACGCAGCACAGGATCGGGACAGACATGGTATGCCACCAAACCAATGGGAACAGAAATTGCGGGTGTGACTTGGGGATATAATGGTCGTTACAGTTCGGTATATGCTGCTGATCCAGATGTAGAAGAAGGTATTCAAATGCCGTTTAATCATGGTACAAGTGATTTTACCTTAATTGTGATTACGCATTTTGGTAATTCGTCTCCTGTTAATGGTTGGATTATTGGATCATCAAATGATGTTTCTGGTACTGTTACGCTTGAAGGAGCCTATGGATTGTATTATAATGATCATCAAGTTGTGTTTTATCCTGGGGAGATTGAAGGTGTTAATTTTAAAGGCTATACCATTGAGAACGACGATGGAAACGCAATTGATGTGATGGGGGTGCCGCATTCTTGGACAATTGTGCGTAAAAGTGGCAAAATGTCTTTATATTTAGACGGAACAAAGGTGGTTGAAGATAAAGATGGAATCGATGCTATTGCAAACAATATTAAGGTTGTTTTAGGACGTAATCAGGTTGGTATTGGCAACGTTCGTTATTATAATAAGGCGTTATCAGAAAAAGAAATCGTGAAGAATTTTAAAGTTGACAGTATGCGATATGGTATTCAAAAAGTATGGAAATAGGTCGAATAGCGAGGAGGTAATATGAAAAGAAAAACTTTAATATCTGAATCTGGTGCAATTATGCTGGAAGTGGTGGCTGTGCTCAGCCTTATGGGGTTGATGGGGGCCATGTTGTTCCGCCAAATGTATGTTCGTAACCAAGAATTGCACAATATTCAAATGGCCTCAGAAATTCGTGTTGTGAAAGATGCCTTTGCGGCTTGGATTCAAGCAGAATCTACCCGTTTGGGCGTCACTTGCCCTGTTGATCCAGCTTTGGATGCCACCAATATATGTGATGTGACCGATGCCGAGATTGATGCAATTAAAGACTTTTTGCCAGAAGGTTATTTTTCAGATGAAGAAGGTGGTGCGATAGATAGAGGTGCCATTTTGAAGGACAATTATATCTTGAAATTAGTGGGATATCGTCGTGGAAACAGAGAGCCCGGTATCTTGACATATTATGGGGTTGTTATTCCTAATCCAGAGGTTACTTTGCCCTCGGATGAATCATGGAATTTTCGGCGTGCAGCGCGTGTTGCGATGTTGATTGGTGTCGATGGTGGTGCGTATGATCCGTTAATTACGGAAGATCTTATTGCTGGTGCAGTTGGCACATGGAATTTGCCTGTCGATGGTTTGATTGAAGATGAGTCTAGACCAACGTATGTGGCGATTACGGGAACGGATGTGTTCCAACCCGAAATTGATATTCCAGATTTGAAATTAGGGTTGCCAGAGCATTGGAATGTGGCTATGCAGGATTCAACAGCTTATGGCGTGTTTACAGCCGGTGCCACAAGCGATTGTTATCAAATCACCTCGCCAAGAACGACCAGTGTGGATGCGGATGGATTTGCAACATTACGAAATGATACGATTCATGCGGCGGGAAACAATTATTGCTTCCCGGCGTTTTTCGTGGAAGCGGATACGGGAACTGGCGCGTCACACAAAGCCACGGGGGCGGTGCATGTGTTGAATGATTTAACCGTTGGACGTGAATGGGATGGTGCTGATGCGGGAAAATCTGCCATGCGTTTTGATAAAGATGGGATGATTGTGTTTGAAAAAGATGAAGTAGAAGATCCTCAAAATCCTGGAAGTGTCGGCAGCCCCAATAAAGTTAATTATGTGTTGGACCCGAAATATACATCGGTCATGAACGATATCAAGTTGATGAGCCGCGGTGGCGCCAGCTTGTCGGACATCTTACCGAATTATATTTTAAAGGGACAACAGGTGTATAGTTGTGATCTCGGACCAGGGCCTGGTTTGGGAAGTGAATGCACGTTGAGTGCTTCTGTCACTTGTCCAACTGGATATAAAGCAGCTGTGGCAGTGATCCCAACACAGTTTGGTGTCAATTTTGTTCATAGTTCTAGTACTACTACTATATCTACCACTTCAGAAAGTGGCCATTCGCATAATGTTACAGTTCCATCGTATGGGTCGCATCGTTTATGGGTGGAATTGTCGGATAGTACAACAAGCTCTGATATGTCTCAAGGGATAGAGACAACGAGTAATAGAAAGGATTTTGCAATCAAAATGGGATATCGTGATGTAAGCGGTAACCTCAGCACGCCGACAACAAATGAATATGTACGTGTTATTCTTCAAACCTATTGTGTGTTTGATCCGAATAATATTGACTGGAACAGTGATGGTACACCCGATGGAACGGACAACAGCCCAACAAAGACACGCACGATGGGTGTTGCATGTGAACGAATTAAGGTGGAAAGTGTGTGTGTTAATATGGGGTGCAGCTGGAGTGCTGGGGGGGCATGTACTGCTCCATCACCATAATAGGCGTTCGTGCAATAAAAACCCCGGCGTGATGTCGGGGTTTTGCTTTTGATGTTATTTCACGTCTGGGACCGTTGGACGAGGTTTCTTTAAAGATATTTTCTTTTCGTCCTCGCGAATTTTTTTACCTTTTAAAAGGTCATGTACCTCGTCACCAGACAAAGTTTCATATTCAATCAATCCTTTGGCCAAGATATCTAATTCCTTTTTATATTGGCGCAAGATGTTTTGCGTACGGCGATAGGCATTTTGGACCAACGTGCTGATGGCTTTATCCACCTGTAAAGCGGTATTATCGGCCATGTTTTTACGTTTGGCGATACTGTAACCCAAGAACACGTCACTTTCGGGTTCTTCAAAGGCAATTGGGCCCAGCGGACTCATGCCCCATTCAGTCACCATACGGCGTGCGATAGTGGTGGCCACTTGGATGTCATTGCTGGCTCCTGTGGATACTTTCTCTTTGCCTAAAATCATTTCTTCCGCCACACGACCGGCGAACAAAATAGACAAACGGCTTTGCAAATAGGTTTTGCTTTGTGAATATTTATCCTTTTCGGGTAATTGCATTGTGACGCCCAAAGCACGTCCGCGTGGAATAATCGTCACTTTGTGCAACGGATCTGATTCGGGTAGATGCAGCGACACGATCGCATGTCCCGCTTCATGATAGGCGGTCATGCGCTTTTCCTTTTCGTCCATAATCAAGCTACGGCGTTCTGTACCCATCATAACTTTATCTTTTGCATCTTCAAAATCGCCCATAGTAACCATCGTTTTATTGCGACGGGCGGCCAGCAAGGCGGCTTCATTCACTAAATTAGCCAAATCTGCGCCAGAAAAGCCCGGCGTGCCGCGTGCCAAGATATCAAGGCGGACATTGGGTGCCAACGGTACTTTGCGCACATGGACCTTTAAAATATCTTCACGACCCTTGACATCAGGGTTATTCACAACCACTTGACGGTCAAAACGACCAGGGCGCAAAAGGGCGGGATCCAACACATCCGGACGGTTTGTGGCGGCCATCAAGATGATACCGCTATTCGTTTCAAAACCATCCATCTCCACCAACAATTGGTTCAATGTTTGTTCGCGTTCGTCATTACCGCCACCCAAGCCTGCGCCACGATGACGGCCAACCGCATCAATTTCGTCCATAAACACGATACAAGGGCATGTTTTTTTGGCTTGTTCAAACATATCGCGAACACGTGATGCACCTACGCCCACGAACATTTCTACGAAATCTGAGCCGGAAATAGAGTAAAATGGCACGCCCGCTTCTCCTGCAATTGCCTTGGCAAGCAATGTTTTACCAGTTCCTGGAGGGCCAACCAACAACACGCCTTTGGGGATTTTACCGCCCAAGCGTTGGAACTTCATTGGAGCTTTTAAAAATTCCACAATCTCTTGAAGCTCTTGTTTTGCTTCTTCAATGCCGGCAACGTCTTTAAAAGTAACACTATCTTTTCCTGTCAAAAGCCGTGCTTTGGATTTGCCAAAACTCAAGGCTTTGCCATTGCTGGCGGCCATTTGGCGCATCATGATGATCCAGAAGAATAAAAAGAACAACATCGGCAACCAACCGACCAAAGCGCTAAACCACCCCTCTGATGTGTCTTCTGGCTCGGCGCTGATGGTCACTTTGTTCTTTTCTAACAATTCAACAATTTGGGCATTGTTTGGAACATATGTCTTGAATTTTGAGGCGTCTTTGCGAGTGCCAAATACCTCTTGCCCTTGCATTTTGACGGCATATACGTCACCACCTTTTACTTTTTCAACGAATTCAGAGTAGGGAATGTCATCCGTCTTTTTCAATTCTTCTGGCGAATAAGTGAATTGGGAGATAGCAAAAACGGCGGCAAATAAAGCCACCCATATCAATAAACTGCTGCCTAATCCTTTTGGTTTGTTCATGCTTTCTCCTTTGTGTTTTTTGTTTTTAAAATCACGATTGGTGCCTTGTTTTTATAGTCCAATTTTACTTTTTTTTCAAGTTCTTTTTCACTGTAAACTTGGGTTTTATATTCTTTGGGTACGGTTAAGAACGTCCGTTGAACAAGATAGGGAATGTTTTTAAGACGTGGTGTTGGTGCTTTTGCCTCGGCCATAAAGGCTTTGTTTGTCCATACCTGTGCCGATCCCCAGCTAGTCCATTGATTTGCTTCAATCAGGCGTTTAACAAGATTTTTTAATTCGGGTGCTACAAAAATTTGATGATGGCTGATCACCCATTGACACCCCGATAATGTGGCGTGTTTAGGCCTTTGTAAGGCAATGTTTTCCGCGCTTTCTAAAGGAATAATTTTATCCGAATTATTAAACATCTTTAAAATTTGAATAACCACACGGATACGAATTTCCTCAGGCAAGTTGGTGAATGTGTTTTCGTCCATTTGTACAAAGCCAAGCGGAGATTTTTTTAGATGCATCTTCAAGAATTGTTCCGTGTAAAAATTAAGGGCATTTTTGGCGCGTTGCAGGCGATCTGTTGTCTTTTCAATTACTTTGGCGTTCAGTCCCATTTTATCTAGTTCTGATTGTTTCTTACGCCACCCGACGCGTTCATAGGTGCAATCTTGATTCATGGGGTCTTCGACCCATTTTAAGTGGTTTTTCCTCATAGCTTGCACGATTTCTGTCTTAGGCATTTTCAAAAGAGGGCGAATAATCATTATATCGCCGCGTTTTGAAACTTGCGCCATACAGCCAAGGCCATCCAGCCCGCTGCTGTGTGCTAAACGCGTCCAAAAAGTTTCAGATTGATCTTGTTGATGATGGGCTAAAAACAGGGCTGCAGCTTTATGTTGGCGGCAAAAATCTAGCAAAAGTTCATACCTTTTTTTGCGGGCACGCTCTTCAATATGCGTTTTGGGTTTGGGCCCGTTCCACGTTAAAATGGCATGATCAATTTTTTTTAGATTCAGTTGCTTGTGTACCCAATTGGCCTCTGTTTCAGCTTCTGGTCTTAATCCATGGTTAACCGTTACGGCAAAAAGGGTTCGTTTATTTTTTTTACACCAGACATTTAATAAATAAGTTAAATAAAGGCTGTCTGCTCCGCCAGAAACACCCACAATAATGGGGCCTTTTGAAAGAGGAAGTTGATTTAAAAAAGTAAGAATATTATGTGGAATTACGAACATTTGTTCTTTTGTGCCTCTTCTTTGGCGCGTTGTTTCAATTTTTCATCAGCTTTGGGAAATTCGTTTGGTAAAGCAATAAAGGCAGTGCAAGCTTCTGGAATTTTTTTCAAAGAAACCATTGAAAGTCCCATTTTTAATAGGGCGTCTGCGGCTTTGTTGGATTTGGGATAATTTGTGAAAACGTCAGCAAATTGGCCAACAGCTTTCTCAAATTGCTGTTGCACATAGTACGTTTCACCCAACCAATAAATAGCATTTGGTTTTAAATCAGATTTTTCAAAATCCTTAATGAAACTTAAAAATTGTTCTTCGGCGCTTTTATAATCATTTTTTTGTAAAAGGCCATATGCATATTCATAACGGTCTTTATCGGATGTTTTATCAATAATGATGGCAGGCTTTTGTTCCAATTCTGCCACACGAAAAGCCAAATCTTGTGTGGTGCGTTCCAATTTTTCTTCTGTTTGTTTCAATTTAAATTCAGTTTGCTCTAAACGTTCAGTTAAATCACGCACGGCTTTTTTATGTTCTTCCACCAAAGTGTATAGGTCATCTAATGTCCCATCGCCATGAGAAATAGGAGCCATTTTTGTATCGATTGGTGTAGCGATTTTTTCTGTGGAAGCAGGGGCTTCCAACGGGATTTCTTCAACAATTAAATCTTGAGCCATCAATGGTGTTATAAAAAGAGCTATAGATAAAAGCAAATATTTTTTCATATTTCTCCCTTTCAAATAAAAACCTTCCTTGCATTATACAAGGAAGGTAAAAACTTTACAAGTATTTTTTAATAAGCAACTGTTGTTGCATTTCTGTTTTTAGCCCAAGCTTCTTCATCTGAGCCTAAAACAACGGGCTTATCCTTGCCATAGGAGATGGTCCGAATGCGATCAGCTGCAATGCCCTGAGCAATCAAATAACTGCGCGCAGAATTGGCACGTTGATCCCCCAAAGCCAAATTGTATTCGCGTGTACCACGTTCGTCGCAACGGCCTTCGATTACAATCAAAGCTTTTGGATTTTCTTTTAACCATTCGGCTTGTGTACGTAATGTTGCCTTTGCTTCGGCATCTAAGCCAGAGTCATTGAAACTGAAATACACAACATCAGCACCTGTTTTTTGCAGTTTCTTTGTTAAAGCAGTCGCTGTCAAATTTGTTACATCAACGTTATCTTGCCATCCCCCATTGACGTCGCCATACAATTCAGCGCCATCTTGTGTGCTGGAACAGGCAGCCAATAACAATGTGGAAGCTGTTAAAACAAGCAGTTTCTTCATCATTTATTCTCCTTATTTTTGATAACAATGTGTGCAAGGATCGTTTGGATCTTTACATGGACATGTTGGTGTTACAACCTTGACAACATGCTTTTGTTTGTTTTGTTGCCACCATGTTGGCTGTGGTTGAGCCTGAACAACAACAGGTTGAACCTGAACTTGTTGTGGAGCGGGTTGTACATAGACGGGCTTTGGAGCTGGCGCTTCTGCTTTCACTGGTTCCCAATATGTATCTGTTTGAATAAAGCTGTCATCCACATCTGGGTCATGTGGTACGCAAGCAGCAGCTAATAAACCTAAAGCTAAAACGGATAATACTTTCTTCATGTTTTTTTCCTTTCGTTAAAAGTTATTTATCATAGCATTGTGGACATGGATCATTGGGATCCGCACAAGGACAAACAGGTTCAACAGGTTGAGGGGCTACCCATACTTGTTGGACTGGTTGTGGTGCTGGAGCAACTGGAGCCGGTTCTGGTTGTACAAAAATAACCTCGGGTGTTGGCGGAGGAATAGTCTCCTCAACAGTTTGAATCACGGTTTGTTGTGGTTCAAATTTCTTTTGGCATACGGTTTCCACAGAATTTGTTTGTGAAATAGTTGTCGGAGCGGCCCATTCATATTCAGCTGGCGCTGGAATTGGTTTCAAGCCACAAGCACTTGTGCCCGATTTGGCGCCCTGGCTGATAACGGCAACTGGACGACCATCTTGCATATTTTGTGTTGTATACGTTGCCGGTGAATTCATGTTGTAGGTGTTCATCAAGCAGGTTTTATAAGCGTCATGATCACGCACAAAGGTGCATCCACTGACTTGATGACGTGCGTCAATATTGGCTTCGCGTTTGGCTGTCGCTTTATCTATATTCGTTTCGTAGCCCATAGTACAGGCCGATAATGCCAAAGCCCCGAAAATAACTAATGCCTTTTTCATTTGTCTCTCCTTTTTTGGGTTAGAATAATCCCTATCAAACACAGTCTAAACAGTTTTTTTTTGAATTGCAACACTTTTTTTTATTTTTTTTGAAAAAGATTTGACAATCGTTTTTTTGTTTGGTAAAAATGCTTTAAAAGAAGGAGTTTGTATGATACAACGAGAATTGCAAGAATTATGTATTCGCTTGGAAGAAAACGATCCAACTTTGACCACTTTAAATCTGGATTATGGGAATATCGGCATTGATGGAGCAAAGGCATTGCGTGATGCTTTGCGTCATAATAAGATGCTAACATCCCTTCATTTGCACCATTCTAATTTGGGGTTTGACGGGACGAAAATTTTGTTTGAAGGATTACAGGGACGTGGTGTTAAGACGGCGGTTAACTTGGTGGATGATTATACGGATGAAGAATATAATACATTAATGGATATTGTTAAGGCATCCGACAAAAAGAAAAAAAATTCTTTTGATAATGGCAAGGGCATGGACAATGAAATTTTTGCTAATTTGGCCAATAAAGGACGGGGCTATAAAGCCAAAGATGATAAAGAAAATAAATCCAAAGAGAGCAAATCATTGAGCCCTGAGGATAAGAAAGTGACGGTCTCTTATACCGCTGAAAGTAAGCAAAACGGATAGGGTCTGCTTCTTAAAATTTTCTTGGGTTGCCAGTTGGGTCTGACCAATTTTCAGCAAAATTTGTTAGTTCTTTGTTGGTTTTAGGCGGGAGAACGATATTAAAGTGAACCATGCAATCACCTTTGCCTCCGATGCCTTTTCCCTTTAAGCGCAATGTTTTATCCGCATCTGTATAAGGGGGGACTTTGATTGCAACAGTACCACTTGGTAAAGGGAGTGTGACAGTTGTGCCAACAATTGCCTCTTTTAAGGTAATGGGGACTTTAACAATTAAATTATTGCCTTGGCGTGTGAATAAAGAACTTGGTTGAATGTGTACTTTAATCAAAGCATCTCCCCCATTATGTCCTTGACCGCGTAGACGTAAAGTGCCATCTTCTTCAACTCCGGCAGGAACACGCATTTTAATTTGTTTACCATCCAAGCTGATGGTTGTTTCACCACCTGTAGCAGCTAAATTAAAAGGAATGGTTAAGTCATACTGAACATCTTGAGATTGCGGGTAAGCACGTGTTCTGGCGCCACGTGATCCCATGCCAAATAAATCGGCAAAGTCAAAGCCACCGCCGCCGCCCATGCCGCCCATGCCTCCAAACATGGCAGCCAAGTCTTCTGGGTTGATATTGGTATAGGTTGTATTTCCTTGACGATAGGTCCTTGCACCACCAAAGCCGCCAAAGCCGGATCCACCACGGTCGTAGGTGCCAGCTCCAAATGGTGTCGGGTTGCCATTGTCATCGATTTCGCCGGCGTCATAACGTGCCCGCTTTGATTTGTCGGACAAAATCTCATACGCCTTTGAAACAGACTTGAATTTTTCTTGAGCTTTGGCGTCAGGATTCACGTCTGGATGTAACGTTTTGGCCATTTTATGATAGGCCTTTTTGATTTCGCTGTCACTAGCGCCTTTGGAAACACCCAATAAATCGTATAAATTTGCCATTTTAAAGCTCCTTACAACATACTATTATATAATATAGAACGTTTTTTTAAAAAAGCTATGGCAAAAATGAAAAAAAATGATATAATTCCTTACTATGAGTGAAATAAGACAAAACAGATTGATGATTTTGGCAAGCGTCGGATCAATATCCGTAACGACATTTTTGTTGATTCTCAAAGGAATTGCCTTTGTGGCAACAGGATCTGTGGCGATTTTGTCCAGCCTGTTTGATTCGGTCCAAGACTTCATCACGTCTTTAATTAATATGGTTGCCGTACATCAGGCAATTCAACCTGCCGATAATGCTCATCGTTTTGGTCACGGAAAGGCGCAAGGCATTGGTTGTTTGTTGCAAGCATTTATTATCTCTGTGTCGGCTGTCTTGTTGATGATTGAATCTATTTTACACATTATTCGATCTGAAATGATAGAGCGGATAGATTTTGGTGTTGTTGTATCCATCGTTTCCATTGTTTTGACTGTTGTTTTGGTAGTATTTCAAAACTATGTCATTCGGCAAACACGTGCGTTGTCCATAAAAGCGGATCGGGCGCATTATGCAGGTGATAGTTTGATGAATTTGGGCGTTTTGCTTTCGTTGTTGGGAACGAAATATCTTGGTTGGTTATGGTTGGATGGTGCATTTGGTATTTGTGTGGCTATTTATCTTTTTTGTACAGTTTGGAACGTGATGCAGGAGGCATGCGCCATGCTAATGGATAAAGAATTAGATCCAGAAGTTAGAAATGATGTACGTCGTTTAGCTTTATCGGTTCCATTGGTAAAAAATGTATCATCCCTGCGGACGCGGGAAGGGGGTAACAAACAATTTGTGCAGTTTAATGTGCAATTTGATGGAAAAGTAAGTTTAGATAAAGCTCATACGCAACTGGATGCCATTGAAAATGCGATTTTGAAAAAATATCCGCACATGGAAATCATAATTCACGCGGAGCCATTTGATGAAACAAAACAAAAGGAAGGAAAAAAATGAGTTGTTTATCGCGCAAAGTCGTTGAAAATCGTTTAAAGCAACAAGAGGCAAAAGATAATGGAAACACGGGTTTGCTTTTTGGCCTGTTGATTGTGGGTGGGTTGTTGTTTGCAGGGCATTCTATGTTGACCCAGATGCATCATTTTCATCGTTCTATGAAAGACATTTTTCGTTCGCTTGTCAGCCGTAATACTGTGCGACAGGTTGGACGAGAATTGGCAAAAGAGAATATTCAAAAAGTGGCCGAAAGTACAGGTAATGCTTTGGGTATGAATAACGATAAACAAAACGAACGTTGAAAAAATTAAGTAAAATAAAACCCCGAGCATTTTACTCGGGGTTTATTGGTTCTAATCGGATTGATTAGTTTGCCTTTTTGGCGGCAACGGCGGCCTGAGCGGCAGCCAATCTTGCCAATGGCACACGATATGGCGAGCAAGACACACCGTTCAAGTATTGATTCAAATACTTGATGGAGTCGGCATCACCACCATGTTCACCACAAATGCTCAAATAGATGTTTGGATTTGTGGATTTACCAGCTTGGCAGGCCATTGCAATCAATTTACCCACGCCATGACCATCCAAGGATTGGAACGGATCACGTTCATAGATACCTTTCGCCACGTATTGTGGTAAGAAGGCGCCGGCGTCATCACGGCTCATACCCAATGTTGTTTGGGTGAGGTCGTTTGTTCCGAATTCAAAGAAGTCGGCGAGTTCTGCAATTTCGTCAGCCAACAAGGCGGCACGTGGCAATTCAATCATTGTACCAACTGTGTATTCCACCTTTTTGCCTTTTTCAGCAAACACTTTTTCGGCTGTTTCGTCGATAATCTTTTTGCAGATTTCCAATTCTTTTCTGGAAGAAATCAACGGAACTTCGATTTCTGGCAATACTTTCACGCCAGCATCGGAGACCTCAATAGCGGCCTCGATGATAGCACGTGTTTGCATTTCACAAATTTCTGGATAGACCACAGCCAAACGGCATCCACGCAAGCCCAACATTGGGTTGGCTTCGTGTAAAGAATTCGTGCGAGCCACGATTTCTTCAACTGTCACGCCCATTTGTTTGGCCAATGCTTCTTGTTCTTCCTTCTTGTTCGGCAAGAATTCATGCAAAGGTGGATCCAACAAACGAACTGTTACAGGCAGACCGTCCATGATCTTGAACAAAGCCACAAAGTCTTCGCGTTGGAACGGCAACAATTTATCCAAAGCTTGACGACGGCCAGCTTCGTCTTTTGCCAAAATCATTTCACGCATGTGGTTGATACGGCTTGGATCAAAGAACATGTGTTCTGTACGGCAAAGACCAATACCTTCGGCACCAAAGTCTTTGGCTGTTTGAGCATCAAGTGGTGTTTCGGCGTTGGCACGAACTTTCAATGTGCGTATTTCATCAACCCAGCCCATGAATTCGCCAAAGTCGCCAGCCATTTCTGGTTTGACGAGTGGTAATTCGCCCGCCATCACTTGACCGGTTGTACCATCAATGGAGATCATGTCGCCAGCCTTTAATGTGATATTACCAGCTGTCAATGTTTGAGCAGCATAGTCAATGCGTAAATCGGCCACACCGGACACGCAAGGAATACCCATACCACGAGCAACCACGGCGGCGTGAGATGTCATACCACCACGAGCGGTCAACACACCTTGAGACACATGCATACCAGCAATGTCTTCTGGGGATGTTTCAACGCGCACCAAGACAACTTTCTTGCCTTCAGCGGCTTGAGCTTCAGCATCGGCTGCGCTGAACACGATTTGTCCAACGGCGGCACCAGGAGAAGCTGGAAGTCCTGTTGCAATCACATCACGTTTGGCAGATTTGTCAAACATTGGGTGCAACAATTGATCTAAATGGCCTGGTTCAACACGGGTGACGGCTTCTTCTTTTGTAATCAAGCCTTCATGCACCATATCCACAGCAACCTTTAAAGCGGCTAAGCCTGTACGCTTACCGTTACGGGTTTGCAACATAAACAATTTACCATCTTGAACAGTAAATTCCATATCTTGCATGTCTTTATAGTGTTGTTCCAATTTGGTACGAATATCACACAATTGTTTGTACACATCTGGGAATTCGTCTTCCATGCAAGGCAAATCCAAATGACGACGTTCATTTCCGATACGGGAAATTTGTTGTGGTGTACGAATACCAGCCACCACGTCTTCGCCTTGAGCATTCTTCAAATATTCACCATAGAAGTAGTTTTCACCTGTGGCGGCGTCACGGCTGAAGCACACACCGGTTGCAGAATTGTCTCCGGAGTTACCAAACACCATGCATTGCACGTTCACAGCTGTACCCCAATCGCCAGGGATGTTGTTGAGCTTGCGATAGAACACAGCACGTTCTGTCATCCAAGAACCGAACACGGCGCCGATAGCACCCCACAATTGTTCATTCACATCTTGTGGAACTGGTTTGCCTTCGGCAATACCAATCTTTTTGTATTCTTCAATGACTTCTTTCAATTGTTCAACAGTCATTTCGTTATCGTGCTTGTAGCCATTTTCTTCGCGGACGCGATCCAAAACAGCTTCAAATTTATGGATATCAACACCCATCGCAGTATCAGAATACATTTGGATGAAACGACGATAGGAGTCATAAGCAAACTTCGGATTGTTGGATGCTTTGGCCAAACCTTCAACTGTTTGATCGTTTAAACCAAGGTTCAAAATTGTGTCCATCATGCCTGGCATAGAAACACGAGCGCCAGAACGGACGGAGAATAATAATGGATTTTCAGGATCACCGAATTTGCGACCCATCAAAGCTTCCACATGAGCTAAGCCAGCCTTTACTTGTTCCTTTAATTCTTCGGAATAAGACTTGTTGTTTTCATAATAGTATGTACAAGCTTCCGTTGTAATGGTAAAACCAGGGGGAACAGGACATCCAATGCTGGACATTTCAGCCAGGTTGGCACCTTTACCACCCAATAAATTACGCATGCCGGCATTGCCTTCCGCCTTGCCGTCACCAAATGTATATACCCATTTTGTCATTTTTATTTTTTCCTTCTTCTATAAATAAAAAAACCACTCTTCATCTTTTAAAGTGGAAAATCCTCTTTTTTTGATGGCGAGCATTCTAGCATTTTTTTTGATGGATTTCAAGAGATTTTTTTTGTATTTTCTCAAAATATTTCATTATTTGAATTTATTGTTTCTTGGAAAACCAACTGGAGGGAAGTGACCGACTGCGGCACGTTTGCCAAGCCACATGGTCATGTCTGGTTCAATATGAATACCGTTTCCAGATGGATAGGGCAGGCCTTCCGTCCAATTAAAGAACTTCACATCGGATAATTTTGCACCATTGTAACGTTGTAACATAACACCGCTACCACGTGTCATTGTTGGAATTTCGGCAGCTTTAAAGACCAATAATTTTCGATTGTTTCCAATAACGGCGACGGAATCGCCATTGGCCTCACGACAAAGATATGCTTTGTCTTTATCAGCCAAGTTCAAAATAATTTTACCTGCACGTGTTTGAGCGATAATGTTGTTGGAATCAACGATAAAGCCTTTACCAGATTGGCTGGCCACCAGCAATTTTTGGTCAGGCTTAAACACAAACATTTCAACAATGTCAGCATCTTCTGGTAAATCTATACTTAAACGGATTGGCTCACCAAAACCGCGGCCACCAGTAATATTATTTCCTAAAATCGAATAGAAGCGCCCGTTTGTTGCAAACAACATAATATGATCGGTGGTGTAGGTGTTGACGCTGAACGCCAAAGAATCACCTTCCTTGAATTTCAAATCTTCAGTTGTGGCATTTCCCTTCAATGCACGGATCCAGCCTTGTTTGGACAAGATAACCGTAATAGCTTCTTTTTCAATCAAAGTTTCAATAGACATTTCCACCTCGGCCACGGCGCCTGCAATTTGTGTGCGGCGTTTGCCAAGTTCCGTTTTGACGCCAAAATCTTTTTGAATTTGTTTGATTTCTTCAGCTAATTTGGATTTGCGTAATCCTTCATCAGCAAGCAAGTTCTCAAGGCCAGCTTTCTCCAAAGCTAATTCTTCAAACTCGTTGCGAAGTTGTTGTTCTTCCAATTTGCGCAGAGAGCGCAATTTCATATTCAAAATGGCTTCTGTTTGGATGTCGGTCAAGTTGAATTCTTGCATCATCAATGGCTTCGGATCATCTTCGTTACGGATGATTTCAATGACGCGATCCAAATTCAAATAGGTGGTCAAAAAACCCTGTAAAATTTCCATCCGATGGGCAATTTTTTCCAAGCGGAAAGTGCTACGGCGAATCAAAACTTCTTCGCGGTGGGCAAGCCAACAGCCAATTACCTCGGCCAAACTCATCACTTTGGGCGTATGGTTGGCGGTAAGAACATTCATATTTAGATTAAAATTGACTTGTAAATCACTGTTTTTAAACAAATGTTCCATCAATTGTTCCGGAATTACGAGGCGTGATTTTGGTTCCAATACAATACGCACTGTGTCGGATGATTCATCACGAATATCGGCGAGTAATGGCAATTTCTTTTCGGATAGCAACTTGGCAATTTTCATAATCAAATCGGACTTGACCACTCCATAAGGAATTTCGGTAATCACAATTTGATATTGTCCGTGTCCCAAGTCTTCACGTTCCCATTTTGCGCGAATTCGTAAAGCACCACGACCTTCAGTATAAACTTTTACAATGTTGGCTTTGTCTTCCACCAAAACGCCACCAGTTGGAAAATCTGGTCCCAGCACGAAATCAATCAAACGCTCTGTGGAAGCATCAGGATGTTTTAATAAGTACAGAGCAGCATCGCAAACTTCGCCCACATTATGCGGTGGAATATTTGTTGCCATACCGACGGCAATACCATTGGACCCATTTGCGAGCAAGTTCGGAAAAGCCGCAGGCATCACAACAGGTTCCTCGTCTTCGCCATCATAGGTCGGATCAAAATCGACGGCATTGTCATCCAGCCCTTCCATCAAGGCCAAAGCCACGGGAGTCATGCGTGCTTCTGTATAACGCATGGCGGCGGCACCATCTCCATCAATATTGCCAAAGTTTCCTTGCCCATCCACAAGTGGATAGCGTACAGCAAAATCTTGTGCTAAACGAACCATTGCATCATAAACGGAACTGTCACCATGGGGGTGATATTTACCAATCACGTCACCGACCACACGAGCACATTTTTTAAAACCTTTATCGGGATCTAATTTGAGCTGACGCATGGCCCATAAAAGCCGACGATGAACAGGCTTTAATCCGTCCCGTACATCTGGTAAAGAACGTGCCACAATGGTGGAAAGCGCGTACGCCAAATACCGTTCGGACAAAGCGTTCGCCAGTTGTTGTTCCTGAATTTTTGGCATTTGTTGTTCTGTCATGCGGTCATTGTAGGTAATTTGAAAATAAAAAGCAAGTAATTTTTTTGTTGCAATTATCACAGGAGTTATATAAACTGAAATTGTGTTGGTGTTTTTTCGTATATTGATGAAAGGATGAAATATGCTTAAATACTTGTTAATGGTTGGTGTGTTGTGTATGGCTTGTGAAGTATCTGCTGGTGGAGATGCAAAAAATATGTCAGATCATGAATTACGTGTAAAGGCATCGTGGAACTGTCAAAGTGCTCAAGGGTGGTGTGCGGAAGATCAGAGTGTTACGTACAATAAGTGCAAGTGTGCCAAGCGGATGTGTGATGCAGCGCAACGAGCAAAAGAAGCTGCTGAAAGAGGATATGATGATGGCGCCGCTTGTGCGGAGGGAAGCAGCTATTGTGCTGTGGCAAAATCGGCAGAATGTACAACATCTTTGGCTGGACCAAGACCGGCTAGTAGCGGTTCAGGGGGAGCTACTTCTACAACAATTGTTGGGGAAACATGTCCAAAAGTAGAAGGACAGGTGTGTGTGAAAGGACCCGGTGGACAGTGTAAGTGTTCGGGAAATGCTAAGGGGCTTTCTTGTTCTGAAGTGAAACAAAGAATGGTTCAATTGAAGGCCAGATGCGACAAAGCCAAAGCTTCCGCAGAAGGAGATGTCAAAGGTATTTGTAAGGACTATGAATATCGTCGTAAAGAGGCCGAACAATGCGATAAAGATCGTGAAAAGGAAAGAAATACTGGAAATGCTAAGGGTGACGATTGTTCTACAGTTATCAAAAAAGCTCAAATTTTGAAAGGGCGATGTGAAGCCGCAAAAAACTCAGCAGAAGGAGATCATAAGGGTGTTTGTCAGGCCTATGAATATCGTCGTCAGGAAGCAGAAAGATGTGGTGCAAAAAATATTTGATTTTTGTTGCCTCTTTTGTTACAGTGATATCAGAGAGTTTTTAAGGAGGATTCAAAATGAAAAAATATGCATTATTGGCAGGGATGATGATGTCTTGTGTGACGTCTGCCTCAAATATTGAAGTGTTAGGCAGCTTTGATAATTGGTCTGCTTACAGCTATGACGATGGTACGGATCATGTGTGCTATATGGCATCACAGCCGACAAAATCTCAAGGGAAATACGCACGCCGTGATGATGTGTTCTTGATAGTGACACATCGTCCAAATAACAAAACTTTTAACGTGGTCAATGTGGTGGCGGGTTATACATATAAGTCCACAAGTAAACCAGAAATTACAATTGATAAAAATAAATCGATTGGTCTGAAACGTCATGAAGATACGGCCTGGGCCCCAGATGCAGCAACGGATGAAAAATTGGTGAATGAGATGAAAAAAGGCAGTAATGCAACCTTGATCGGTACTTCCGCTCGCGGCACAAAAACAACAGATACCTTTTCTTTAAAGGGCTTTTCGAAAGCTTATGAGGCGATCAATAAAGCCTGTGGTCGCGAATGAAAAAAGAGCTTGTTGGATTATCACTTGAAGACTTAAAAAAAGAACTGGAAAGCATTGGGCAAAAATCTTTCCGCGCAAAGCAGCTATGGCAATGGATCTATAATAAAGGCGAAACTGATTTTGATAAAATGTCAAGTTTATCAAAGGATTTTCGTGAGGAGTTAAAGCAAAACTATACCGTTACACATCCCGAAATAATCTTGGAACAAATTTCCACAGATGGGACACGCAAATGGTTGATGCGCTTTAAAGATGGGGCAGAGATTGAATCCGTTTTTATCCCCGAGGAAGATTGCGGTGCGGTGTGTGTTTCCACACAAGTGGGGTGTGCGCAAGGATGTAAATTTTGTAATACGGGTACCCAAAAATTAATGCGCAATTTAACTGCTGCTGAGATAGTGGGGCAAGTGATGGCGGCTCGAGATGCCCTTCATGAGTGGCCCACAAAGACGGATGAAAATAGGTTGCTTTCCAACGTTGTTTTTATGGGTATGGGGGAACCCCTCTACAACTTTGATAATGTAAAAACAGCCATTGCTATTTTGAATGATGGTGATGGAATGGCGATTTCTAAACGCAAGATTACTGTTTCGACCGCTGGCCGCGCTGATAAGATTCCAGAATTAGCGGATCTTGGTGTTAAATTAGCAATTAGTTTGCATGCACCGAATAATGAATTGCGCAACAAGCTGATGCCGATTAACCGTAAATTCCCGTTGGAAGAATTGATGGCTGCCTGTAAGGAATATCAAAAACGTTGTGAGCGTCGCCACTTTATCACAATGGCCTATGTGTTGTTGAAAGATGTGAATGACAGCTTGGAACATGCCAAGGAATTGACAGAGTTGGTAAAAGGGTTAGAGGTAAAATTTAACTTGATTCCTTTTCATCCTTGGGCTGGATGTCCTTTCGAACCCAGTAGCAACAATCAAATTCATCGCTTTGCCAAGTTTTTGGAAGATAAATGGTTTGCGGCTCCAATTCGTCGCACCCGAGGGGAAGATATTATGGCCGCTTGCGGTCAATTGAAAACAGAACACAATAAAAAGTGTTGATGTTATCTGGATTCAGATGTTTTAACCCAAAACATTGTAGGTTCGTTGTTAAACATATTTCTGATAGATGTTTTTAATTCGTGTGAAGATAGGGTGGCGGTTCCTTCTTTTTCAATAACAACTCCAGCACCAATGTTGGCTAAATCCATGGCGTTTTCCAATGAGGCGCATGATCCAAGGGTGGCGCCTAGTACAGCGAGAGTGGTGTCGCCAGCACCCGATATGTCTGATACAGATTTTTTGATTGTTGGCCGATAAATAATGCCATCTTGGTTTGAAAGCAACATACCCTGATCGCCAAGTGTTACAACCAAATTAGATGTGTCCAAAAGAATCGTGTCATTTATGCACATACAAAACTGATTGAAAATGAATCGACAAGTTCATATACTTTTTTTAAAGTTCATACTTATTTGTCTCCCTAAAAAAAGGTTGAGAATTCAACAGTAATCATCCCAAATGCTGATCAAATTTAACCATATTTTAACTGTTTTTATGCAAGTAAAAGAGAAAATGCCCCTTGCAATTGGTGTTGAAATCTGATATAATCGTCTTCAGAAAGCACAAGGGGGAGTGCTGTAATTTAGTGAATAAGACCCAAATGAGAGGAAGATGGCTATGCCAGTGATTGCAAAACAAAAGATTACACCAAGAACCAAGACCTTGCGTTCCAAAAGGCCAGAAACACGAGAAGAAAAAATGATTGCCGCTTTGTCGCCAACATTGAATGTGATGGTAAATGTGGTACGTCGTGTGGGTCAAAATATTGTTCATGATTTTCGTGAAGTCTCTAATCTGCAAATCAGTGAAAAAGGACCGGGAGATTTTGTGTCCAATGCAGATTTGTATTCTGAAAAGAAATTGATGGAAATGCTGCATGAAGCACGTCCAGAGTATGGTTTTTTATCCGAAGAATGTGGTGATCGTTCTGCTGCACCTGGTTGTGATTATTGTTTTATCATGGATCCGATTGATGGGACAAATAACTTTATTCATGCGATTCCATTGTTTTGCATTTCTTTGGCACTGATGAAGGGAGAAAATGTCGTTATTGGGGTTATTTTTAACCCTGTAACAAACGAGCTCTATTATGCTGAAAAAGGGAAAGGTGCATTCTTAATGACTCCGGCTGGAAATGTGCGCCTACGTGTGTCGGGGCGGCGTAAATTGGGAAGCTGTTTGTTGGCCACCAATGGTTATTCTGCAGAACGCACAAGAAAAGGTTTGAAAAATGTGGCAGAAGAATTTTCTTCCGCTCGGTATTTTGGTAGCGCAGCTTTGTCTATGGCCATGGTGGCATCAGGTCAAATTGATGCCCAAATTGAGTTTAAATTTCACAAGTGGGATGTCGCTGCTGGATATTTGTTAATCCAGGAAGCTGGTGGTAAGGTAACGGATTTTGGAGGCCATACCGATTTGGCATCCATGATTAAAACGCATACGATGTTGGCTGCAAATCCGTATTTGCACGGGGTTTTGTTGCCCAAGATGGAAAAAAGTTTAATGAAATAAAAAAGTTCTTGCTTTTTGATGTAAAATAGTGTATAACTATTACACAGTTTATTTGATTTAGGAGAAGAAAATGAAAAACAATATTCATCCCGATTACCACAAAATCACAGTTGTGATGACAGATGGGACAACATTTGAAACACGCTCTACAATGGGCAAAGAAGGCGATACAATTCGTTTGGATATCGATCCTGCCTCTCATCCAGCATGGACGGGTGTGTATCGTTTGATTGATACTGGTGGTCAATTGTCCAAGTTTAACAAGAAGTTTGCTGGTTTTACCAAGAAGGCTTCGTAGGTTAGAGATTATTGGAGTTGGGACGGAGCAAATTGTTCCGTCCTTGCTTTTTGGGGTGTCGCCAAGTGGTAAGGCAGCGGATTCTGATTCCGCCATTTCGTTGGTTCGAATCCAGCCACCCCAGCCAAGGTTTGAAAGTTGCTTCAACTCTTGACTTTGTAGGGCTTGTAAATGGGATTGCCATGTTTGATGTACTGTTTTAAAACTTTTTCACCTTCAGCGGATGCAATATTTCCATAAACGATAATGCCGCGCTTTTTGAATTCATTAAACCAATCTGGTTTAAAGCCTTCATCAAAGCCGGTAATTTTTTCCACACGATTAGATGGAACACCAAAATAAATTTCTTTAATGCCAGACCATAAAATACCGCCCAAACACATAATGCATGGTTCAGCCGTTACATATAATTTCAAATTATATTTTGATAAATCGTAAGTTCCCAATTTGCTTTCCGCCACCGAGATTGCATTCATTTCAGCATGATTATGACTGCAAGAATTTAAAACAACACTGTTTGCTTCCTTTGAAATTAAATTGTAGTTTTCGTCGTAAATGGCCGCGAGAAAAGGTCCAGCCCCTTTGGCAATATACGTTTTTAATTCTTGTTGCAATTCTGTGATAATTTTGTGAGCAATTTTTAACTTTTGCATATTTATTTTTTCGTTAGCATTGACGCAATCATTTATTGTATTCATAAAAAAACCTTTCTGATATTTGGCCTTTAATGATTAAATTGTAGAAGATTTTTTTGTTGAGCGCAAGTTTTTTATTCTGTTCCATGCAAGATCTTCACGGTCAATAAAAACTTCTTGTCCAGCGAGTTTTTCTGATGGGCGTTGATGTCAATGAATATCGCAGCGATATTACTGTTTGAAAGAAATTTATCATTCACAAATTGGTATTCATTATCTTGTACAGAAAGAGTTAAGATGGATATGTGTTATGAATTTTGGAATTGTTTATCTAGGATTGCATGTACATTTTTTTTAACAGCATTAATAATATGGAATTTTTGAAAGCGTGTTTGATCGTAAAAAGTACATAATTGTTCACCTGGGGCAAAATAAGGCATAATTGCATTTTGCTCATTTAAATTATGAACATAGTAGGCATTATAACCTGCTTCATCTAATAATTGGATGGGGTCCTTATACTCAGAAGTTGTATCAATATGAATTTTCTTTAGAGAAACGAGGTAATTTAAAATAGGCTCAGCTTCACGGCCGGCGTATTTCACTACATCAACAATTCTAGGTATATCAAAAATGCCATTGTCAAAGGTCCGAATTGTCTTTGCAAAGTGTTCACCATTTTGCTTTTTTATCTGCTCAAATACGGTTTTTCCCATGTTTGTTTTCCTTGGGTAAAATAACAATGATATTATATCATAAAAACAAGAAATTGTCCAGTTTTGTCTTATTTTATGCGTAAAATATTATTAAAATGTTTGACATGGGAAAAAGGAAGTACTAAAATGGTGCTCAGAAAAGGGAGCTATTCCTTTTCCTTACTTCGGAAAACAAGTTATAATGTTTGTTGCTGAGAGCTTGTATAGCTTTTCTTGATTGGTAACGATTTAGCGAAAGGATTGTAATATGAAATATTCAAAAACAACTTTGATGGAATTATTCCATAGATATGGAAAGGTTTTGAAAAAGTGCGCATTGTTGAATATGGCTTTGTTGATGGGTGTTGTTTTTGCTATGCCAGCGTTGGCTGGTTTGTCGACCGCTCGTATGGCGCCGATGGGCGTTGCAGGTGGTGATACATTCCAAGGCGGTGGTGTATGGGTGCAAGGTTTTTATAACCACTCTAAACAAGATGAAACATCCTCTAGCGAGGGCTTTACGGCCAATACACGCGGTATTGTGATGGGTGTGGATGGTAAGTTAAGTGATGCCATGACTGTTGGTTTTGGTTATGCCTACACAGATACATCTGCTGATACAGGTCATCGCGACATAGATGTGGATGGACACAATGTGATTTAGTATGGCCAATATCAACCAAGCAACTGGTATGCCAATTGGTTGATGAGCTATGGCTATAGCAAGTATGAAGAAGAAAAAGAGCCAATGGGTATCAAGATGAAGGCAAAATATCATGTGAATTCGTATGCGGCTCAATTGATAAGTGGTTATGAATTTGCTACGGGTTTTGCGCCAGAAGCGGGACTCCGTTACTTGTTGCTTGATCAAGAATCTTACACAGATGGTGCACAACGCATCAAATCTGACAAGAACGATTTGTTGACCGGTGTGGCTGGTGTGCGTTATCTAAAGGCATTTAATGCGGACAAAGCCACCTTTACGCCACATGCCAATTTGGCGATTACCTATGATTTCATCAGTGATGGATCCGAAGCTAATGTATATGTGATCGGTGGTGGTGATTATCAAGTGAATGGTAAACGTTTGCACCGCTTTGGCGTGGAGGCTGGGGCAGGGTTGACCATGAGTGTTGGCGCTTGGGATTTGTCTGCCGATTATCATGGTGGATTCCGTAAAGATTTCCAAAGCCATACAGGTATGCTGAAAGTGAAGTATAACTTCTAATTTCTTGTGGCAAATAAAGCCCTATCCAAAAGGTGGGGCTTTTTTGTTGCAAACATCAAAAAGATTTGTTATTCTGGGCGTATGAAGAAATTGATTACTTTATTTTTGTTTGCTGTAACAGCTTGCGCGACCAAGATGGAAGCGCCGTCAGAGTTTGAGTATCAGGAAATTGAAACAAAGCCGTATTTGTTGGCTTCATGGCAAAAAATGACGAATCCTGGTGCTCCGATTCGAATTTATATTGAAGGCGATGGATATTCTTTTAATCACAATGGTCAACCAACATCAAATCCGACTCCAAAAGGGCGTTTTATGCGTGATTTAGCTTTTAACGATCCAAATCCAAATGTCGTTTATTTGGCGCGTCCTTGTCAGTTTGTGGAGGATGAGCAATGTTCTTATTCCAATTTTGCCTGGACAACGGGACGTTTTTCTAAAGCTGTTGTCGACTCTATGTCGTCCGCCGTTAATCAAATTGCAGGCAGTAAGCCAGTGATTTTGGTAGGGTATTCCGGTGGAGCAATGATTTCTGGATTGATGATTGGTCGTAATGCAAATCTAAGGATTCGTAAATGGATTACAATTGCTGGCGTTTTAAATCACAGCGCCTGGACAGCGCATCATAAAGTACGTCCGTTGGTTGATTCATTAGAAATGCGTTCCATCCCCAATGTGCCACAGATCCATTTTGCGGGGGGAGATGATCACGTCGTGCCACCTTATTTAGTAGAACAAGCGGCACCCCGCAATACGGTATCTATTGTGCCAAATGCAACACATGATTCTGGTTACAACAGTATTAAGCGGTATATTTATCAATAATTATCTGTTCCTTGGTGCCCATGAAAAACGGACCCTTGCAAAAACAGTTTTTGGATCTATGCTGGATGAGATTTGATGATCGGTAAATCCTGGGGCAATTTTTGTGTCAACCTGCAATGTGTCCCCCATTTGGGCGGACCGTTTATAGGCAACGCGAATGCGTTCTAAACGTGCTTTTTTTAAGAAAATAGGATCCATGGTACGCTCGGCAAAGGTTATATAATGAGTATTATTGACGTGTTGATTGAAGTCAATATAATCTGGGGTAATTTCTTGCGTTCGGGATGAACATACATGATCTAGAGGCAATAGCGGTGTAAAAGTTGGTGCTTGTCCAAGATGATCAAATAGGTACAATGGTATATAATCTTTGACGCGAGCAGGGCGTTTTTTTATTAAATCAATTAAGACAACGTGGCTGACAGCAGATAACAGAATCTTTTTATGATCTTGATCATACAGATTTTGGGACACAAACAGGCTGCTAGGTCCAAAAGCGCACAATTGTGTGTCCATTTGAACCAAATCGTTGCGCTTTGGGAGTTGATTTAACTTGACATCATAGGCCTTGAGCATATATGTGAGTCCGTGTGATTGACAAAAATCAGGACCGACATGGTGCGCTTGGCTGAATTTATCCATGGAATCTTGTAACCAATTAAATATTGTCGCTGTGGATAAACGACTTTCGCGATCACATTCATAAGCGGCAACTTGATATTGTTTTATATGGTTCGACATCTGAATTCCTTGTGTGTGAAATTATATCAAAAATAAGGGGAAATGTCAATATTTAAAGGCATTATTTAAAGAAAAAACGAATCGGATGGACGGAAAGATAGTGTTTTCAAGGGAAATTTGAACTTCTTTTTGTTAAAAAACAGTAAAATAGGGGGTATTTTACAAAAAAAATGAAAAAAAGTGCGATTTTTTAAGCAAAAATGCATTTTTTTTGTTGACAAGGTTTCTTAATTCTGCATAGAATGGCATTACAGACACAAAAGTGGCTGTTGATTAATCAAGATATAAGGAGAAATAAAAATGAATAAAACAGAATTCGTTGAAGCTGTTGCTAAAGAAGCAAAAGTGTCCAAAGCTGCTGCTGCTGCCGTCGTGGCCGCTGCTCAAGCTGTTGTGACAAAAGCCGTGAAAAAAGGCGACACAGTCCAATTGACAGGTTTTGTGACATTTACAGTTGCAAAACGTGCTGCTCGTAATGGTCGTAACCCTGCTACAGGCAAAACAATTAAGATTGCTGCTCGCAAGGTTGGGAAAGTCAAAGCTGGTAAAGCTTTAAAGGACGCTGTGTAATTTAACAGTTGCCTTTTATTTCTCCATTGGAGCTGTGGTTCCAATGGAGATTTTTTTTGTTGAAAAAGGTCTCGCTTTATGATACCTTGCGAATAAAGGAGAATTTGAAATGACGAAACACGTGATGGCGGGAATGCTTTCTGTTTCCGGTTTGGAACTAACAGATGGTGAAAAACGCTTGTTAGAAAAGGCAAATCCGCTGGGTGTTACACTATTTAAACGTAATGTTCGGGATAAAAGACAAGTCAAATCCTTGATTCGTTCGGTAAAAGAGGTAATAGGTCGAGATGATGTCTTGATTGCTGTAGATCAAGAAGGTGGTCGTGTTTGTCGTTTTTCGCCGCCCAAATGGCCAGCTTATGTGTCACAATATTCGCTTGGTTCCTTAAATGGCAAAGCCGGGGAAGAAATGACACGTTTGCATGGGGCTTTAATTGCCGCGGATTTACATGATCTGGGTGTTAATTGGAACTATGCTCCTGTGTTGGATGTGGCGTATCCAGATACGACGGTGGCCTTAAAAAGCCGCATATTTTCAGACGATGAAAAAAAAGTAGCTGTTCGTGGGAAGATTTTATTGGATACTTATCAAGAAAATGGCATTTGTCCTTGTGTGAAGCATTTGCCGGGGCATGGGCGTGCAGTAGTGGATCCACACTTAAATTTGCCGATTTTATCGCAAAGTTTAAAAGAATTGGAAAAGGATTTTTATCCCTTTTATGCGGTGGGGCAAGATGCTCCAGCGGGGATGACGGCTCATATTGTGATTTCTGCGATAGATGATAAGCCTGTAACACAATCTAAGAAGGCAATCAAAGAAATTATTCGTGGTCGAATTGGTTTTAAAGGTTTGTTGATTTCGGATGCTATTGATATGAAGGCGTTGGGTGGCAGTTTGGCAGAACGAACTCAAACCAGTTTGGATGCAGGATGTGATGCGGTATGTTATTGTTTTGGAGATGAAGATGAGTTGCGAGAGGTCATTAAGGCGGCGCGTCCTTTGACAGATGAGGCGATGGAACGTTTTGCAAAAATCCAACAGATAGTGCATGAAAAACCCATGAAATTCAATAAAAAAGAGGCTTTTTGTCGGTATGCTGAATTGGCAAAAAAGACCAAGAGTTTAGATACAGATTACGATGCGGTGGAAGTATTGCATAAAATGAAAGGACAAAATGCAGATAACAAAGTATAAAGGATTTAAGCATTTTGCTGACAGGGATCCCAAAAGACAGATAAAGTATTTGGTCGTGCATAGTTTTGCTTTGTCAATTAGAGATATGATTAAAACATGTAATAAATTGGGGGTTGGTCCGCACTATATCATTGACACGAAAGGCCATATTATTCAATTGGTTCCTGAAAACAAAACGGCTTGGCATGCGGGTAAAAGCTTTTGGCGTGGTGAGGAAAGCTTAAACGGAGCTTCTGTGGGTATTGAATTGCAAAATAAAACGCTGGGACAAAGTAAGTATCCAGAGGCACAAATGAAAGCATTTATTTGGTTGGCAAAAAGCATTATGAAGCGCCACAAAATTTTACCACAAAACGTTGTGGGGCATAGTGATATTGCGCCGACACGTAAAGCTGATCCAGGAATTCAATTCCCATGGGCGGAAATGGCAAAATATGGCATTGGTATTTGGCCACAAGAAGCTATGAGATCTGTTTCTCGTGCAAAGAGCGAAACTTTATTAAAGCGTATTGGATATGATACGACAGATAAAAAGGCTGCCATGTATGCTTTTATGCGACGGTTTATGCCTAAATTGGTGCCTGTTGATAAGGATATTAAACATATTGAAGAGAACTTGCATAATTATATTGTCTCTGTGATAACGGCAAACAAGGAAGTATATTCATGTTTGTGTTGTGTTGCTAAAGCTTATACACAAAAAGGTTGTGCCCACGTTGGTGCTTTTTCTAAACAAAAGTAAAGAAAATGAACAAAAAAAGGATAAAATATGATGCATAAACTTTTAATTTGTGTTGGGTCTGCTTTGATGCTGGCTGCTTGTAGTACTGATCACGTTATGCGTTTTAATCTTAGCCCACAGCTAAATGTAATGACTGAGCCGTCATATGAGGGAAAAAGTCATTTTTTCCTGTGGGGCATGTATCAAAAGACGGATTATAATCTTTTTAATGCATGTCATGGAAGGGGTATTAAAGCGGTCGAAACCCATTGGACATTATATGATTCTTTGATGGGAAGCTTAACTATGGGGATCTATGCCCCCGAAAGCTTTGCGATTTACTGTAATTAGCTTTTATGCAAGATATACCTTTTTCCCAAATGTGTTTTTATGGGTGCAAAAATTGTCATACAATCGAATGTCGCCCTCTTGGTATCCGGAGAAAATCATCATTAACTCATTGAAAAATATAATTAAATTATTTCAGATAAAAAAATAACATAGTAGGTATACACATACTATGTTATATAGTTGGTCGGAGCGGCGGGATTTGAACCCACGACCACTTGCCCCCCAGACAAGTGCGCTACCAGGCTGCGCTACGCTCCGAATAAAAATGTTTATACTCTTTTTTTCGATAAAATGCAAGCCCTTTTTGTCTGTGTGTGTTCAAAAAGATTGAAAAATAACATCTTGTTATGTAATAGCACTTCTGTTCAAAAGGAGATTTAAGATGACAGAACAAAAAAAAGAATTTTTACGGTCTGATAAAAGGTAAAGATGAATTGTATCATTCTGCGTATGGTGATACATTTATCTAAAAAGATTTAGGAACTTGTTCTTAGTCGGCAATTGTGGTTGTTGTCACCTCGGTATGTATGGTAGGTAGTTTTGTTTGTGGTGTTAAACATTGCTCAAGGTGGTAGAAAAGTTCCTGCTATTGCTCAAAAGCGGGAGGTTAATTCTGTGTTAACAGCCACGACCCACATTGTATCCAGTGAAAGACAAAAAATACTTGACAAATAGTTAAAAATGTGTTAATATCCTGGTCGGAACAGTAAAGAGGCTTGTTGTGTAATACTCCTCAACCTTGCATACAAGTTTGGATTTTCCCCCTTCTTTTTACTGTTCCACCTTTTTCCCGCCCTTTAAGGCGGGTTTTTTGTTGACACTTTACACAAGCTATGATACAGTGTCCTCCATACAAGGAGGTATTTATGAAGATAAATGAATCTGGCCGAACATTGCTAGAAATGATTGGTGTTATCACATTGATGGGTGTTTTCACAATGGGTGGTATTGCTTTATACCGTGATGCTGTTGCAAAAATGCGTGTGAATGATTTGTTAGAACACGTTCGAAAACGGGCTTTAGTGAGCAGTCGGAAGTCCAGTAAAATAACGTATGGCATGTATGATAAACAATCTGGTGGCGCCTCTGCGATCACACCTTATGGCTTTGGTGTTGGAGATAACAAAACAGGCGTTGAGCGAGATAAGCTTGGTAAATATGCCGTTGCGATAATACCAGTTGGGGCTGTGAATGGTGGGCATGCATTGGATCGGGATACGTGTAAAGCCTTGCTAAATAAAATACATAAAGCTGAAAATGGCGAACCTATGGTGGGTAGCGTTATTGAGGTTTATCGTGGTGAGAAATGCAGATATGTGTTGACATCATGTGGATCTGATGATGAGAAAGAAGCCACACCTGTGCCCGATATTATTTGTATTGGCATAAAATCTTAATTTTATAAAAAAAATGACTTGTATTTTATTCATCTTTGGTGTATGAATAAGATCATTAACAGAAAGGGTTAACATGTCTTGGAAACGTTTAAAGAAATTTTTAAATATTTTTTCATCGGATTTGGCTATTGATTTAGGGACAGCAAATACGCTTGTTTATGTGCGCGGGCGTGGGGTTGTTCTGAATGAACCATCCGTTGTGGCGATTGCCGAAAATCGTGGTAAGAAGCAGGTGATTGCAGTGGGTAATGAAGCAAAACAGATGTTGGGTAAGACTCCAGGTCAAATTCAAGCTATTCGTCCTTTGCGTGATGGCGTGATTGCGGACTTTGATGTGGCGGAAGAAATGATTCGTCGCTTTATTCAAAAAGCCCTTGATAAACATTCCTTGACACGTCCTATGATTGTGATTTGTGTGCCGTCTGGTTCAACAGCTGTGGAACGTCGTGCTATTCAAGAGGCCGCTGAAAATAGTCATGCCAGAAAGGTGTTTTTAATTGAAGAACCGATGGCCGCTGCTTTAGGAGCTGGTTTGCCTGTCAATGAACCATCGGGCAGTATGGTGGTTGATATTGGTGGTGGTACGACGGAAGTTGCCGTGATGAGCTTGGGTGGTATTGCCTATGCTGAATCTGTGCGTGTTGGTGGAGATAAAATGGATGAAGCAATTATTTCTTACATCCGTCGCAATCATAATTTGATGATAGGTGAATCGTCTGCTGAACGTGTAAAAAAGGTAATTGGTGCTGCTTCTGCACCTGGTAAAGGTGATGGTGAAAAAATTCCAGTAAAAGGTCGCGACCTGATGAATGGTATTCCAAAAGAGGTCATGATTACGGAACGCCAAATTTCTGAAGCCTTGGCTGGGCCAGTAGGACAAATTGTGGATGCCGTGAAGGTTGCGTTGGAACACACAGATCCGGAATTGGCAGCAGATATTGTTGATAAGGGTATTATGTTGACCGGTGGTGGTGCTTTGTTGCGTCGTTTGGATGATGTTTTACGCGTTGCCACGAAGTTGCCTGTATCAGTGGCCGAAAATTCGCTTCAATGCGTGGTGTTGGGGACAGGTAAGGCATTAGAAGAAGTTGGCAAGTTTGAAAATATCTTAACCAGCATGTATTAATCTTTGACCCAAAGGGGTGGCCATGGAAAACAAACAATTTCGCCTGAAAAGGATAAGATCCCAAATCAGACGTTTGATTCCTGTGGTCTTTTTGGTGTTTTCCATCGTCTTGATGGTGTTGTGGCAAACAAAAAATCCAGCAATTGTTACGACAAGATATTATATTTCAGATAAAATGGCGCCGGTTGCGTCGGCTTTGGCTGCGCCTGCAAGATGGTTAAAGTCAGCTAAAGATACTTTTTTAAATGCTGTTTCTTTATATCATCGTAATGCTGAATTAGAGGAAGAAAATAAAGTTTTGCGTCAATGGAGGGCTCTGGCCATACAGCTGGAATCGGAACAAAACGAAATTAAAAAATTGGTGGGATATGTACCATATCCGAAATCGACCACTGTTGTGGCAAGGTTGGTGATGGATACCGGTGATAAATTTTCAAGGTCTTATGTCGCGTTGGCGGGCACAAAAGATGGTGTTAGTAATGGGGCAGTAGCAATGACCGACAAAGGATTATTTGCGCGCGTCATTGAGGTGGGTGATCATGGCAGTCGTTTGATGATGCTGACTGATTATTTGTCGCGGGTGCCAGTTCTTGTGGGAAAGCAAAGAATTCAGGCTATTTTATCTGGAGATAATACGAATCATCCCAAGATTATTTTCACGGATGAATGGAATAAAATTCAACCAGGAGACGTTGTTTTAACCTCTGGATATATGGGGGTTTATCCATCTGGATTAAGTATCGGAGTTGTCCGTTCTGTTACAGAAAATGATATTGATGTTGATTTGTTTGAATCAGGAGAAGGGTTGGAATTTGTGCGTTTGATAGACTTTGGTTTGTCTGATGCCCTTTTAAAAACAGATTGTAAGGAGCCATAAGATGCACCAATTGAATATGCATTTTTGGTTGCGGCAAATAACGCCGTTTTTGTTTTGTCTCATGCTTATTTTGGGACATTTGGTGCCGTATCATTTTTTGCCTTACTATCCATACAGTGTTCAATGGGTATTTATTCCAATATTTTATTTCGCAATTTATAATCCCAAATGTTTAAGTTCGTGGGCCGTTTTTTTGTTGGGGATTATATCTGAAATGCTTATTCAAAGCCCCATGGGTGTGACAACATTTTGCTTTGTTTTGTTGTTTTTTATGGCTAATTTTTTAAGACGGTATTTGCTGGAATTGACATTTGGACGTTTGTGGATCGTTTTTGCTGCGATGTTGTTGGTAGTGGAAATTGTGAATTATTTATTTGTGTCAGTGATTGCCCACAACCCTGTGGCGTTTTTGCCGGTTTTAGTGGAATTCTGGGTGCTTATATTATGCTATCCATTCATTATGCGTTTGTGTGCACGCTTTGATAAAAAGGTGCGGGAGGCCGCTTTATGACCGTATGGAAATATGAAAAAGCACATGAAATTTTTGTAAGAACAATTGTGTTGGTAAGTATTTTTGTTCTGATTAGCTTGGTTTTATTGGGACGATTATTTTATTTGCAAATTTTGCAGGGTGATCGTTTTATGGTGTTGGCGGAAAAGAACAGGACAGCGGTACGTTTGACGATGCCGGATAGGGGTAAAATATACGATAGAAACGGCGTATTGTTGGCCGATAATCGTAAAGTTTTTCAGGCTGTTTTGATTAAGGAACAAACGAAAGATTATAAACAAACACTGGAAAATTTTAAAAAACTTGTACCTCTTGATGAAGAGGAAGAAGATCGTATTTTAAAAGAAGCAAAATATAAACGCGCTTTTATGCCGGTCCAGATTAAAGATAATTTAACCAAAGAGCAGGTGGTGTTGTTGCATTTAAATGCTCCAGTATTAGAAGGGATTCAAATCGAAGAGACAATGATTCGTAATTATCCTAAAAAGGATTTAACGGCACATATTTTAGGTTATGTTTCGTTGTTGAATGACCGTGATACAGACGTGGATAGCACGTGGTTTGATTTGGCTGGGTACAGAATTGGTCGGACGGGATTGGAGCAAAGTTTTGAATCAACATTACGTGGAAAACCTGGCTACAAAAAAACAGAAGTGAATGCGATGGGGCGGACGGTTAGTTTGATGGAACAAGAAAAAGCAGTGGCTGGAGAGGATTTGCATCTGACCATTGATACAAGATTGCAAAAGGTGGCTGCTGATGCGATGGGGCAAGAGGCGGGTACTGTAATTGTAGCTAATGTTCAGAATGGTGAGATTTTAAGTTTTGTATCGACACCCACATTTGATCCGAACATTTTTTTGACGTCTATTAGCCAAAAAAATTGGAATCAATTGATGAATAATCAAAAGAAACCCCTTCAAAACAAGGCGTTGTTCGGTGCTTATTCACCAGGTTCTATATTTAAATTAGTGGTTGGTTTGGCTGGTTTAGAAAATGGTATTATAGATCCTAATAAACGTGTTTATTGTTCGGGCATGACGCAGTTGGGTAATCAGAAATTTCATTGTTGGAAAAAGGAAGGTCACGGGGCTTTAACTTTGCAGGAGGCATTGCACCATTCTTGTGACGTGTATTTTTATGAAATGGCCCAAAAAATCGGTTGGGAAAAAATTATTATGACGGCTAAGAAATTGGGCTTTGGCCAAGTTGTTGAAACGGAGATGAATGGAGATAAGGAAGGATTATTGCCATCACCAGAGTGGAAATTAAAAATGCGTAAGGATGAATGGCGGATGGGTGACACCTTGAATCTAAGTATTGGCCAGGGCTTTTTATTAACGACACCATTACAGTTAGTGCGTGCTGTGTCGGCTATTGCGAATAATGGACACCTGCCAGATTTGCATTTTGTGAAAAAGGATATGCCGAAATTATCTGGAGATCCGCTGTTTAATCAATCTTATTTGCGTTTAATTCGGGCTGGTATGTATGATGTGGTAAATCATGAAAAAGGGACAGCATATAATAGCCGATTCAATTTGGAAGGAATGCGGATGGCGGGTAAGACGGCTACAACCCAAGTACGACGCATTTCATTGAAAGAACGGGAAGAGGGTATTAAAAAGCAAAGAGATATGGCTTGGGAAAGTCGTGATCATGCTTTGTTTGCGGCTTATGCCCCAACAGATAAACCTAAATATGCCGTGATTGTTGTGGTGGAACACGGTGGAGGTGGATCATCGGCCGCGGCACCTGTTGCCTCGAAGGTGTTAAAAGAAGCCTTGCGATTGGATCTTGAAGATGCTAAAATTAAAACAGGAGCGAAAAATAAATGAGTTTTTTTAAAGACCGCAACTGTTATATGAAAAATTATAACCTGTCATTTAAGGAAAAATGGGCGGGTTTCAATTGGCAGCTGCTGCTTTTCGTGTGTTTAGTCGTTTGTATTAGTTTGGGCATTTTGTATTCTGTGGGTGGGGGACATTGGTCCCCGTGGGCGAATAAACAGGCTATACGTTTTGTTGTAAGCTTATGTTTTTTAATTGTCATTGCTTTTTGTAATTTGCGTCTTTTTATGAAATATGCTTATTGGATCTATGGAGCGACGTTATTAATGTTATTCGGCGTGGAATTATTTGGCCATGTCGGTATGGGGGCTCAGCGTTGGCTTAATTTAGGGGTTGTTAATTTGCAGCCATCGGAATGTATGAAAATCGCGCTAGTTTTAGCGTTAGCGCGTTATTTCCATGGAGCAAGTTTGGATGATGTGCGACAGATGAAATTTATGATTCCCCCTTTGTTGATGATGGGGATTCCTGTTTTGTTGATTTTAAAACAACCAGATTTGGGAACGGCGATGATGCTTGTTTTTGAAAGTGCTGCAATCTTTTTCTTGGTAGGTGTTCAACTGTGGAAATTTGTATTGGTGTTTGTTGTTGGGATGGCAACGTTGCCATTTGTTTGGGCGCATTTGCATGATTATCAAAAGAAACGGGTGCTGACATTTTTGAATCCTGAACGTGATCCTTTGGGTGCTGGTTACCATATCACTCAATCTAAGATTACTCTTGGTTCCGGTGGTTTTTGGGGGAAAGGTTTCATGCAAGGAACACAAAGTCGTTTAAGTTTTATTCCCGAAAAACAAACGGATTTTATCTTTACGGTTTTGGCCGAAGAATTTGGACTTTTTGGATCATTAATCTTGTATGCCCTTTATATGATTATTATCTTTTATGGTGTGATGATAGCGCTTAAATGTACGAATTTCTTTGGTAAAATTTTGGCCCTTGGATTAACGGTTAATTTTGCATTGTATGTATTTATTAACATGGGGATGGTCATGGGATTAATGCCAGTTGTTGGTGTGCCGTTACCATTGATGAGTTATGGGGGAACGGCTATGCTGACATTGTTTGTTGGTTTTGGATTAATTGAATCTGTAGCAATTAATAAAGAAATGGTGATTGGTCGATTGGGGTCGATTGATGATGAATAGAATTGATGAATTATTGGATCAAGCTTTTGAGGCATTTAATGCCGAGAATTTACGGCAGGCGGAAAGTTTGTGTCGTGAAGCGATGGCGATTTCACCTACCCATGGAGATGCACTGTATTTGCTTGGTTTAATTGCTTATCGCCAAAAGGCATGGAATGTGGCGGCTGATTTGTTGCATGAAGCATTGGAGTTGTATCCAGATGTGTCCAATTATCAATTGGCGTTTGCGGAGGTTTTACGTGCTCAGGGTCATTTGGATGAAGCCCTTTCATTTTATTTAAAAATGATGAATGATCCCAAGGTGCGTACGGAAGCTGGATTGATTTATTTAGCACAAGGGAAAAGAAAAGATGCAAAAGAGTGTTTCCGCTTGGCCTTAAAAGAAAATGAAAATATTGCCGCGGCATATTTGGGGTTGTCGGCCTTGGCAAATAAAAAGAAAGAAAAAGAAGATATGTTGTTAAAAGCATATTCGGCGGAAGCAAATGAAAATACCGCTTATCATTTGGCACGTTTTTATGTAGCCCAAAAAGCATGGAAAAAAGCCGAAACAATTTTAAAAGATTATTTGTTGTTTAGTCGAGATTGGACATTGTATGCGGGAATTTTGGAAAGTTTAAAACGTCCAGAGGAAGCCATGAAAGCCCTGCAAAAAGCGATTGAGTTGGATGCTTATAATTCAGGTGCATGGGTGCAACAAGGCCTTTTGTTGGAACACCAAAAGGACTGGGAAAAAGCTGCGATTTCTTATGAAAAAGCGTTGGCTTTGGATAAAACATTAGTGGTGGCACATGAAGGATTGAGTAATGTTTTGATGGCACAAGGACAATTTCCGGTGGCGTTGGAACATACAAGATATGTGATTCAAGAAAATCCAAATCATTTTCCAAGTCTTTATAAATTGGCTATTTTATTGGAACAAACGGAAGATTATGAAGAAGCTCTTGGCCTTTATTTTAAATTGCTTGTTTTAAAGCCGCATCGGACAGGTCTTGAAAAACGTATTCAAGAAACGATTTTAGCGTTAAATAATAAAAAGAAACATTTGGCAAAAAAATTTGCCAAAGGGTGGATGACAAGTTTTCCGAAATCTGAGTTGGCGAAAGCTACGTGGAAGATGTTAAAAGTTGTTTTGATGGTTATCGCTCTTGGATTCGCGGGTGTTTCTTTTGCTTCCTTTAATGAGGCACAAGATGAATTGATGTGGGAAATGCATTATGCCTCTTTAGGAGATGCTGAAAGTCAATTTAAGTTGGGTACTATTTGGGAAGAAGGTAAAAAAGTGCCACAAAGCATATCTAAAGCAATAGAATTTTATAACCAAGCAGCAAGCCAAAAACATATTGGTGCCAATATGGCATTAGCTCGAATTTATACAAAACAGGGGCACAATGAATTGGCATTTCAATATTACTTAACGGCTGCTGAAAATGGCTATGTGCCGGCACAATTGATTGTGTCGCGTTCATTGAATGAAGCAGGGCAATATGAGAAGGCATTGAAATGGTTGGAAAAGGCACTCAAACAAACGTTTCCCAATGAACAAGATCTATCCCGCGTGTCGCCGGAGTATGAAGCATTGAAAGCCAAAATACAAGGGACCATTCCCAATGACAAAAATTGATGTTCTTTCTGCGCCGATGGCCGGTGTGTCCGATTATCCGTTTCGGCAAATATTGCGTCAATTCGGCAATCAACCATTGTTTTCTGAAATGATTGGGGTCGAAACGTTGATACATGCTCATCCCAAAACATTAAAAATGTTGACCTTTCAAAAGGAAAAAAATATTGTTGTTCAATTGGTTGGAGCACATCCAGAAAGTATGGGCGAGGCAGCCCAAATGATTTCAGATTTAGGCGTGATGGGAATTGATATCAATATGGGATGTCCAGTCAAGAAGTTGATTCAAAATCATTCTGGTGCGATGTTGATGAAAGATCAAGATTTGGCTTGTCGATTGGTAGAAGCAGTAAAAGCACATACACATTTGCCTGTGTCTGTTAAAACCAGATTGGGTTGGGATGATCCAAAAGAGATACTGTCATTTGCACCGCGTTTGGTGTCAGCGGGGGCAGATAGAATTGAAATTCATGCACGCACAAAAGTGATAGGATATAGTGGTAAAGCGGATTGGTCAATTTTAAAAAAATTGAAATTGCCAGTTCCAATGGTAATAAATGGTGATATTGTAAACCAAGAAACAGCCGTACAGGCAATGCAAGAAAGTGGAGCAAAAGCGGTGATGATTGGACGTGCTTTGCTGGGTCATCCATGGCGGCTCAGTGAAATTGAAACGGGCATTCATCCCAAAATAAATATGCGGGATTTGATTTTGTATCACTTGGATTTATTACTGTCACATTATGGCCATGCCGGCTTATATGTAGCTCGCAAACATTTGGCGTGGTATGCGGCCCACAAAAAAGGGGTTGCAAAATGGCGTGAAAAAATGTATCTTGAAGAAAACGAGCAATGCTTAAAAAATCTGATTAAAGATTTTTGGGAGGAGTAAGATGAAAGTTATTATTGTTGGTGCAGGTCAAATTGGTATTGCATTGGCTAAATACTTAAGGACGGAAGAACATTCCGTTGTTTTGGTCGATATTAGAAAAGAGGCACTTGCTCATCTTGCAGAACAATTGGACATCCAAACAGTTGTGGGATCTGGTTCCTCCCCATCTGTGTTGGCGCGAGCAGGGGCAAAGGATGCGGATGTATTATTGTCTGTGACAGGTAATGATGAAGTTAATATTATCGCCTGTGCTTTGGCGAAAACATTGTTTCAAATCAATAAACGTGTGGCTCGCTTGGCGTCATCTGAATATTTAGATAAAAAGAACGCAGACTTTTTGGAAAGCTTGGCTATTGATGTTGTCGTTTCTCCTGAATATGAAACAGCAAAACGCATTTTGGCAGATTTAACTATCAATGGTGGCATGGATGTTACTTCATTTTGTGATAACAAAGTGGAGTTTGTTGGCTTAAAATGTCGTAAAAACTGTGCCTTGGTGGGAAAAACAGTCCAACAAGTGCGTGAATTGATTGCAAATGTGAATTTCACCATTGTTGCCGTCAATCATAAAAATCAGCTCATCGATTTAAAAAATACACCAATTAAAGTAGGAGACGATGTTTATTTCTTTGTGGCATCAGGACATTTGGAACGTGTTTTGGACATGTTTGGTTATGTGATGGCGAGGCCAGATAATGTATTGATTTTTGGTGGTGGTCAAATTGGTTATGGTTTGGGTGCTTTGTTGGAAGCTCCTATAGATCGCCAAAATGTGATGATTATTGAGAAGTCGGAAGAACGTGCTACCTTTTTGTCCTCTCATTTGAATGATGCTTTAATCATTAAGGGAGATGGTTTTGATGATAATTTATTGGATGAAATTGAGTTTAAAAATTATGATGTGGCTGTGGCAACAACACATACGGATGAGAATAATGTACTGCTTTCATTGTTGGCAAAAAGAAATGGTGTTCCTCGTTCTTGTGCTTTGATTCGAAATGAATTATATATGAACTATGTTTCGGGATTGGGTATTGATTCATTTATTAATCCGAACGCGGTAATGGTTTCAGCGATTTTGCAGCATTTACGTAAGGGGCGTGTGCAAGATGGATATTTCTTGCAGTCTGGTCTTGGTGAGTTGTTGCAAATTGAAGTTTTGCCAACAGCTCGTATTACAAAAGGACCTTTGGGAAAAGTGAAAATGCCAAAGGGAATTACGTTGGGTGGTGTTTTAAGAAAAAATACATTCCTTTGTCCAGAAAAGGGACTAGTTATTGAGGCTGGTGATATTGCTTTTGTCTTTGTTGAGCGCGGCTTTGTGGGTGAGGCAGAAAAGCTGTTTACAGTTGAATTATCATTCTTTTAAAGGATAAATAATGGAAAAATTGTCAGGTGTGCCAGGCGGATTTGAGCCTTTTGTTTTTCAAAAGTTATTGAAGAATAAAGGTGTGTTGGTGCATGTGGCACAAAATGAAAAGCGCCTGAGATTTTTAAGCGATTTAATCCATACATTGATGCCAAAGCAGAAGGTGTTGATTTTGCCGGCGTGGGATACGGTGCCGTATGACAGAACGGCTCCATCTCCAGAAATTTTGGGAACGCAAATTGACACATTGACCGAGTTGGCTCATGGGGTGAAAGATGTGATTGTGCTGACCTCTGTGGCCGCTTGGTCACAGTTGTTGCCCCCAAAAGAGTTTTTTAAAGGTACTTCGCTTTCATTAAAAGTAGGGCAAAATGTTGCGTTTGATGAGATTTTAAAGTTTCTAAATGACAATGGTTATCAAAATACAGATGTTGTGATGGAAATGGGTGAATATGCGGTGCGCGGAGGTTTATTAGACATCTTCGCCGCGGGCATGGAAACACCTTTACGCTTGGATTTTTTTGGAGATGAAATTGACTCTCTTCGAACGTTTGATCCCATGAGTCAGCGAACATTTGCTCAGATAGAATCATTTTCTATCAAGCCCAATCGGTTGTTTAAAATTACGCCTGAATCACAAGAATTATTTCGTTCTCGTTATCGTGATTTGTTTGGTGAAGTGCGTGATGATGCCATGTATCAAGCGGTTTCTGAAGGAAGGTATTTGCAAGGCATGGAACATTTCTTGCCATTGTTTTACGAAAAGATGGCGCATTTGACGGATTATTTACCCGAGGCAACATATACTTTTGATCCGCAATTTTACCAATCTTTGGCTGCCCGCGAAGCTCAAATTCAAGATTATTATGAAGCGCGTAAGCAAGCTTTAAAAGATAAAAATTTAAATAAATCCAAGTATTATCCCATTCCAAAAGATTTATTTTTTATTGATAAAAATCAAAGTGATAAATTGATATCTTCATGTAATGCTTTTATGTTAACACCCTTTCAAGATGTTGGTGCAAAAGATCAAGGGGCACGAGCTGGTCGCGATTTTGTGGATGTGCGTGTTAAGAATGATCAAGATATCTTTGAAGCAGTTGCAGATTTTATTCGCGGTTGTGATAAAAAAGTGATTGTGACGGCGGTGACGGGTGGAGCGGGTCAACGTATTCTGGCTCAGTTAAAAGAAAAGAGTCTTTTCTTATCAGAAGTGGATAATTGGAAAGATGCTTTGAAACATGCCCCCAGTTTGTTTGTTGTGCCATTTGAATCTGGGTTTCAAACGGATGATTTTATTGTAATTACTGAGGCCGATATGTTCGGTGAGCGTATTCAGCGCCCGATTAAAAAGAAGCGAGCCGAGAATTTTATTCAAGATGTTTCTACGCTTTCGATTGGGGATTTGGTGGTGCATCAAGTTCATGGAATAGGACAATTCGCTGGCCTTGTTCCGTTGCAATTCGATGGGGCCGCGCATGATTGTTTGTGTATTATGTACGCCGGTAATGACAAGTTGTTTGTGCCGGTTGAAAATGCAGATATTTTGTCGCGCTATGGATCCGGAGAAGTAGCCTTGGATCATTTGGGTTCTCAATCTTTTGCGAATAAGAAAGAACGTGTGAAAAAAGATTTGTTTGCTATGGCGGATAAATTGCTGAATATCGCTTCACACCGTGTGTTGAACAAAGTGGATCGTATCTTGGCCCCACATGGATTATATCAAGAATTTTGTGCGCGTTTCCCCTATACAGAAACGGACGATCAGTTGCGGACAATTCAAGAAATTGAAACAGATCTGGCAAAGGGAACGCCAATGGATCGCCTTGTCTGTGGAGATGTGGGTTTTGGTAAGACCGAAGTTGCTATGCGCGCAGCCTTTTTGGCTGTGTTAAGCGGTAAACAAGTGGCCGTTGTAGCGCCCACAACTTTGTTGGCACGTCAGCATGCGCAAAACTTTATTGAGCGCTTTCAAGGGTTCCCTGTTCGGATAGACAGCTTGTCGCGATTGGTATCTCCGACACACGCTAAGAAAGTGAAAGCAGAATTGGAAAAAGGGACACTTGATATTGTGATTGGGACACATGCGGTTTTAAGTAAGACAGTAAAGTTTAAAAATTTGGGGCTTGTGGTGGTCGACGAAGAACAACACTTCGGTGTGACGCATAAAGAACGTTTGAAGGAATTAAAGACGGGGGTGCATGTTTTGACGCTGACCGCAACGCCAATTCCAAGGACGTTGCAACTGTCACTGTCCGGTGTGCGTGAATTGTCAGTAATTGCGACGCCGCCGGTGGATCGTCTGGCTGTAAAAACTTATGTGATGCCATTTGATCCTGTGGTGATTAAAGAGGCAATTTTGCGCGAACATTTCCGTGGCGGACAAACTTTCTTTGTTGTGCCGCGTATTACAGATATGCCAGAGGTAGTCGATGTTTTGAAAGCCATTTTACCAGACATTAAAGTGGTTCAGGCTCATGGGCAAATGGCGCCAAGTCAGCTTGAAAAAATTATGACGGATTTTGCCGAAAAGAAGTTTGATGTATTGTTAGCGACAAGTATTATTGAATCAGGTCTTGATATGTCGTCTGTGAATACAATTATTGTGTATCGAGCGGACATGTTTGGTTTGGCAGCACTTTATCAATTGCGTGGTCGCGTGGGACGTGGCAAGATTAAAGCGTACGCGTATCTAACAACACCAATGGAACAAACGCTTTCCGAAAATGCTCACAAGCGTTTAGAAGTGATTGGCCGGCTTGACAGTTTGGGGGCTGGTTTTGCGCTTGCTAGCCATGATTTGGATATTCGCGGGGCGGGGAACTTGCTTGGTGATGATCAATCGGGACACATTCGCGAAATTGGTGTGGCATTGTATCAAAAGATGTTGGCGGAGGCCGTGGCAACTTTGCGTGCTGAAAAAGCGGGCGATAAGGACCCTGTGCAACAAGATTTTTCACCACAAGTGTCAGTGGGCTTGCCAGTGTTGATTCCAGATACTTATATTGCCGATTTGGATGTTCGAATGGATTTATACCATCGCATGAGTGAGCTAACCACGATGGCGGAAATTGAATCTATGCGGGCAGAATTGATTGATCGCTTTGGACAATACCCCGTAGAAACGGATAATCTGTTTATCACATTAGAGTTAAAGATTTTGGCTAAGCAAGCGAATATTGAGCGCATTGATGCGGGCGAGAAGGGGGCAACAGTCGCTTTCTTTAATAATACATTCCCGAATCCTGCGGGTTTGATTAAATATATTCAAGGACAGTTGGGTACAATGAAACTGCGCCCTGATCAAAAGTTGATTGTTATGCGTCCATGGGGAAATGTGGAGACACGTTTAAAAGGTGTCCGCGATATGATCCAAAAGTTTGCCGAGTTGGCGAAAAATGGTTGATTTATTTTAAAAATACTGGTATAATAACACTATCATAAACGCAACAAACGGAAAGGATCACCCATGCGTCAATCTAAACTTATTTCCAGAAAACACAAAGAAAAACCGGCAGATGCCACGTTGGCAAGCCATATTTATTTGCTTCGCGGGGGCTATATTCGCCCTGTGGCAAATGGTATTTATTCGTTATTACCTCCTGGTAAGCGAATTCAGCAAAAGATTGAAGCTATTGTTCGAGAAGAGATGAACAAAGTAGATGGGCAGGAAGTGATGATGCCAGTTGTCATGCCGCGGGAATTGTGGGATGAAAGTAAACGTTGGGATTCTGTTGGTCCAGAGTTGTTGCGTTTTAAGGACAGAACCGGCCACGATATGCTATTGGGGATGACCCATGAAGAAGCGGTGACTGCTTTGGCGCGTACCGAAGCCACAAGTTATCGGGACTATCCGTTCATGCTCTATCAGATCCAGACCAAGTATCGTGATGAAGCACGTTCCCGTGGTGGGTTGATTCGGGTGCGTGAATTCACAATGAAGGATGCTTATTCCTTCCATACTAATGAAAAAGATTTAGATGAATACTACGACCGTGTGGCAGAAGCTTATCATACAATTTATCGCAGGATTGGTATCCCTGAGGTAGTGGCAATACAATCTGACACAGGTATGATGGGTGGTAAGATTGCCCACGAATATCAATTAGTGACGGATGCAGGTGAAGACAAGATTGTGATGTGTCCAGAATGTAAGTCCTATTGGAATTCTGAGGTAGCTTATACTGAATATCAATACAAAAAAGAAGAATTGTTACCATTAGAAGAAATTGAAACGCCAAATATTAAAACTATAGAAGATTTGGTAAAGTTCACGGGTATTCCCGCCAAAAAGATGGCAAAAATGGTTTTCTACACCACTGAGAAGAAAGAAACTGTTGCTGTTATGATTCGCGGTGATTTAGAGGTCAATGAAACGAAGCTAGCCAAAGTTCTGAAATGCTTGTTTAACTTTGCAACTGATGATGAAGTGCGTAAAGTAGGGGCGGTACCAGGTTTTGCAACAGGAATGGGTTTAAAGTGTAAGGTATATGCGGATAAATCAGTGGCAAACGCTTATAACTTGCTTTGTGGCGCCAATAAGGAAGGATTCCACCTGAAGAACTTTAATGTCTCACGCGATACGTCAAAAGCAGAAATCGTTGATATTGCAACTGTTCAGGAAGGTGATGTTTGTCCGAAATGTGGTGCAAAGTTGCACCTGACACGCGGTATTGAGGTCGGCAATATCTTTAAACTTGGTACCAAATATACGGAATCTATGAAGATGGTATATACAGACGAAAATGGTGAAGATAAAACACCATTAATGGCTTGTTACGGTATTGGTATTGGTCGATCCTTGGCGTCTGTGATTGAAGCCCATCATGATGACTATGGTCCAATTTGGCCGCTTTCTATTGCTCCATGGCAAGTTCAGATCAATGCAATGGGCATGGATAAAGAGGGTATCAAGGACACGGCCGAAAAGTTGTATGCCGATTTGGAGAAAGCCGGTGTAGAGGTTTTATATGACGATCGTAATTTGTCCGCTGGGGTTCAGTTCGCTGAAGCCGATTTAACAGGCATTCCTTTGCGTTTGATTGTTGCTCCAAAAGCCTTGGGTCAAGGTATGATTGAGTACAAAGTGCGTGGAACGGATGAAAAGGGTATGATTCCTGTGGCCGAAGCCGCCGCTTTTGCACAAAAATGGGTTAAAAAAGAATTGGAAAAGTATAAATAAAAAAGATTCAGACAAAGTTGGTCAGAACTTAAAGAATATTTCAATTACTTTGAAAGTTCTTGTTTGATGGTGCGAAGACAAGTGGGCAAAAAGTAGCATTCAGATTTGTTCGCACGTCCTGAATAGAACTAACAATATTCATAACACATCGAGGGGTTGTGCAATGCCAACCAAAATCTTTGTGGAAAACAAGCCCAGCGGCCGGACGATTTTCAAGTTCAGTCGCCCCGAATCTGTGACCCAATTCATGACGTAGAACATGTTTGAATTCACCAAAGTTTAATTGAAAAGGAGTTCCAATTCCATTGGTAATAACTGAGTAAGCATTATTACTATACCCCAAAGCGTAGTTTAAATCGTTGGCATAGATACTTTCATTTAACAAAAGAATGCTATCTGTTTGCGGATTAGACAACGCCAATTGACGTAAGAATAGAACCTTCCATAAATGGTGGAGATATTATATAGCGACTCTGAAAAATTAAGTTTCAGCAGGAAACATATGCCTATTGAAAATTACTCAAATCCAATTTGCTTCCTGGGACAATGCCATATTTTTCAGCCTCACCAGCGTTAATTTCCAAAACACCAGCGACAGGAATAATGCTGGAAATAACAGTTTCATCCTGAGGAATAGCATTGTGATGTACTTGAACAACACGTCCCATATAATCAAAAAAGACCATGTCCAGAGGAATAAATGTGTTCTTCATCCACATATGCGCTGCGCGTGGTGGATTAAAGATAAAAATCATACCATTTTGTGTGGCCATCTGTTTGCGATACATTAATCCCTGTTGTTGTTCTTTTTGTGTGAGGGCAGATTCTACACGGTAGAGGACATCACCATTGGGGGTGTGCAAAATAAGCGTTTTTTTGCCATAAAGATAAAAGAATAAAATCAATGCCATGGCAAGAATTAAACAAACCGATAAAAGAAATTTAAATGTTTTTTTCATGTGTGTTCCTATTTTCCTAAAAATGTTGCCTGATACAATTGTGCAAGAGGCGGGTTGTTCATAATAATCTTTTGAAGAGTGGTGTGATAGTATGGATCTTCCGGACGATAGACATATAATTTTCCGGCCAAAATATAAGCCAAACGATCACGTAAACCACGATGAACAGCGTTTTGACGTGAAACGCGCCAAGTCCAGTAATTGTTGGCACTATTCATTTCTTTGACGTAAGCATCCGTAGCAGCTATTAAAGAATTATAAGGCAATTCAGCATAGTTTTTTTCATCTAGCCATCCCATTTGTCCATAAGGATGTTCCATGTTTTTCTTGCCCCAATTGGTTGCATATACACTCTGTGCAACAGCCAACCCAGGAACAATTTCTTCTATTCTCAAGAGTAATTGATCCAATTGTGTTTGAATTGTTTTATTGATAATGACATCATATTTTTCAACCAAAGAATGGAAAAAACTTTCTTCTGTTTCAGACCATTTTTCGCCTTTTTCATATTTATTTTTTAAAGCAATCAGTAGCATTCGTTCTTTAATAGCTTGTTCGTTTGCCCGCAAAATTAAGGCGGTAATAACATTCATATAAAGTTCACCCGAACCATTCTGAGCAAAATCATCTGGCAACTTGTCCACAAAAATACGAGGTACCTGTGTTGTTGTCGCATCTTTAAAAAGTGCTTGTAGTTCGGCTGTTGTTGTTGGAGTAACAATTTGTCCGGGGATATCTTTGGTCAACTCTTGAATTGCTGCATCCAAGGTTTGAGCCGATACAGGTATAGCAATTAATAAGAATAAAACTGCAATCCACTTACGCATGAGATTTTCCCCCTTTGCGTTTCAATAACGCTATTATCTGTTTAACAGAAAATGCTTTGGTTGTCAAGAGGGCAATAAAGAAACTTATACCCCCCATGCCAACCAAGAGGCACAAGATTACAATTTGCCACAATTTACCGTCGACATGTGGCACAAACTGTAAGGCCCAACGCCCAGCTAATAATACGCCTGCCATAACGAAGCAAGAAATGATAATGCGAATAAAACGATGCTTAAACAGATTGTCCAAACTGAACTCTTTATTGTGTTTTAAACGGAACCAATATTGTGCGGCGTTGACCCAAGTAGTTAAGCCGGTTGCCAAGGCAATACCAACATATCCCAAAAATGGCATCATACTTAAAGCCAAAATGGCATTTAAAACAACGCCAACAATGGCGATTCTTACAGGAGTTGTTGTGTCACCGCGAGCGTAGAAAAAAGGAGAAAGAGCTTTTGTCATCATATAGGCGGGAAGACCAATTGCAAAAACAATTAAGGCACGCGCTGTGTGAGTTGTATCCTCGGCTGTAAATGCGCCATGTTCAAACAGAGTGCGGATAATAGGTTCTGCCAATAGAATAAGACCAATCATGGAAGCTCCAGACATTGCAATAGAAAGTTCCAAACCACGATTAAGTTGTGTATTGGCTTGTTCACGTTCGTTTGCTTTAATGTGATGGGATAAAACAGGAAGTAAAGCGGTTCCAATTGCGACGCCAATAATGCCAATTGGTAATTGAAATAAATGCTGAGCATAATTCAACCACGACATCGCACCAGCGCCTACCAACGAAACAAATAAAGTATCCAAAAATAAATTGATTTGATAGACACCAGATCCTAAAACACCAGGAGCCATCTTTTTGAGCAAGGTTTTTACCTCTCTTGTCATATGATATAGCGCCTTAACAGGATTCATCAAACCAAAGAGATATCCTGCCTTTTTAATGTGCCATCCAAGAAATAATAATTCCACGACGCCAGCGCTTGTTACACCCCATGCCAAAGCATAAGCGGGGGCGCTGTCGCCACTTAAAAAAGGTGTCAAGCCAAGCAAAGCAGCAATCATGCATAAGTTTAAAATAGTTGGTGTAAAGGCGGCGGCCCAAAATTTGCCAATGGAATTTAAAACACCAGCCAATAAAGACACAAGAGAAACAAATAATAAGAAGGGGAATGTGATGCGGGAAAGTGATGTGGTAAGTTCCAATTTGCCAGGAATTTCATCAAAGCCTGGCGCAAATAAGAACATCAGGGCAGGCATCAACACTTCCATTAGGACAACAAAAATCAATAAGATATAGAATAAAAAGCTGAAAACAGCTTTTGCAAAATTGATAGCATCCTTTTTGCTTTTGTGTAATTCACCAGTGAAAAGAGGAACAAAAGCGACATTCAAGGTTCCTTCCGCAAATAAACTGCGGAATAAATTGGGAAAGCGTAAGGCCACAAAAAAAGCATCGGCGGCCATGCTGGCACCTAAAAAACGGGCAATTAAAATATCACGAATAAAGCCGACCACTCGACTGATGGCCGTTCCCCCACTGACCGTAGCTATGCTCTTTAATAATGACATACCAAACACTATATACCCAAAAAAAATCAGATGCAAGTAAAAAAGTTCTTGCAATTTAAATTAAAATGGTGTAAAAATATTATGTTTTGAATTTGTGGGTGTGTAGCTCAGGTGGTTAGAGCGTTACGTTGACATCGTAAAGGTCGCTGGTTCGAGTCCAATCACACCCACCATTTGTTTTGACGGCCTTGTTTATCAAGGCTTTTTTCATGAAAAATTACGCACATTAAGCAAGCAAAAATGGAATAACCGTGTCGGCCAAAGCTATTTCTTGGCCTTTAAACATATGATTGGCGTTGGGGATGATAGCACTTTTTCCGTTGGGCAAAGCATTTGCAATCTTTTGCATATATTCAGTTGCCTTTTCATCTTCCTTGGAACCAATGACAGCAAGGGTTGGATATTGGATGTTTTTAAGTGTAGGCAGGGCAGTATCTTCGGCCTTATATGGAATATTGTTTATTTTGGTGTTTGTCATTAAATCAAAGAATGTCTTACTTGAAACAAGACAAAATCCTAATAATTTATGGGTCAGTAATTTGTCCGCTTCGCCATTTGAAATATTTTCTTTGGCTTCCTTTAACATCTCTTGATGGATTGGTAAGTTGGGAAAATTGGCGTTGTCTTGTGGAGCCAATAGAACCACTTTGGACAGGTTTTGTGGCGTGTTAGATTGCAGATAATGTACAACCTTATTGCATCCTAAGCTATGACATATTATATATACTTTACTGTATTTTGAAACAAAGCGCATCCAAGCGTCCAAATCATAAATGCAATCGTCAAAATTTTCGTAAGCGGCCCCCCTTAGAATATTCGATCGTGTGCCATCCGCGTTCACAAGAGGAAAGCTTGTGATTTGAAAAGAACCTTGGTGATGAGCAAACACAAAATCGATCTTGTGTTTTAAACATTCTTCAGCCAACACATGAGCAAAAAAGTGTTGTTCTATAAAATTACCGGCAAGCCCTGGGATAAACACGGCGCAAGCATTATTATTGTTATTGGCATAAAATCCATTTAAAAGGATGTTTTGTTCGGTTTTAGTTTCTACGAATTCGTATTGCATTTTTATCCTTTCTAGCGTTGAGCGTAGGCACGCATTTTAGCTTCAAATTTTTCATGCATTCTCCTTTTTACGTATATTTTATTGTATCATACTTTTTTTAAAATGCAAATTTTTGATTAAGTGCTTGCAATAACAAATTGAATATGTTAGAGTATTTCTTAAGAGGGGCGATAAATGAAATTAAAAACAATGTATCCAGATTATAAGCATTGTATCTTGGGTATTCCAAATGCTCTGCTAAGTCATTATGGCGTGAAGGGAAAGGAATATCATTTGCCTAAGCTAGAACATGCACTACAACACAATCATAAAAATGTGGTCTTTATGATTTTGGATGGCATGGGTATCGATATGATGCAACATCAATTAGGGATATTTTCATTTTTGCGTCGTCATGTAAAAGATAAGATTTCTTCTGTGTTTCCACCAACGACAGTGGCCGCTACAACGTCTTATTATTCAGGATTAGCTCCGATAGAAACGGGATGGCTTGGATGGGCGCCGTATTTCAAAGAAGCGGGCTGTGCTGTTGAAATGTATACGAACAAAAATTATTATACAGAGGAACCTATGGCTGAAAAGTTGGCCTCTAGGATGCCGTATCAACATGTTTTTGAACGCATTAAAGCTGTTAATCCTGCCGTTCAGATGACTGAGATTTTTCCAGCCAGAATTAGACCAGAAGGGACCCTAGATTTTAAAGAAATGTGCGATCGAATTGTGGCACAAACAGGAAAAGAAGGTGAACAATTTGTTGTGGCATATTGGAATGATCCAGATCATACAAGCCATGAGTTTGGTCCGTATTCTAAAGAAATCAACAATGTTTTAAAGGATTTAGATGCCAAAGTTAAGGAAATGTGTGGTAAGTTGAAAGATACGCTTGTGATTATTTCAGCCGATCATGGACATATTCAAAACAATGAGGTATTGTTAGACAATTATCCAGATTTGAGTGATTGTTTGGCGGCTCCATTGGGATTGGATATGAGGGCACAATCCGTTCTTTTGAAAGAGGGAAAAGAGGAAGAATTTGTCCGTCTGTTCAACAAATATTTGGTGAAGGATTTTATTCTGATAAAATCGGAGGATGCGTTGGCGCAAGGTTTGTTTGGTTCGGGAGTGCCACATCCAATGGTAAAAGATATTTTATGCGATTACTTGATTATTGCCAAGACGGAAAAAACATTGATTCCGCATTTCCCAGAAGGCAGGTATGGACATATGTTGGGTGTACACTCTGGTTTGACAAACAGAGAAATGCTGGTGCCATTGATTCTCATTAAAAAAGATTGAATTTTCTTAAAAAATCGGTTAATATCTTCCTATGACAAAAAAAAGAGCATTTGTTTTTCCAGGACAAGGATCTCAATTCATTGGAATGGGGGCTGATTTGGCACATGATTTTCAAGAGGCCCAAAATGTCTTTCAAGAAGTGGATGAATCCCTACATCAAAATTTAAGCCAGCTGATGTTTGATGGCGATTTGACGGAATTGACCCAGACACAAAATGCACAACCCGCAATTATGGCGGTTTCTATGGCTGTATGGCGGGTGTTGCAAGCGCAAGGTTTGCCAATGCCAGATGCTGTGGCGGGGCATTCTTTGGGGGAATATAGTGCTTTGTGTGCCGCCAATGTTTTGTCTTTGTCGGATACAGCAAAATTGTTGCAAGTTCGTGGATTGGCTATGGCAAGAGCCTGCGAAAAGGAGAAAGGCGGTATGTTAGCTTTACTTGGAGCCACGCCAGAGCAATCAGTCGAAATTGCCGAAAAAGCTGGATGTTATGTTGCAAATGATAATGCCCCTGGACAAATTGTATTAAGCGGTGCTTTCTCAAGCTTGGAAAAAGCAAAAGAAATAGCTGAACAAATGACAATTAAGCGTGTGGTTCCTTTGCAAGTGGCCGGGGCTTTCCATTCTCCTTTGATGAAAAGTGCGGCCGATGAGATGGCGCCTGTTTTAAAGGAAACAAAATTCATTGCTCCAACAATTCCAGTATTTTTTAATGTTATGGCCAAGGAAGATATGGATCCAAAACATTATGCAGATTTATTGACGCGTCAAATCACATCTCCAGTCAAATGGCGTGAACTTGTTGCCAATATGCAGACGACAGAATTTGTTGAGTGTGGTCCTGGGACTGTGTTGGCGGGACTTGTAAAACGTATTGTGCCAAACGCTGAAATAAAATCTATCGGAACATCGGAACAAATAAAAAGCGGGAACTAAATTAGCTCCCGTTTTTTGTTTAGCGGAACAACCGTAAACGTTTGAACCAACGACGTTGTTTCATTTTACCTTTTTCAAGCTCTAATGTCTTAGTTGTGGCATTGGTGACCTCAATGGGACCATAGTACTGAATAGCACCTGGAAATTGATAATCATCAGTCAATGCCCACTTGGATCTGTTTTCCAATAACTTTTTGAATACTGGCCCATCCAATTTGACAAGAGCCTTTTGAATCACTGGTTTGAATTGACCATGGCGTTTTTCCATTGTCATCATCATAGTGAGTGGGGTACCACCTGCAATCCATTTGTTCGTTGGAGCGGTCAAGTTCTTGATGCAGGAAATGTATCCTGTACGGCCGCTTTGGAGCAAGGCGCAAGCGTTATATCCCAATGCATAGCAATAATTTGCATCAAAATTGGATGGAAAAGCACAGCGGCCTTCATATCCAAAGAAGTGTGCTTGGCCCGAGAATTTACCATGATATTTATCTTCGGCACGTAGTTTTTCCAACTTTGTTTTGATCATGTTGATGAGCAATTGTTCTGTTTCAATCTTGGACACTTGAATATTGCCATGTGGGTCACGATCCAACAACAGCTGAGCTTTAATCAAAGCGGGCAGAGAATCAAATACTTTGGCACTGTCTGGTGCAGTTTGATTCAAGTGATCAATGACAGATTGAAAACGTTCTGCATCTGTTTTGGCGTTTTTATAAGTGTCAGAACTTTCCACCAAACTCATAGAATCATTGAGGTTGGTGATTAACTTTTTCATTTCTGGGATGAATTCAATGACACCTTCTGGAATCAAGGCAACGCCATAATTTTTGCCAGCTTCCGCACGTTCCACAATCACATCAACCATACCTTGTACCAAGGCATCCAAAGACATTTCGCTGGCTTCGATTTCCTCAGAAATTAATGTGATATTCGGATGAGTTTGCAAGGCGACTTCCAAGCCCACATGTGTGGCACTGCGCCCCATCAATTTCACAAAGTGCCAATATTTTTTAGCAGATAATGCGTCACGTTCTATGTTGCCAACTAAACCTGCATAAGTTTTGGTGGCAGTATCAAAGCCAAAAGATGTTTCAATTTGAGCATTTTTCAAATCACCATCAATTGTTTTCGGACAACCAACGACGCAAATGCCAGCATTTTTCGCTTTTAACCATTCGGCCAACAGAGCTGCGTTTGTATTGGAATCGTCGCCACCGATAATCACGATACCCGAGATGTTCAGGTTTTGACACACCTGCCACACTTTCATAAATTGTTCTTCTGTCTCCAACTTTGTGCGGCCAGAACCAATCATATCAAATCCACCTGTGTTGCGATAAGAATCAATTAAAGCGTCATCCAGTTCAATGTATTTACCTTCCACAATGCCACTTGGGCCACCCAAAAAGCCAAACAATTTGTTGTTTTTATTGATACGTTTCAATCCATCATAAAGGCCGGTAATGACGTTGTGACCACCGGGGGCTTGACCGCCGGATAAGATAACACCAAAATTCTTGGCTTCCAATTTTTTTGGTTTTTTGCCAGCCTTAAATGTAATCACATTTTGTCCATAGGTATTTGGGAATAAAGATTTCAATTCTTCTTGATGGGAGATAGAATCTGTTTTATCACCTTCCACAACAGCGACACGTTTAATGCCTTTCTTTAAAGAACGAGGAAGTTCTGGTTTATATTTAATTCTAAATGATTGTAAAGTTGAAATTTCGGTCATCTTTTATCCTTTCGTTTGTGGGCAAGAGCATAGCACTTTTTAAAATAAGATACAAGCAAAAAATACATAACAATACAGACGAAAGTTTAACTGGGCATCTGGACAACAAATACTTATATCTTTGCAAGAAATGGAGGGAAAATCATGAAAAAAATACTATTGTTAGGAAGTTGTTTAATGGCTTTGCCGGCGTTGGCAGAGGTTGATTTAGCAAAAGATTATCAAGATTTTAAGAATATGTTGAATCGTAAGGCTGGGATTACCTATTCATTTGATGCGTCCTTTTTACCTCAACGAGGTGCACCAAATGGAAAAGGGACCGCTTGGCAATCACAATATTATGGCACGATTGGTTGGAATGCTTTTAATTCGGAAACAATCGGTAGTGGTACCTTTAATGCATCCTATACCGCTGTGCGTTATTGGGGAATGAGCGGTAATACTTTGGATAATCGTATTGGGGTGATGTCCAGCGTGAACGATTACCCCAGTAACGGGAACTATTTTGATGAGTTAAGCTATACCCATACCTTGCCGGGTGATTTGAAATCCTTGTCTGTGACCTTGGGACAGTTCCCGATGTATAACTTTGATGGCACAGATTATGATAGTAATCAGCAAGTGAACTTTTTAAACTATGCGTTGTCGCAAAACGCATCCAGTGTATATCCAACGGCCAGTTTGGGTGGCTTTGTGACTTGGAGTCCAAACAGCGAGTGGAGCATAAGTGCAGGGGCACAAAACGCCAACAATGTGACAGGTGAAACAATCAGTTGGCATAAGTGGAAGAAAGGTAAGATGACGCCATTTGCCTCGGTCATGTGGAGCCCAACCTTTAACGGCTTGTCGGGCGAATATAGTGTGATGGGATATTATCAACCCAGTGTTGGCGTGCAAAAAGAATCATCACGCGGGTGGAGTTTAAATGCGCAACAATTCGTGACGGATAAAGTGGCTTTGTTTGCCCGTGCCAATGGCGTGAATAAATCGTTGAATAGTATCAAGCAATCGTATGTGTTTGGCAGCATTGTGAATAACCCGATGGATCGTAATGCGTTGGATCAAGCGGGCGTTGCGGTGGCGGTGAATAAGTTAAACAAGTCCGCCAATGGAGCAGGGACACGCGCTTGGGAAACGGTGTTGGAAACATATATGGCGTTTGGCATTTCATCGTTTGCAACCTTGACACCGGATGTGCAATTTTATATCAACCCAGGGGCCACGCATAAGCACGATACCGCCACGGTGGTCAGCCTGCGTGCAACTTTGATGTTCTAACTTTTGTCATGTGAAAAAAACTCCCCCGAAAATGGGGGAGCAATCAAATCAAAAACTAAAAATAATTATGGATTATCAACCTATTCGCATAATGTTGTTCCTGCGTCATTCGCTAAATTGATATTGCTTACGGTTCCCCCGTCCACAAATAAACGAACTGCGGACCAATACATTTGATTGGGGTTAGAATTTGTCCATACATAATTTAAGCCTATCTCTCTAATGGAATTTAAAATAGGACTGTACTGTGTTCTAACAATATCTTCGTATTCAGGTTTAAGAGAATAGAAGTTACCGTAGTTCCAATCCCAGTATTGTGCATAAGTTATACCGTCACACTCTTGTCCTTTTGCGCAGCAACCACTTTGCTTTTCGGTGGCTTGGGCTTCAGTTAATTTATTTTCTGTTCCACTTTGATAACAATCAAATCTAGAAATATCTATCAAACTTTTACCTTGTGCTTTACACCAATTATTTGCTGACCACCATGTCACATTTTCTGGGCCTTTAATAATATTTACTAAACCAGGGATTTGAAGATTGGTGCCAACTCCTACGGGAGTACACTCTCCTCCGACAGGTGAAGAATCATTTTCACTGATAATTTTACAAAATTCACCTTGTGCACAATCTGTGTTTTCTTTACATTCACCATAATTAGTGTTGCCAAAACATCTGGCGACCGTTGGACCATTTAATAACATACCGGAGCAACAACCCCGACCTGTGCAATTGCCTTGTTCATCACGACTAAAACAATAAGGTTCAGAACCTTCATTACAACATAAAGAACCCCCATTCCAACCTTTGCCGGGATAAACAGTGCCGGAACAGCAATCGGTGTTGGTGCAGTTTCCATTCTCATCTTTCCCAGAACAATATGGCGTTTCTCCTTCGCCACAACAGGCGGCAACCTTGTCAAACGGAGTCACTGTGTTGTTTTTATCGCACATGCAATAGGTTATGTAATCGCTTTCGTAATTATACCAACAGGGATATTTTTGATCTTCCTCGTTTAAACAATCGGTATATTCACATGTGCCATCCGCCTTTTGACCCGAACAAAAAGCGGTTTGTCCCGGCTCACAGCAGGCGGAAACCCCCTTGAAATGCGTTAAAGTATTTTCTTTCGGACAACAATATTGTTCAAAATAGGTATAATCATCCTCGGGGTAGATTTCATAATCGCCAATGTATGGCACGCTGTCTTCATCACAACATTCTTTATAATCTATGCGATAGCCATCAACTTTTGTCATAGTTTTATTTGGCGCACAACAGAATGAGCCATAGTTTTCTTCATCATCCCACCACGAAAATGCGGGAGTTGTTCCATTTTCGCAACATTCTCCGTCGTCTGTGCCATAGCCGGTGGAATCTGGGGTATCACAGCAATTTCCTTGGGCATCACAGCATTGACCTTCTTGGCAAGTATGTCCTTTGCCACAGCATGTTTCGCCACATTGGCGCGCCTCGGGGCACGCACATTCTTCTGCCGATTTTACACAACTTTGTGTGGTTGCGCACCAATAAAAACCACTTTCTTCACAAGCGGCGGGATACTTCGGCATACATTCCGCATTTGTCATTACATAGCCCAAATCACAGATACATTCAGGCGAATCATCGCTTTTCGTACTATGTTCGGGGCATTCTATGTTAATAATGGGTTTGTTTTTGCCATGTGTATGAATATGAACACCAATAGCATCCACACCACTATGGCGTTCATAAAAACGACGGGTGCGACCACCACCTCCGCCGCCACCAAAAGCAAAAGCAGAAATGGATGTGAGTAATAACGATGTTATCAACAATATATTTAAAATTAAAGACCTATTTGTCTTGATGTAAAATAGCATTTCCCATCAATGTCCTTTCATCAAATATATTTGACATTACCACAATTTTTTTGACCTGTCAATAACATATAAAAAAACGCCTCGAAAAATCGGGGCGCTTGCTGATTGATATTTATTAATCATCATAAACGGTAACGGTTTCTACTTCGTAAATTTCGCCATTGCCTGTTTTAGGATTATAAACAATTTCTACCCAATCATCTTCTTCGGCAATGGGTTCATATGTCCAATCCGTTGGACCGCGCATGCCGCGTTTTTTCTTGTGGTGTTTATGTAATCCTTTTTTACGATAGGTGGTGTTATCATTGGTTTGAAAGGACATTTGTTGTCCGTCTTTTGTTTTGACTGTCATAATGTCATCTGTAATTGTGATAACTTCACCGGCCACCATTTCTGCCTTAGCTGGTAAAATTGTTAAAGCCAATGCGGTTGCCATTAAATATATTGTTTTTTTCATGTCTCCTCCTTTTAAAATAACAAACTGCATATGGCGGGTTTTTGCGGTATGTGCAAGCCAGACTTTTGGTCAGCTTGTCAGATATAGTTCGGAATTCTAAATGGGAAATAGGCTTGACCGGTCGGAAAGCCTTAACTTTTATTTTTAAGGAGAAAACATGTTATTAGGAACAAGATATCCAACTTTGGCCTTTCACACAGGGGGAGCGGGTCAAGCGGATGATGGCATCCCCCCACAACCATTTGAAACATTTTGTTATGATTCTGCTTTGATGCAAGCAAAGATTCAAGATTTTAATGTCATTCCTTACACGTCGGTGCTGCCACCGGAATTATATGGCAATATTGTGCCAGTGGATCAGGTTGCTCCATACTTTAAGCATGGTGCTGTTTTGGAAGTCATCATGGCGGGGAATGGTGCACGATCTTGTGATCATAAAGCCATTGCAACGGGTGTTGGTATCGTTTGGGGTAAAGATCGCCGTGGTAAGTTTTTAGGTGGTTGGGCCGCAGAATATGTGGAATATTTTGATACATTTATTGATGATGATATTGCAAGATCTCATTGTGAAATGTGGCTAACAAAATCCATGAATCATGAATTGCAATTGCGCGGATGTCAGCAACATAGCGAATTTCAATTTTTCCACAATTATGTGAATATTACGCAAAATTTTGGATATTGTTTGACGGCACTTGGATTCTTGAATTTTGAATTTGCACCACCTGTTGAAATCAGTGCGGGAAAACGTAAAAAATAAATAATATTCCCCTCAATTTTAATGTTGAGGGGAGATTTTTAAAAGGAGTATTTTACATGAAGAAAGAAATAACAAAAGGGAAATTGGGTGTTTTAGGATTGGCAGGTATTGTGGTCAGTTCTATGATTGGTGGTGGTATCTTTTCACTGCCTCAAAATATGGCAGCTTCTGCCAGTGTTGGCGGCGTTTTGTTGGCCTGGTTGATTACGGGACTTGGTATATGGTTTATTGCGAATACCTTTCGTTTGCTGGCTGATTTAAGACCACAATTGACATCAGGTATTTATATGTATGCACGTTCCGGTTTTGGACCCTATATGGGTTTTAATATCGGTTGGAGTTATTGGCTGTGTCAGATTTGCGGTAACGTGGGCTATGCAGTTATTACAATGGATGCATTGAATTATTTCTTCCCAGGTGTATTTGCTGGTGGTAATAATTTAGCAAGTATTATCGGAGGATCCTTTTTAATTTGGGGATTTAATTATTTAGTTTTGCGAGGCGTTCAACAAGCTACAAAAATTAATTTAATTGCGACTATTGCTAAAATCATTCCATTGATTTTATTCTGTCTTATTATGCTTGTCGTGTTTAATATTGACAAATTTGATTTTGATTTTTGGGGAGAATTGTCCAAAGGAAAATTAGGTGATATCGGTACACAAATTAAAAACTCTATGCTTGTCACATTGTGGGCCTTTATTGGTATCGAGGGGGCAGTGGTGTTGTCTGGTCGTGCCAAAAGCCAAAATGATGTAGGAAAAGCGACGGTTTTAGGTTTTTTAGGTTGTTTAGCTATTTATGTATTGTTGTCCGTTTTGCCGTTTGGCTTTATGACTCAAGCACGTTTAGCGGGTATTGCTAATCCATCTACGGCCGGCGTATTGCGTGCGGTTGTCGGGCCATGGGGTGCATGGTTGATGAATATCGGTTTGCTGATTGCCGTGTTGGCCAGTTGGCTTAGTTGGACAATGATCGTGGCTCAAATGCCACAATCTATGGCGCAAAATGGTACGTTTCCAAAACGTTTTGCCGAAGAAAACAAAGCAGGGGCGCCTAGCTTTTCTTTGTGGATTACTTCTGGTTTGATGCAATTGGCAATGCTGTTGGTGTATTTTTCAAACAACGCATGGAATACAATGTTGTCAATCACGGGTGTGATGGTGTTGCCCGCGTATTTGTTCAGCTGTTTATATCTTTGGAAGATTTGTGAAGATGAAACAGTAACTGGTGTGTCGCGTTGGTCGGCCAGATTAACTGGCATATTGGGTAGCCTGTATGCTATTTGGTTGATTTATGCGGCGGGATTAAATTACCTTTTGATGGCGGTTGTCTTTATTGCCGTTGGATTGCCAATTTATCTGTGGGCAAAAGGTGAAAATAATCGCATGAGCTTTGCTGAAAAAGTATTAGCGAGTGCTTTGGTGGCGGTTGCCTTGTTTGCAATTTATGCTTTTGCAAGAGGTATTATCAAAGCTTAAATATTTTCCCGAGTTAAAAATCCCCATGCTCTGTTGCGTGGGGATTTTTTGTGAAATAATCCTTGCAATTTTTTTTGCTTTAAAGTATAATGTTTTTTGTTGTCGGAGGGTGGCTCAGCCTGGTAGAGCACTACGTTCGGGACGTAGGGGTCGTCAGTTCGAATCTGATCCCTCCGACCATTGTAAAGCCCCATGTATCAGGGGCTTTTTATTTTTAAATTTTTTTGTTAAAAAGAGATTGACACCGTGTTATAAGTTGTATATATTTCAAGATATATATGATGAAAGGGATGCAATGACAAACAAAAAGGTGACAACTGTTGCAGATTTGGATGCTTTGATTGCGCACGTGCACGAAGCTCAGAATAAATTCGCAACGTTTCCAGAGGAAAAGGTACGTGCTATTTTTAAAGCGGCTGCAACGGCTGCCAATAAAATGCGTATAGATTTGGCCGATATGGCGATTCAAGAAACAGGTATGGGGGTCTTAGAAGATAAAATTATCAAAAATCATTTTGCGTCCGAATACATTTACAACAAGTATAAGGATATGAAAACTTGTGGTTTGATTAAAACCGATAAAGTGAATGGTATTAAAATTTTGGCGTCGCCTTTGGGGGTGTTGGCTGGGGTTGTTCCAACGACAAATCCTACTTCAACTGCGATTTTTAAGTCATTGATTTGTTTGAAAACTAGAAACGGGTTAATCTTTTCACCCCATCCACGCGCCAAGAATTGTACGATTGCTGCGGCCAAGGTTGTTTTGGATGCTGCAGTAAAGGCCGGAGCTCCAAAAGATATTATTGGATGGATTGATGAACCATCTGTGGAATTAAGTCAAGCCTTAATGACCCATCCAAAGATTCAAGGCATTTTGGCAACGGGTGGCCCAGGTATGGTAAAGGCCGCTTATTCAAGTGGCAAACCGGCTTTGGGTGTGGGACCAGGTAATACACCGGCGGTTATTGATGAAACAGCGGATATTGTGCGAGCAGTGTCTTCCATTTTAATGTCTAAAACATTTGATAACGGTATGATTTGCGCGTCAGAACAATCTGTTGTTGTTGTGAAAGATGTTTATGATGCGGTTAAAAAAGAGTTTGCTTATCGAGGGGCATATTTTTTAACAAAAACAGAAATAGCAAAATTAGGCAAGATTATTTTGACGGATAAGGGGGCTGTGAATGCGGCTATTGTTGGACAACCAGCGGAAAAAATTGCATCCTTAGCTAAGATCAAAGTTCCAAAGGATACAAAGGTATTGATTGCGGAGCAAACATCCTATGATATTTCAAACCCATTTGCACATGAAAAATTGTCACCGATTTTAGCAATGTATAAAGCTAAGGATTTTGATGACGCCACAAAGATTGCTCATGCTTTGATTACGTTGGGTGGTTTGGGTCATACTTCGGTGCTTTACACAGATGAAAAAAATCAAGATCGCATTGACAAGTTTGCTGAGATTATGCCGACCGGGCGTGTGTTGGTCAATTCGCCGTCATCCCATGGTGGTATTGGTGATTTGTACAACTTCCGTTTGGAACCATCATTGACACTTGGTTGTGGCTCCTGGGGGGGAAACTCGGTCAGTGAAAATGTTGGGCCAAAACATTTAGTCAATTATAAAACAGTAGCAATAAGGAGAGAGAATATGTTGTGGTATAAAGTTCCGCCAAAGATTTATTTCAAACGGGGGGCGACAGATTTGGCCCTTCGTGAATATGAAGGCAAAAAACGTGCGTTTATTATTACGGATCGTTTCTTGTTTGATTCTGGTGCAACACGTACTATTACAGACACATTGGAGGACATTGGGACGGAATATCAAATTTTCTTTGATGTGAAGCCGGATCCCACACTTTCTACGGTAGAGCAGGCCATGACGATGGTGCGTTCTTATCAACCAGATTTGATTATCGCTTTGGGTGGTGGTTCGCCAATGGATGTGGCCAAGATTATTTGGCTGATGTATGAACATCCAGAGACCAATTTTGAAGATTTGTCTATGCGCTTTATGGATATTCGTAAACGTATTTGTCGTGTCCCTGAATTGGGCGAAAAGGCCAAGTTGGTGTGTATTCCAACCACCTCTGGTACGGGTTCGGAAGTGACACCATTTTCAATTATTACAGATGATAAAACGCATGTGAAATATGCCTTGGCTGATTACGCTTTGACCCCATCTATGGCAATCATTGATCCGAACTTTGTGGATGGTATGCCAAAGGGGTTAACCGCCGCAGGTGGTATTGATGCGCTTGTTCATGCATTGGAAGCGTATGTGTCCGTGATGGCAACGAACTTTACAAACTCGTCAGCATTGGAAGCAATTAAACAGATATTCCGTTATTTGCCACGTGCGTACAAGTATGGTGCAGAAGATCCTTTGGCACGTGAAAAAATGCACTATGCCGCAACAATTGCTGGTATGGCATTTGCCAATGCGTTCTTGGGGGTATGCCACTCTATGGCACATAAATTAGGTGCAATGTATAATATTCCACATGGTGTTGCCAATGCTCTGTTGATTTGCCAGGTGATTCGTTTCAACGCAAACGATTGTCCGAAAAAGCAAGCAACGTTCCCGCAATATAAGGCGCCAGAGGCCAAAAAGCGCTATGCCCAAATTGCACATGTGCTGTATTTGGGTGACGAGAAAATGTCTGAAGATAAACGTGTGGATTTGTTGGTTAAGAAAGTGGCTGAGCTTAAAGATACGATTGGTATTCCAAAATCCATTCGTGAATATGGAATTGATGAAAAAACCTTCAAGAAGAATTTGGATCAATTAGCCCGCTTGGCCTTTGATGATCAGTGCACAGGTGCCAACCCTGTGTATCCATTGATTGAAGACATCAAAAAGATGTATATGGATGCCTATGAAGGTAAATATTGATATTAAAGTAAAAAAATAACAGGGGCATTTAAGCCCCTGTTTTTATTTAAAAATTATTTTACATTAAAGCCAATGTTTCGTTGGCGATTTCTAATTCCTCATTCGTTCTGATGACATAGATTTTGAATTTGGAATCTGGCGCAGAAATCAAGGCATATTCACCAGGTCGTTTGTTGTTTTCTTCTTCGTTCAACTTGAAGCCTAAACCCGTCAAGCCATTGACAACTTCACGGCGGACAATTTCATCATTTTCACCTACGCCGGCAGTAAACACTAACGCATCCAATTGGCCATTCAATTGGGCAAAGTAGTTGCCAATAAAACCACGAATGCGGTATGTTAACATATCCAAAGCTAATTTTGCACGTTGATCACCTTCGGCAATTTTGGCATGTACATCACGCATATCATTGACACCACAAACACCTAAAAGACCACTTTGTTTGGTCATCATCTTATCAACCGCATCGATGTCCATATTGGCATTGCGCATTAAAAAGCCAACTGTGGCTGGGTCAATGGATCCACAACGTGTGCCCATCATTAATCCATCCAATGGTGTCAAGCCCATAGACGTGTCAATGCATTTACCATTTTTGATAGCGCTAATGGAGGATCCACTGCCAATATGACATGTAATCAAGTTTGTTTGATCTAATGGTTTATCCAATAATTCGGCGGCACGACGTGCCACATATTTATGGCTTGTTCCATGGGCACCATATTTACGTACAGCATATTTTTCGTAAATTTCATAGGGCAGAGGATACATAAAGGCTTCAGGTGGCATTGTTTGATGGAAAGCGGTATCAAATACAACCACGTGTGTAGCAGCTGGAAAAATTTCCTGAGCGACCTGAATACCAATCAAATGTCCTGGGTTGTGGAGTGGTGCCAAAGGAATGACTTTGCGCAAGTTTTCAATAACTTCTGGTGTCACAATCATCGGCTTAAAGTAGGATCCACCATGCACGATGCGATGACCCACGCCCCCAATTTCACCAATGTCTGTGATGACGGCTGTATCACCAGTCATCATCATTTCAACGGCTTTTTTCATGCCTTCTGCATGAGTTGGAAATTGTTCTTCTTGAACTGTTTTGGTGGCTTTATCTGTATCGGGGAATTTTTTGTGGGTAATACGGCTAATAGATTCACCGATTTTTTCTACCAATCCCGAACACAGCACTTCTTTTGTGTCCATGTTGAACAATTGATACTTAATTGTGGATGATCCACAGTTAATGACTAAAATTTTTGTCATAGCTTATCCTTTCTTTTGAGCAAATACTGCCGTAAAGGCAATTGTGTTGATAATATCTTTTACTGTTGCGCCGCGTGACAAGTCATTGACGGGTTTGTTTAGACCTTGCAAAATGGGGCCTACCGCCAAGCAGTTGTCTCCAAGCGCGCGTTGAATCGCTTTGTAGCAGCAGTTTCCTGTGTTTAATTCTGGGAAGACAAACACATTGGCATGACCTGCCACAGGGCTATTTGGTAGTTTTGTTTTTGCCACTTCCGGATCAACCGCGGCATCAAATTGAATAGGTCCTTCAAAGGCAAAATCAACATTCTTTTCTTTTGTTAAACGAATGGCCTCATTGACCAAATCAACGGAAGGCCCTTTACTGGATGTACCTGTGCTGTATGATAAAAAGGCTACCTTTGGATCCAAGCCAAATAGGCGGGCTGTTTCGGCGGTCACAACAGCAATTTCGGAAAGCTGTTCGGAGGTTGGATTCGGTGTGACAGCGCAGTCAGCGAACACTTGCAACCCACCGTTATAGCACATCAAAAAAGCGCCGGAAACCATGGATAATCCTGGTCTTGTTTTGACAAATTGCAAAGCTGGGCGGATAGTGTTGGCCGTTGTATGCTCGGCGCCAGATACCATGCCATCAGCCACGCCTTTATACACCATCATGGTACCATAGTAAGCGCCATCTTTCATCATTTCACTGGCTTCTTCCAATGTTAAACCTTTGGCTTTGCGTAATTCCGCCAGAGTGTTTGCATAATCTTCAAAATCAGGACTGTTTAAATGATCCACGATTGTGGCCTTTGATAAGTCCAATCCTAACTCAGCGGCTTTTGCTTGTATGGTGTCTGGATTTCCCAAAATAATAATGTCTGCCATTTCTTGTTTTAATGTCTCATCCGCGGCTTTTAATACGCGGTCGCAATCACCCTCCGGCAAAACAATGCGTTGCTTGTTGGCTTTTGCTTTGTTCATTAAATCATTTTCAAATTCAGCAATTGTAACCATTTTTTATCCTTTCAAATAATGGTAAAAGTATAGCAAATTTTTGTGTTGTATTCAAGAAAAATCTTATGAAACTTGACAAGAAATATAAAATAGGTTAGGCTGAGTTTTATAAAATCAGAAAGGAAGATTGATGCCGAAAATATCAGTTATTATTCCTGTTTATAATACTGAAAAGTATTTACCCGTTTGTTTGGATTCTGTTTTGAATCAAAACTTCAAAGATATTGAAGTGATTTGTATTAATGATGGCAGCATAGATCGTTCTGGTGATATTTTAAAAAAATATGCCGAAAAAGATAAACGAGTGAAGGTGTTAACCCAAAAAAACAAGGGACAATCTGCGGCACGTAATGCGGGATTGGAAATTGTCCAAGGCCAATGGATTACATTTGTGGATTCCGATGATGCTTTGCCGCCAAATGCCTTGTCTATTTTATGGGATATTGCTGAACAGACGAGTGTTAAAATTGTGGCAAGTCGAGCCCGTTTTACCATGTATGAAGAACCTTTGCGTGAGTTTCCAAAGCAACCACATGGGATTCACTATCGCATTAAAACGGGTGGACTTGCCGACTTTGTGCAAGATAATAGAATTTTTTCGTCTCCGTGGAATAAATTATTTCAGGCGGATCTGTTTCGCAAAATACGTTTTCCAGAAGGCATGGTGTTTGAAGATTGGCCAATTATGACTATTCTGTTTGGACAAATAGATTCGTATGCAACAACGGATATTCCTTGTTATGTCTACCGTGAAAACAATACATCTACGACTAGGAGTTCGTTTACCCAACGCAAAGTGGATTGCTATCTGAGAGGGATTCGTATTGTTTATGATGCTTTTAAAGAAACTGACAAGATTCGATATGCGCAAACGCGTATAGCAGTGGCTATCAAGATGGTTGTGAATAAAGTGTATCACGTTAAAGATCATGCTTTGAGTAGCTATACTTTAACAGAAATCAACAAATTATTTGCAGAACATGTGATTTCAAAAAATCGTTTGCCACTGAAAACTAGATGGCGTTTATGGCAATTAAAACATCAATAATTATTTCACTTCGCCGACATAAATACCGAGAGCTTTCGCTGTTCGTACGATCTCACCTTTTGGATTGACGCCTGTTGTACCCAGTTTTATGCTTTCACGTAAGGAAATATCTGTGACGGATCCTGCTTGATGTACAACAACGCGATTTGTTTTGCCTTTTGCTAATAACTCTGTAGCGCGAACCCCAAAGGCTGATGCCAATAACCTGTCAGCGGCAACGGGATTTCCAGAACGTTGAATATGGCCCAAAATATTGGCCCGTACTTCAAAACCATCTGCTTTTAATTTTTGCTCAAAATATTGCGAGACCCCATTGAAATTTAAGCCATTATTGATAAGTGAAAATTCTCCGTCTGGCTTTCTAACTCCCTCTGCGATTACCACTAAAGCATGTCCTCGTCCTTGCCTTTGAACTTTGCGTAAATGTTTAACAAGGTTGGAGTAGGAGTAGGGGATTTCTGGAATTAAAACAGCATCTGCAAAACCAGTAATGGCTGACTGTAAAGCCAAGTGACCAGCGGTGCGACCCATGACTTCCACCAACATTACGCGGTGATGACTGGCTGCTGTGGTATCTAATTTGTCCATGGCATCCGTAACAACTTCTCGGGCAGTTGAAAAGCCAATGGATAAATCTGTTCCAGGGGCATCGTTATCAATTGTTTTAGGAATGCCTATCATAGCGATTTTGGCGTGTTTGCATAAATCTGCAATAATAGGAATAGAAACATCTCCACCAATGACAATTAAAGCATCTAGACGCAATTTTTCTACACCTTCTTTAAAGCGTGCTTTGATCGTCTCTTCATCAATTTTTTCGCGACGACCATTATCATGAACCATGATCGGACTATTATTCGTCCCCAACATCGTTCCGCCCATGGTGGCAAAGGGGAACTCAAAGTTAGCCAATGTCAAACGTTCATATTCCATTGGACGTACAATTAAACCATTAGATCCATTGTGAATACCATATACTTCCCAACCTCTGGCAATAGAAGCAAATGTTACAGCACGAATAGCTGCATTCAAGCCGGAACAATCACCACCATTTGTGAGAACACCTATGCGCTTAATATTTTTTTTCATGTTTTCCCCCTTTAATTCTTATAACGAAAAGTCTTTTCCTAAATATGTCTTACGTACTTTTTCATCCTTAATAATTTCTTTTGGTGTACCTTGCTTTAAGACAACGCCATCATGTAAAATATAAGCGCGGTCAATGATGCTTAAAGTTTCACGCACATTATGATCGGTAATTAAAACACCAATACCGCGATGTTTTAACTGACCAACAAGATCTTTGATGTCTGCAACAGCAATCGGGTCAATACCAGCCAAAGGTTCGTCTAACAACACAAAAGATGGGCGTCCGGCCAATGCGCGCGCGATTTCCAAACGACGCCGTTCGCCACCAGATAAAGCCCGTGATGGTGAAAAGCGCAAGTGTTCAATGGCAAATTCTTTTAAAAGTATATCCAATTCTTGTTCGCGTTTGTCTTTGTCCGATTCAACCAATTCTAACACGGCACGAATATTGTCTTCTACATTTAAACCGCGGAAGATGGATGCTTCCTGGGGCAAATAGCCAATCCCCATTCGTGCACGTTGATAAACAGGGAAGCGTGTGATGTTTGTGCCGTTCAAACTGATAGAACCATGGGTGGGCGCAATCAACCCTGTAATGCAATAAAAACAGGTTGTTTTGCCAGCCCCATTTGGACCTAATAGGCCAACAGCTTCGCCTTGTTTAACGTTTAAGGAAACATCGCGTAGAACAACACGCCGCTTGTAGCTTTTGCTTAAATTGGTAACAACTAATCCGCTTTCTTCTTTAATCATTTCTTATCCTTCAAATCATCTGGGTTTAATGTCCCCTTGATGCGTCCCTTCTGCTCTTTTGTTAGTAAACGACTCTCTCCGGTTTTCATATTTAAGATAGCCTTTTCACCAGATACGAAACTTTTGCCTTGATATAAACGCACACTTCCTGTCATTTCCATTTCTTCAGTTAAAGGGTTGTAGTTCCCTTGTTCCCCTGTTATTTTATTCTTTCCATTATCTAAGACAACATTTCCTGTTGCGGTGATTAGACGTATCCGACTATTTTTATCTTCTGTATAGTAAAGGATAACTGTATCCGCTGTCAAGAGATTTTCTTCATGTTTGACGTGAACATCTTTTTTACCAGTTAATGTCTTTTTCATTCGATTCAAATATAACCCATCCTTTGTTTGTACGGTCATTTTGCCTTGTTTGGATTTAATTGTACTGTCTGTTTTGCCTTTAAAATTAATTAAGTTGCCCTTGTTTTGAAGATGTAGTCCTTGGGCGCTTAAAGAGCCAGCGGGTCCTTTGATTTTTACAGGATGATCGGAATCTAGCACGCCATCATAGGTCGCTTTTACATGGCGACTTGTGGCTGTGTAACCAGATTTTGTTGTGCTTGTAATGGGTTGATCAAACATGAAATATTTGTCTTTTTGATAAGCCAAACCATAAGATGTTTTGCTGGTCAAAATATCTCCATCCGCCAATGTATAAACACCAACAGGAGTTTCTAAACGCGCGATTTGTTTATCGGAATCAATTTCTTTAACACTTGTCGCAGTTACGCTCATTGTGCGATTTTTATCATCTTTGGAAAAGAAACGGACATTTTCCATATCAACGGACGGGGTTTTTGTGCCGACTTTTTGAATGGGTAAATCAAAACGTTCTTTGTCCGAGGACAAAAGCGGCCATGCAACGATAACGCTGGCAAATAAAAAAGCAAAAACGGGTAGGGCGTGTTTGAAAATTAAAACGCGACGTGCATGCTTTTTCAAAAATAACGAACGTTTTGTGAACATTTTTTATGCAACTCCTGCTTGTAGTAAATGATGCATGTGAATCAAGCCAACGGGTTTATTATCAGCATCTACAACAAAGATGTTTGTAATTTTTTTCGTATTCATAATGTTTAAGGCTTCAGATCCAAGCATATTGCCTGTAATCGTTGTTGGTGTCGGATTCATAACATCTGTGACGGGCTTTGTCATCAAATCTGGACTCATGTGACGACGCAAGTCGCCATCGGTAATCATGCCAACCAAATGACCATCTGTATCCAAAATACCGATACAGCCAAGCATCTTCTTTGACATTACCATCAAAGCATCCGCCATTTTCATTGTGTCTGGTACAACGGGCAGGGCATCATCTTTGGCCATGATATCTTTAACCTTGACCAAAACATTACCCAATTTACCACCAGGATGGCGATCATGATATAATTCTTTTGTAAATCCGCGCATATTCATTAAGGCAACCGTTAATGCATCACCCATAGCCAATGTGGCAATCATGGATGTTGTAGGAGCCATATTGAATGGACAGGCCTCGGGGGCTTCTTGTTTATTTGGAATTTGTAAAATATAATCGGCGGCTTTGCCCAAGGTGCTTTCTGGTGCGCTTGTGACGGCTACCAAAGCAATTGAAAAGCGTTTGCAATAATTGATAATGTCGAATAATTCTTTGCTTTCGCCAGAATTGGAAAGAGCCAAAACCAAATCGTTCTTTGTAACCATACCCAAATCACCATGGCTCGCTTCCGCTGGATGTACAAAGAAAGCGGGTGTGCCTGTGCTGGCCAATGAAGCGGCAATCTTTTTGCCAATATGGCCGGGTTTGCCCATACCAGTAACAATGACGCGACCGGTCAAATTTAAAATTTTGTTTGCAACGGTGACAAAAGTATCATCTACACGCTTTTCCATCATGTCTAAAACGGTCTTTTCGCACGCCAAAGTATGTTTTGCAGAATCTTTAATTTCTTCTGGTGTCATTTTAATTCTCCTTTATAAAATATCAATGGTGAAATAAATCTGGATCTTCATAGCCCAAAATGTCCAGTTCGGCGCGCGTGTTTAAAAATTGGAAGCAAGCCACAGCCAAACTTTCGCGCTTTTTCTTTTTTAATTCTTTGTCCAGAATCGCCTTTAAAGCGTGTAAATACATTACGTCATTGGCCGCATAGCGAATTTGTTCTTCCGATAAGTTTTTACGTGTCCAATCGGAGCATTGTTGTTCTTTATCCAATTGGATACCCAACATATCTTCGCACAGGTTCTTTAAAGAGTGCTTTTTGTTTGGCCAAACAAGTTTATGCGCAATCTTTGTGCAATAAATGGGCGATACCTCAATGCCAAAGGCTACCTTTAATTTAGCGGCATCAAAACGGGCAAAATGAAAGATTTTTAAAATCTTTGGATTGGTAAGCAGTTTTTTAAGGTTAGGGTACTTGCCGCCTTTTTTAATTTGAACAAGCCACGCATTTCCTTTGCCATCCCCGATTTGCACCAAACATAAACGGTCTTTCACAACATCAAGACCGGTTGTTTCTGTGTCAATCGCGACTATCTTTGGCCATTTAATATTCGCAGGTATGTCCCCCCGATACACTTGAATAGATTGCATGTTTTCTCCTTTACTTGGGTCAGTTTATACCAAACCCATCAAAAAATCAAGCGGAAAATGTTTTTGGGCAGAAAACCCCCGATCATCTAGAGCAGAGTAAAAATTATTTTTTAATTCGACCAAATTCCCCATTTGGCACTAGGTACCATATATCCCGATTGATAATCGTCAGAATGGGGGGGCTTTGACAGTGCTGACAGTTCTATAGTAGTTTTACCAGCGTCTTCTTGTCATTAGTTTATTCACAGGTCTTATACCTTTTGTTGCGGATTTTACAATCAGCAAGTGCAAAATGATATATTCTGTCTGGATCTGGTAAAAAAGGCCGTGGATTGCTTCTTTTTTTGACAGCTAAGCGTAATTTCCAGTCCTGTTGCTTTGCAGAATCTACGGGTAATTGATAGTTTTGAATTGTTTTGACCAATCCTCTCAAGCGGTTTTTATAAGCAGGGTCGGATTTGAGAGCTTTAGAAAAAAACCAATCGGTCAATTTGGTAATTTGTGGGATGCATTGTGTCAATTCGATTTTTTTCTCTTTTAACTCTTTTGGTATAGCTAGGATTAGCTTGGTAAATAAATACACATATTCACTTTTATGAATACGGATTTCATGAGCGGACGCGTGTTTTGCTAATGCCATAAATGCATTGAGCGTTTGTCGTGGCTGAATGGCGCCGTTGGTTGGATTGCAGTATACCCTAATTGTTCTGTGAATTTGACTGTCTAATGTTTCAGTATTTTGAGTGCCTTTTATCATTGTCTGTCCTTTCTTGAAAAATGGAAGGCTAAATTATAACACAAAAAAGGTCTTTTTGCAAGAAAAAATTGAAATCAAAATAAAATCCAGCTCTTTTAGAGGGGAATAAAAATTTGTTTTTTAATTTAACGAGTATCCCCACTCAGCGCAAGGGGGTACAAATTTCGATTGATAAATATTGGATGTGAGATTAGCTTGTCGGAGTAACAATCATCATAATAAGTTTGCTTGTTGGCACTATCTGAAGCAGCACATTCTTTGACAAGGATTGGGACTCAGAGCGAGATGAAACCTCTGATTTACAGTGGGACGCAAGCGTTTTTTTATAAAAAAATAATTGTTATTTTTCAATCTGTAAGGGGGCTGTGAATAAAATAATGCATTTTTTATTAAAAAAGTATTGACAAAAGGTAAAAAATCGGTTAAAATCATCTTATCCTGTATAAGCAGGACCAGATGTTTGTGTCATTTAGTCTCCCTATATCAACAGACATCTGTAGCGAGGCTTGAGATTACCTCCCCCTTTTTTATTCTCAACTTCGCAGACCCCCGCCATTATGAGCGGGGGTTTTTTATTAAAATCTATTGACCTTTTTTTGAATTTCGGCTATCATAACGTCATATTTTTATTTTTTAAGGAGTGTCATATGTTAGAAAAATCATTTTCCCCAGCTGATTGTGAAGGGGCAATTTATGCCAAATGGCAAGAAAAAGGATTGTTTGATTGTCATCCCGAATCGGATAAACCGGCTTTCTCAATCGTTATCCCGCCCCCAAATGTGACGGGGAATTTGCATATTGGACACGCCTTGAACTATTCACTTCAAGACGCTATGTGTCGTTATAAGCGTATGAAGGGCTTTGATGTTTTATGGCAACCAGGTACAGACCATGCTGGTATCGCAACTCAGATGGTTGTGGAACGCATGTTGGCCAAAGAGGGTGTTTCTCGCCATGATTTGGGACGTGAAAAATTCTTGGAAAAAGTTTGGGAATGGAAAGCCCAATCTGGTGGTCAGATTGTAAATCAATTAAAACACTTGGGCTGTTCTTGCGATTGGCGTCGTGAACGCTTTACAATGGACGAAGGTTTGTCTGCTGCGGTGCGTAAGGTCTTTGTGAAAATGTATAAGGATGGTTTGATATACCGTGACAAGCGTTTGGTGAACTGGGATCCAAAATTACAGACAGCTATTTCTGATTTGGAAGTGGTTCAAAAAGAAACTGTTGGTAAGATGTGGTATTTTAAATATCCATTGGAAGGGGATGCCAGCAAGTTTATCATGGTTGGTACAACCCGTCCAGAAACGTTGTTTGGTGATACCGCTGTGGCTGTTTCTGCTGAAGATGAACGCTATAAGGATTTTATTGGTAAAAATGTACTAATTCCGATTATCAATAAGCCAATTCCAGTGGTGGCGGATGAGCACGCTGATCCCGAAAAGGGTACTGGGGCGGTGAAGATTACGCCAGCTCATGACTTTAATGACTTTGAGGTGGGTAAGCGTCACAATTTACCGCTTGTCAATTTGCTGACAAAAGAGGCAAAATTGAACGAAAATGTGCCGGAAAAATATCGCGGCATGAGCCCTCTGGAAGCTCGCCCAATCGTGTTGGAAGATATCAAGGCTTTGGGTTTGTATGACCATGAAGAAGACAATCCAATGACAATCCCTTATGGCGATCGTTCTGATGTGATTATTGAGCCATGGTTGACGGATCAATGGTTCGTGGATACATCTAAGTTAGTTGGCGCCGCTGTGGATGCCGTGAAAAAAGGCGACACAAAATTCATTCCTGATTCTTGGGAAAATATGTATTTTTCATGGATGGAAAACATTCAACCTTGGTGTATTTCCCGTCAATTGTGGTGGGGACATCAAGTGCCTGTGTGGTACGGCCCAGATGGCAAGATTTTCTGTGAAGAAACGGAAGAAGAAGCCAAAGCGGCCGCTGAAAAACATTATGGTGCGCCAACAGAGCTCACACGTGATACAGACGTGTTGGACACATGGTTCTCATCCGGTTTGTGGGCATTCTCTACGCTTGGTTGGCCAAATGAAAATGACGAGCATCTGAAAAAATACTACCCAACATCTGTATTGATTACTGGATTTGATATTATTTTCTTCTGGGTGGCCAGAATGATGATGATGTCTATGTATGCCATGAAGCAGGTGCCATTTAAGGAAATTCACTTGCATGGTCTTGTGCGTGATGAAAAAGGCCAAAAGATGTCTAAATCCAAAGGAAATGGTATTGATCCGTTGGAGATGTGCAATAAATATGGTGCAGATGCTTTGCGTTTTTCACTTTTGATTCAGGAAGGATCTGGGCGTAGTGTGTTGATGAGCGAAGGGCGCGTCGAAAATTATCGCAACTTTACAACAAAGATTTGGAACGCTGTTCGTTTCTGTGAGATGAACGAGTGTAAAAAAGTGGATGCTTTTGATTTGTCTTCTGTCAAGTTGCCAGTGAACAAGTGGATTATCACCAAATTGTCCGAGGCTGCAGATACAATTGCTAAGTGGTTAGATACCTATGCCTTTAACGAAGCCAGCAATGCGCTCTACCACTTTGTGTGGAATACATTCTGTGACTGGTATTTGGAAGCCATTAAGAATATTTTCTATTCTGATGATGAAGAAGCTAAAGCGGAAACACGTGCGGTAGTGGCTGCTGTTGTGGATGAGATGTTAAAACTGGTTCATCCGTTTATGCCGTTTGTGTCCGAAGAATTATGGGACAAAACTGCGGATCGCAAAGAAATGTTGATGGAAACCGCATGGCCGGCCTTAAATGCTTATGAAGACAAGGCTGTGGCCGCTGATCAAGATTGGATTTTTGAATTGGTGACGACGGTTCGTTCTGTGCGCTCTAGCGTGAATATCCCAGCTGCCGCCAAGATTACTTTGAAAATTAAAGATGCCACTGATGCTCAACGTCAAAATGTGGAAAATAATGCCGCGATTTTGAAGTCTTTGGCAAAAGTGGAAGATATTCAATTTGTGACCGAAACGGGCGCTGGTGAAGTGGCTCAGGTTGTGGATGGTATGACGCTTTTAATTCCTTTAGCTGGCCTTATTGATGTAACCAAGGAAAAAGACCGCGTGACAAAAGAAATGCAAAATGTTCAGGCCTTTGTGGAACGCACCAAAGCGCAATTAGCCAATGAAGCCTTTGTGTCCAAAGCACCAGAACAAGTGGTGGCTGATAAACGTAAAGCCTTGGCCGACAGCGAACAAGATATTGCCAAAATGCAAGAAATCTTGAAGTTGCTAGGTGCATAACGCATCAAGAAAAATCAAACAGGGGCTTAAAAATGGCCCCTGTTTTTTTATTTTCGGCCAAACATTTTTTCAATGTCGTCTAATTTTAAAGTGATATAGGTAGGACGCCCATGGATACATTGTCCCGAGGTGCCACATGCCTCCATTTGACGAAGTAGGGCATTCATTTCGTCTATTGATAAAACACGTCCCGCCCTTACAGAGCCATGACATGCCATGCGCGCACAAATGTCCTTCATTTTATCTTTTAATAAGACTGTGTCATCAAAAGTTTTTAATGTATCCACCAAATCTTGAATTGTTTTCTTAATATCGGCTTTATCAAGCAGGGCTGGCAATTCGCGAACGGCAACACAATCTGTTCCAAAAGCTTCCACAATCCAACCCATTTGCTTTAATTCTTGGGTGCGTGAGGTCAACAAACTGACTTCCTCTGGTTTTAAATCAATGATTTCGGGGACTAAAAGCAATTGTGTTTGTGGTTTTTCGCCCATGTTTTGCATCATTTTTTCATATGTTAGGCGTTCATGTGCGGCATGTTGATCCACAATCAAAATAGCATCTTCGGCTTGTGACACAATGTAAGTTTTGTGAATTTGCGCCTTTGCAAGTCCCAGTGGTGGCAGTTTTTGTTCGGCTTCCGACTGAACAATCGGCATTTCCACTTTGACGCTATAACTGTCGGCAAGGCTCAACGATTCTTGCTTTTGTGGGGGCGTATAAGATGGATAATTTATACGAGGTGTAGTGTAGCTGTGTCGTTGCGGTTGTGTATAGGTTGGTGTTCGGTCGAGACTTCCCAATGAGCCAATGTTTAATGTGGTGGCTGTTTTTTGGCCATGCTCAGCCAAGACATTTCGAATGCTTGCCACCAATAGGCCGCGAATTTTACCTGCATCGGCAAAACGCACTTCCGTTTTTGCTGGGGATACATTGACATCCACCTGATCGCAGGGAACGGATAAGAATAATGCCAATACGGGATGGCCATCGGAGCCGTGGCCCATAAGACCTTGGTAAGCTCCACGAATAGCGCCTAATAACACTTTGTCTTTGACTGCTCGTCCATTGACGTATAGATATTGTTCTGTACTTGTGGCGCGTGTATAGGTGGGTAAGCCAACAAATCCAGCCATTTTGATGCCATCATATTCGGTTTGAACGGGCAGGGCGTTGTCTTTAAATTCATGTCCAATCACCATAGAAACGCGGTCAAATAGGTTGTCTGTTGCTGGATAAGAAATTAATTTTTTATTTTCGTTTTCCAAAGAAAAGGAAATATTTGGATAACACATGGCCAACTTATCAACCACTTCGCGCACAGCCAATTGTTCGCTTTGCTCGGATTTAAGAAATTTTAATCGGGCAGGGGTTGCATAGAATAAATCACGAACTTCAACTGTGGTGCCATAAGTGGCGGGAGCTGGTACGGGTTCTTTTTTATGGCCGGCATCAACCTCAATCATCCATCCGCTTGGTGTTTCTTGCGGACGGGAAGTAATTTTCATTCTTGCCACAGAGGCAATAGAGGGGAGCGCTTCCCCTCGAAATCCCAAAAAAGTGATATTCACAAGGTTATCGTCGGGCAGCTTGCTGGTCGCATGGCGTTCAACAGCCAAAGAAAGCTCATCCTTCGCCATACCTTTACCGTTGTCTGTCACAGAAAAATAGGATTTACCACCTTCCGTAATGCGAATATCAATGCGATTTGCCCCTGCATCAATGGCATTTTCAATCAATTCTTTGATAGCACTGGCAGGACGTTCCACCACTTCACCGGCGGCAATTTGATTGATAAGCGTTTGGGGTAATAATCGCAGCATCTTTAAATCCTTTCAAATTATTGTAGCAGAAAAAGTGGATAAAAATCAAGAAAAATAAAAATCCCCGACCGAAAAGCCGGGGAAATTTTTCGCTCTTCTAAATTAAATTAGAAGTACAAGCGCAAACGAGCACCAACAGACTTGTCAAAGATATCTGTGTCATGTTTGGCTTTGCCATCCAACATATAAGAACCATAGACACCCAATGTCACGTTCTTTGTCAGATAGTAAGAAGCTTCGGCTTCAGCAGTCAAAGTACGCATATGACGATCAGTTCTATCAAATGCCCAGACCAAAGCTGTATCTAAGCCCCAAACACCGCACTTACCTTGGTATACACCAACTTTACCATTGTAGCTCCAACGGTCTTCATGTCCAAATTTCTTGGATTGAGCAACAGGTGTGCGTACTGTAAATGTTGCATATGGCAACCATGTTTTGAATTGGTAACCTAACTTAGCTGTGGTATCAATGTATTTATATGCACCTCTGCCATGTCCTGGTTCCTCTTGTCCGTACACGGAGGACACTTGCAATTTTGTATCGCAGTGCAAAATGTTCCATGCCAAGCCAACTTCCCAATCTAAATTGTTATGAGATTTATCTGTGCCATTGAAAATAGGACCATCATTTCTATCAAAAACAGAAGTTGTAGCGCGATCCCAACTCTTAGAAATACCACCAACAATAGCCAAGTTGTTTAAGATACCGAATTGCAATTGTTCTGTGGCCTGTTTGTTATATGTGCGAATGCTAAGAGATTGATCTCCAGCAGTTGCCTTCTGGTGGCCATGGTTATAATCAAAAGATGTGACAGAGGCCACATGCATTTCTTCTGGCAAGAAGAATGGATTTGTAATGTCAGCGGCGGCTGCAGAACCTGCAAAGCCCAACACTGTAAAAGCTAATAAAGTTTGTTTCAACATGTTATTTTCCTTTCATTTAAATGAATACAAAAGAGTTATTCTTTTATACGAAAGTAAGGGTAGACCATTTTATGTATGGATGTCAAGCAAAAAAATAAAAAAATATGCTTTTTCTTAAAAAATGTTAAAAAATATAAATAATGACTTGACAATTTATATGAAATCAATTAAAATATAATCACTTTCCAAAAAGGACTAAATTATAGTCTCCAAGGAGATACCCCGTTCGGCGATGGTTCGCTCACCGGGGCGCGAATTATATGTAAAGGAGTTTGACCGGTGTTTAACGGTTTGGCAGATAGGCTTTCAAAAGTATTCGACCGCTTGACGGGACGGGGCATTATTACCGAAGCGACTATGGATGAAACGGCTCGGGAAATTAAAATTGCCTTGTTGGAAGCAGATGTTGCATTGCCCGTTGTGAAAGATTTTATTGCTAAGGTTAAAGAAAAAGCTGTGGGTGCCGAGGTTGTTAAATCCATTCAACCCGCCCAAATGGTGATTAAAATTGTTCATGATGAATTGGTGGCGTTGTTGGGTGAATCTACCCCATTTAATTGGGATGCTAATGCCCGCAATGTGTTATTGATGGTTGGACTGCAAGGATCCGGTAAGACAACATCTTCTGCAAAAATCGCTTTAAAACTGAAAAAAGAAGGTAAAAAAGTGTTGTTGGCAAGCTTGGACACCTATCGTCCGGCAGCGCAAGAACAATTGGCTGATTTGGGCAAAACCTATGAATTGGATGTATTGCCGATTGTGGCTGGAGAAAAGCCCCTTGAAATTACAAAACGTGCTTTACATGAAGCAAAATTAGGTCTTTATGATATTTTAATTTTAGATACAGCTGGTCGTTTACATATTGACGAAGAAATGATGAAAGAAGTTGCGGATATCCGTGACTTATCTCAGCCAAAAGAAACATTGTTGGTGGTGGATGCTTTGATGGGGCAAGATGCCGTCAATGTGGCCAAAGAATTTAAGGAAAAGATTGGCATTACAGGTGTTGTTTTAACACGTGTGGACGGCGATAGTCGTGGTGGTGCTGCGCTTTCTATGCGCGCGGTTACGGGTATGCCAATTCAATTTTTGGGTGTTGGTGAAAAGGCAGATGCGGTGGAACGCTTTGATGCTAAACGTGTGGCTGATCGTATTTTGGGCATGGGTGATGTGGTTGGTTTGGTTGAAACAGCTATGGAACGTGTAAATCAGGAAGATATGCAAGCCCAAGCCATGAAGATGATGTCCGGCAATTTTGACCTGAATGACCTTTTACAGCAATTACAACAGATTGATAAAATGGGCGATATCAAGGGAATGATGAAGATGATCCCTGGTGTTGCCAAATTTTCAAAACAGATTGATCAAGCGGATGTGGATAACCGTTTGATGAAGCGACAGGCGGCCATCATCCTGTCCATGACACCGGCGGAACGTAAGAACCCCGATATCATTAAGGCCTCACGAAAACAGCGTATTGCTGCTGGTGCTGGGGTAAAGGTGGAGGATGTGAATAAGCTCTTGCGCTCGTACGAGCAAATGGCTGATGTCATGAAAAAATTAAAGAAAATGGGACCCTTTGGCATGATGTCCATGATGAAAAAAATGAAAAACATGTTTAATGGTGGTCCAGGAAATGACGGTGGATTTCCCCCGTTTAAGGTCTAACTTACAACAGAAAGGATAAACAAAATGTCAGTTAGAATTCGTTTAGCCCGCGGTGGTGCCAAAAAGCGCCCTGTGCATAAGATTGTCGTGGCAGACAAACGCTGCCGTCGCGATGGACGGTTTATTGAAGAGTTGGGTTTCTATAATCCACTTTTGCCAAAAGACAGCAAAGATGCTTTACGTGTGAACGTTGAAGCCGCTAAAAAATGGATGGCTCAAGGTGCTGAAATCACAGAACGTGTGCAAAAATTATTTGCTATCGTTGGTTTGTGTGAAAAGCCTGCTGTTCGTGAAACACCTAAGAAATCTCAGCCAAAGGCAAAGGCTCAAGAACGGATGAAGGCTGAAGCTGAAGCTAAAGCCGCCGCTGAAGAAGCCGCATTGAAAGCTGCTGAAGAAGAAGCTGCCGCTAAGGCCGCCGCTGAAGCTGCCGCCACTGAACCAGCTCCTGCCGAGGAAGCCCCAGCTGCTGAAACACCAGCTGAACCAGCTCCTGCCGCAGAACAACCGGCTGAAGAACCGAAAGCTGAATAAGGATTCAAAATGACCCTGATTGCTGTTGGAAAAATTGTAAATGTGCATGGGATTAAAGGCGTGGTGAAAATTAAGCCATATCTTACGCACGGCAAAAATTTGCCACAATTTAATCCATTGACAGACAAGACGGGTAAAAAAAGTTTTGAGGTTTCTATTTCAGGCACACAAGGCGAATGCTTGTTGGCAAATTTGAAAGGTATTGCCACGCGCGAAGTGGCGGAACAATTTAAAGGTTTGGAACTATATGCTGATCGCAATAAACTCCCAGCAACCGAAAGCAATGAATTTTATTGTTGCGATTTGGTGGGAATGAAGGTGATTAGAGAGGGGACCGAATTTGGTAAAGTTGTTTCCGTAATGAACTTTGGAGCAGGGGATATTCTGGAAATTAAAACAATGAATGGAAAACAGTTGGATTTTGCATTTTCTAAAAAAACTTTCCCTCGGGTCGATACCGAGAAAAAGGAATTGGAAATTGTGATTCCTGAGGGCATGGAAGGAGTGACAAAATGAAAGCAAACATTTTAACACTTTATCCTGAAATGTTCCCAGGACCACTCGCTTACTCATTGGTTGGCAAAGCATTGGCTGATAAAAAATGGGAAATTAATGTTGTGAATATCCGTGATTTTTCAGACAACAATTATAAATCCGTGGATGACACACCGTTTGGCGGTGGGGCAGGCATGGTAATGTTGCCGGAGGTTTTGGATAAAGCTTTGACCGATGTTCATAAGCAAGGTCCCATTTTCTATCTTTCCCCACGTGGCGAAGTGTTTAATCAACAAATCGCATCCGATTGGGCAAAGCAAGACGAGATGACTTTCATCTGTGGTCGCTTTGAAGGTGTGGATCAACGTGTGTTGGATAAATGGCAAGTGCAAGAAATCAGCATTGCCGATTGCGTTTTGTCGGGGGGCGAATTAGCCCTGATGACAATGTTGGATGCAACGGTGCGCTTGATTGATGGCGTATTGGGAAATGCGGATTCTTTAAATGAAGAAAGTTTTTCCAATGGCTTGCTGGAATATCCACAATATACAAAACCTCAAAATTGGCAAGGATGCGAGGTGCCGGAAATATTGCTTTCAGGTCATCATGCAAAAATTGCCGAATGGCGCAGATCCGAATCCGAAAAATTAACTAAAACAAGACGTCCAGACTTGTATGAAAAATATCTGGCGAACAATGAGAAGAAAGGAAAATAATATGACCAAAAAAATCATTGAAGACTTAAAGGCCGAGCAAGTTGCAAAGCTGAATAAGAAAATTCCTGAATTCAAGGCCGGTGACACAGTGCGTGTTGTGGTTAGAATTGTGGAAGAAAAAAATACCCGTAATCAAGCCTTTGAAGGCGTTGTGATTGCTCGTCATAATGACGGTGTCAATTCCACCTTTACAGTGCGTAAGATTTCCTTTGGTGAAGGTGTGGAACGTGTGTTCCCATTGTATTCCCCAAACTTGGTGGAAATCAAAGTCACCCGCAGAGGTGTCGTGAATCGTGGCAAATTGTATTACCTCAGAAAATTGTTTGGTAAGAAAGCCCGTATTACGGAAGACACAAATAAATCCGCTGAATAAGTGGTTTTATCGCTTTAAAATCCCCGAGTTTTTCTTCGGGGATTTTTTGTTGAGGAAAGTTAAATAAATCCAAGTTGTTTTGCTTTAATCAAGATTTGAACGCGATTTTGGACGCCAAATGCTCGAAGAATTGCGCTGATATGCATTTTAATGGTAGGCTCGGCAATGCCAAGTTCGTGGGCAATTTGTTTATTGCTAAGCCCCATGGCGAGCTGCTCTAAAACAGCCACTTGTCTAGGTGATAAAAAAAGGCCGTTTTCCAAGGCGTAATCGTTTTTATTGTAGGGTTTCATTGCCTTTTCCTTTCATTTTAGACAGTTAGTTCCTTTTCCATCGTTTGTAATTTTTCTTCTGTACAAGAAATCTTTTTGCCTAATAATTCCACCAAGAGTTCATTATGATTTTCTTTGGCCCAGTTTTCAATCATATATAAGATATTGAGCTTATGCTTTTTTGCCTCAAAAATGACCTTGCGTAAATCAAGTGGAAAATGCGGCCAAGCAGCATGAATTTCTTCTTTTAATTTTTTCTTTTCATTAGGTGTCAACTTTGTTGTTTTTTCGGTCATATGTTCCTCCTTGTTGTGTGACAGAGAATAAGTGGGAATTGGTTGTTTTCTTGTCAACTCATATAATCGTAAGGGAAAAGGCGCTTGACAAGTTTGTTAGATTTTTGTATAGTACCCAAAAAATAAAGGGGATAAATGCGTATTTATTGGCAATTATTTGCATCTTTTTTTAAAATTGGGTTGTTTACCTTTGGTGGTGGATATGCTATGCTGCCTATGATTAAACAAGAGATGTTGCATCATAAGTGGGCTAAAGAAAAGGAAATTTTGGACTATTATGCGCTTTCCCAAATCACGCCAGGCATTATTGCGGTCAATGTTTCCACCTTTATTGGATATAAAATTAAAGGTTGGTTGGGTGCGCTGTGCACAATGCTGGGCGTTGTTTCTCCATCTTTGGTGATTATCACTACACTCGCCTTGGGATTGAACGAAGTATGGGATAACGAAATTGTTCAAAGTGCATTTGCCAGTGTTCAGTTGATGGTGCCTGCGCTGATATTACCAATAATTGTAAGAATGGTGCGTGATCGGGCGCAAGATGGTTTGTGTGTTTTTTTGATGTTTTTGGCATTGGGAATGGCGCTGTGGAATATTTCACCAGTCATTATTTTGGTTTTTTGCGGTTTGGTCAGCGCAGTATGGTATTCAATAAGGAATAAAAAATGATTTATTTGGAATTGTTTTTAGCGTTTTTTAAGATCGGATTGTTTGCCATTGGTGGTGGCTTGGCAACTGTTCCATTTTTATTCCAATTATCCGAAGAAACGGGATGGTTTTCAACAGCAGACCTAGTTAAAATGATTGCTATTTCGGAATCAACGCCGGGGCCTTTGGGAATTAATATGGCCACATTTACTGGTATCCAAACAGCAGGTATTTGGGGCGGATTGGTGGCGACAATTGGTTTGGTCGCGCCAATGTTGTTGACAATTATTGCCTTGTGCCATTTTTTGATGCGTTTTCGTGAACATTATATTGTTGAGGCTATTTTTAAAGGCCTGCGTCCAGCGGTAGCGATGATGATCTTTGGTTTTGTGTTGCGTCTTATTCGGGTGATTTTTGAACATAGTACCACCTCGGACACAGCCATGATTTCATTGGGATTATTTTTGTTTTATACATTTTTGACATTTAAATTTAAATGGCACCCGATAGTGTTTATCTTATTTGCCACATTTGTTGGTATTATCCAAGGATTGGTAAGAGCATCAAATAATTTTTCTTTTTTATTTATTTCATAACGTTTTGTTATAGTTTGTTTTTTCTTTTGTTTTCTTATTGTGTTGAGTCCAATCGAACTGGCTTAAGTGCTTGTAAATAAAAGGAAAAGTCTCCTTTTTCAGACGACTTGTTCAAAATGGCGAGGCTTTGTGTGCAATTCACGAACTTTTTATGTTGACATAGATTTTTTTATCAAATAAAATGGACTAAAAAAAGAGAAGTTAAAGGAGAACTATGCTTTTACTCACTGCACCACCACGAACAGGAAAATCCACCGCCATTAGAAAGATAATCACTTGTCTCGGAAGAGAGAATTGTGCTGGCTTTTGGACCGAGCAGATTACGGAAAATGGCGAACGTGTAGGATTTGAAATCAATTTGTGTTCTGGT
>JAZRDB010000013.1:0-91779 GCA_045660045.1 Alphaproteobacteria bacterium | reverse complement strand
GCAAACTTCAAAATCAACTCATAGACATTGAGTGCCAAATGGTGATCATACCCGCGTTTGATGCACCCTTGAATAAAATCCTGTTTTAATCCTTCAAGTTCAGACAATTTCTTTTTCGACATTGCCTTTCTGAGAATGTCTGCTTTCCCAAGTGTAAACCCAGCCATTTTCTGAGCAACACTCATGATCTGTTCCTGATAAATCATGATGCCGTAAGTTTCTTTCAAAATGGGCTCTAACATCGGATGCATATAGTCAGGTTTTTCCTCACCCTTTTTTACCTTAATATAGGTAGGAATAGAATCCATTGGCCCCGGACGATAGAGTGATACCAACGCGACAATATCTTCAATTTTATCAGGTTGCATATCGTGCAAGATTTTTTTCATGCCTGTCGATTCCAACTGGAACACACCCGTTGTATCAGCCCGACGCAGCAATTCAAACGTTTCTTTGTCATCCAAAGGAATGTGATCAATATCCACTTCTATACCACGACGCTTGATTAAATCTAAAGTCTTTTTAATTGTTGTTAAGGTCTTTAAACCCAAAAAGTCAAACTTAATTAAACTGGCTTCTTCCACATATTTCATATCAAACTGTGTCACCGGCATATCGGACGAAGGATCTTTATACACCGGCACAATCTCGTCCAACGGCCTGTTACCTATCACAACGCCTGCCGCGTGTGTGGAGGTATTACGATATAATCCTTCCAATTTGACGGCAATTTCGAACAGCTGTTTAACCGCTTCATCTTTTTCAATTTCTTCTTTGATTCTTGGCTCTTGTTCAAAGGCTTTTTCCAAAGTCATTTTGGGATCCGGCGGGATTAATTTGGAAAGTCGATCGACCACAGGATAAGGAATTTGCAACACACGCCCCACATCACGAATCACGGCTTTTGCCTGCAATTTACCAAACGTAATAATTTGCGCCACATGATCAAAACCATAATGATTTTGCACATATTCTATTGTCTTTTCGCGTTTTTCCTGACAAAAATCCACGTCGATATCAGGCATGTTCACACGTTCAGGATTCAAGAATCGTTCAAACACCAAATCAAAACGCATCGGATCAATATCGGTAATGGTTAAACACCAAGCCACTACGGAACCAGCCCCAGATCCACGACCAGGTCCCACCGGCACACCATGGCTTTTGGACCATTGAATAAAATCCGCCACAATCAAGAAGTAGCCGGGGAAGCCCATTTGCTTAATCACACCCAGTTCAAATTCCATCTGTTTATGATATTTTTCCTGTTCTTCGGGTGAACGCCCCTTCATGCGTTCTTTAAAGCCTTTTTCGGCCATCTCAGCCAAAACTTCATCTTCCGTTTTACCTTTACAATCATAATTCGGGAAGGCTGGCTTTTTCTTTTCTGCCATAAAGGCACAACGTTTTGCAATTTGGACAGTATTTTGAAGTGCCTCAGGAATATCAGAAAACAAGGCACACATTTCCTCTTCAGTTTTCAGGTAATGTTCGGGGGTCACACGCCGACGATTTTGTTCCGACACAAAAGTTTTTTCTGCGATACACAGCAATGCATCATGCGCCTCATACATATCGGGCGTTAAAAAATAGGCATCATTTGTGGCAACCAATGGAATGTTGTATTTATATGCTAAATCAATAAAGTCTTGCTCAGTTGTCTCCTCTTCTTCCGTGCCATGCCGTTGCAATTCAATATAGAGCCGATTCGGATAGGCCTTTTGCAATTTTTCCGTAATTTTTGAAGCCCACTCTTTTTGTCCATTTAAAAGCGCACGTCCCAATAAACCTTCCACGCCAGCAGTTAGGAGCAATAACCCATCTGTGTGTTCTAAAATTTCATCAAAGGTCAGATGCGGTGTTCCTTGTTTCGAAGGATCCATATAATATTTGGAAAAATATTTAAGCAGGTTTTTATATCCCGTTTCATTTTGAACCAAAAAAACGACCTTATCAAAGGTATCTGCTTCATCCGAAAATTGACTTTTATTTTTCTTGGGAGATTTCACCAACAACTGCGTTCCCAAAATCGGTTGCACACCCACGGGGGGCATTTCATGCATCATCGCCATCGCGCCACAAATATTACCTGTATCCGTTGCCGCAATGGCTGGCATGTTGTGTTCAACCGCCCATTTGGCCAGCTTGGGCATCTTGATTGCTCCCTCTAATAACGAGTAAGCAGTATGCACATGCAAATGAATAAATTTGGGCTCTGACATAGTTATCCTTTATTGAGCCAAAGCATATCAGATTTTACCCCAAAAATCAAGGGAAAAGAAATAAACAAACGCCCCCTTATTCACATAATGCCCTAACGCCAGACTGATACATATATGTTGACACTACTCCTCCACTACCTGTTTGTTGTGCCGTCAAGCGGTAAGCCGCTCTTGCAATTCCATAGGCTGGGGTACGACCAATCCAAACACCTTTATTATCAACACTATCTCGCGCATCTTGCAAAGCACAAACCCACGCATCATCCACACAGGAAACGTTTTTGCTTTGCAGGCCCAACGATGACAACGAGGCCAAATTTTTACCATGCGCTTGACAATAATTAGCGGCTGCCCAAAAAGAAAGTTCGAGATTCCCCATGTAAAATGTATGATCATTAAAGGTAAAAGATCCGACAAATTCCCCCTTATCATCACACGAAGCGGACGAGACCTCATTTGTACCTGCACTAGCTGCATCTTCAACTTCCGTATAAACAATATTACAAAATCTCTCACAATCAGCATTTTCAGCACAACAATCAGCATTTTTAACACAGTCGACATCAACAGCTTCACACGTCAAAGAGGGCTTGGAAATACATGCCTCACCTTCACCACAGCACGCAGTCCCACAGCTAGCACGCCCATCCGCACATACACAAGCCCCTTCCATACATGTTTTCCCATCAGAACAAGTGCTGTTTTGACAGACACCATTCACACACACAGAACACCCATCCGAGGGGCGGCCACAGTCACCATCTGCCGTACATGTAATAGTGCGACCTCGCGGCTCCGAAGATAAATCATCATTAAAAACAAACTGCATGACACCATCTTCACATTTGGTCGCATCATTTGTCACCTCTTTCTCCGTGGAATAAACACGCCGAACTGGCAATGAAAAATCCTGCATTACCAAGCGACATATTTTGGCTTCTATCGAATCTGTTGTAATAGAGAATTGACGATTATCTCGGATATTCAAGGTTAAAGAATGTCCGCTTACCTCAGGCACAGCCAACTCAGCACTCGCTGACATTAACAATTGACCTGACACATATGCTGTATTTTTACTGATGGCATCTTTTAAATTATTGGCTAAATTTTTATCCATTGCAGAACGCAGGCCCATCACGGCCACCACGGACAACAAGCCCATAATGGCAAGCACTCCCAACATTTCAACCATACTACGACCAGTATCTTCTTTCTGTGTTTTATGAACGCGCATCCATATTCCCCTTTCCACACAATACCTCATCTCATAAGGTTCTATCATGAATATTTATTCTTGTCAAGATGAAATTCATTTGCAATTATTAAAATAATGATTACTTTATCTCCACGATTTTGCCATCTTGAACAGAAATGCGGCGATCCATTTTGGCAGCCAATTCTGGGTTATGTGTAGCAAGCAAGGCGGACAATCCTGTTTCGCGCACAATTTTCAAGAAAGTATCAAACACCTCATCCGCCGTTTTCGGATCCAAATTCCCTGTCGGTTCATCCGCCAACAATAATGCTGGCCGATTAGCCAATGCCCGTGCAATCGCCACACGTTGTTGTTCTCCGCCAGACAGCTGTCCTGCTCGGTGTGTCAAACGATGCGAAAGCCCCACCGTTTTCAACAACTCTTTAGCACGCTCTTTTGCTTCCTTTTCTTTTACACCTGCAATCAATTGAGGCATCATCACATTTTCAAGCGCATTAAAATCGGGCAACAACAAATGCGATTGATAAACAAATCCCACCGTTTTTTGACGCAATTTCGTGCGTCCTGCATCCGTCATTTTCGTCGCATTTTCGCCACCTATTTCTATTGTGCCCGCGGTTGGTGTATCCAACAAACCCGCAATATGTAACAATGTCGATTTACCCGAACCACTGGGCCCCACAAGCGCAACAATTTCACCTGTCCCGATTGCCAAATTGATATCTTTCAGAATCTCCAACTTCGTCTCACCTTTACCAAACGAACGCGCAATATGTGTTAACTTCAATACATTACTCATATCTTAGCGCCTCCACAGGATCAGTTTTACTTGCTTTCCAACTTGGGTACAAAGTGGCCAAAAAGGCCAACGCCAAACTCATCAGAGCTACCCACATCACTTCGGGCAATTCTACTTTTGCCGGCAAATGCGATAAGAAATAAATTTCCGCCGAGAATAATTCTTTGCCCGACAAACCTTCTAACCACGTTTTAATTGTGTCAATGTTGTAACTGAACGCCAACCCTAAAATCACACCAGCCAACGTTCCCACCGCACCAACGGTTAAACCCGCCAATAAAAACACGCGTTGAACAGCCCCGCGGCTCATACCCATTGTGCGCAACACAGCAATATCTTTACCTTTATCCTGAACCAACATAATGAGTCCTGAAATCATATTAAAAGCCGCCACAATGATGATCAATGTTAAAATCAAGAACATCACATTACGTTCCACCTCAACCGCATTAAAGAATGCTTGATTTGTGTAGCGCCAATCATAAACCTGACCTTTGTCACCCACCACATCAAAAGTTTCTTCCAAAGCAGATTCGGCCAATGATAAATCTTTTGCAAACACCTCCAAATGCGATACAGCCTCTTTCAACGCAAAAAACTTTTGCGCCTCATGAAGCGGCATGAACACATAGTTGCCATCATATTCACTCATCCCCGAATCAAAAGTGCCAATAACCGTATAGCTTTTCATTTTAGGCATAGAACCAAATGCTGTTAGGTTTGCTTTCGGTGAAATAAACGTAATTTTGTCGTCCTTTCGCACCCCTAAACGCGCCGCCAAACGCCACCCCAAAATCACTGTTCCTTTGTCAAAATTAACCAAGTTTTCTCCATTGTATTTTTCCTTTAAAACCGTGTGTTCTGAAAAATCTTCTTGACGCATACCACGCACCATCACACCAGCCTGCCCTTGATCTGTGGAAAGCATGGCCTGTCCATCCACTACCGGAATCACCATCGCCACAGATGGCAAGCTTTTAACTTTCTCTTTTATCTCGTCATAATTTTCCAAACTGGAGCCATAAACGGGATAAACACCCAAATGACCATTGAGTCCCAAAATACGCCCCATCAATTCAGCCTTAAAGCCGTTCATCACGCTCATCACAATAATCAGCGTGGCCACACCCAGCATAATTCCTAAAAAAGAAAAACCGGCAATAACGGACACAAAGCCCGTCCGCTTGCGCGAGCGCAGATACCGAAAAGCCAACATCCGTTCTGTTTTATTAAACATAGAACCAGTGTAGCAAAAATACGGTTCAAATGCAAGCAAATTTGACATTTTGCCCAAAATATGCTATAATACACGCCATGTTAGACGACTTTCATCATCAAGAACAACAAAAAGCACTCCTGCGTGACAAAATTGAATTCCATAAGAAAAATGTGATTTTACAAGGCATTATTTCTTTATTACTTGTCACAGGCGGAATTTATGCCAGCCAAAGGAAAAGCACATGGCTACCTGTGGTTATTTTTCCATCTATGGCTGCATCCATAATCAAACTGGAAAAACATGCAACGCAACGCCGCCAATGCAAACAACTTTTAAAATATATAGAGAGGAACTAAAATGAAAAATAAATCAATCGTTTTCTTGGGTATCATGGGCACATTATGCGTGGGATCTTCCATAGCCATGCAGAGCGAGAATCCGAGAGTGCAAAAATTAGCTATTATGGGCGTGGGGTCCTCTGTTTTAGCTGGCGCAGGAGCTGCGCTGTCACTTGCAACAGAAAAAGAGGACGACAATGATGACCCTAGAATGAAATACGTTTATGAGGAAATAGAAACAAGAAGACCCAGTGAGGATCCGGAACCGGATGACATTGATTTGGAAGAAGAGGAAAGTGACACATATTTGGAAAATCCCCAAGCTGTTCAGAACAACCTATCACAAGCATACCAATTCAATCACCAACGCGCAGGAAGGTAAATGAACAAAATAAAAAGATCGACACAAAAAGACGACACACTAATACTTTTAAGTTATATCGGGCTTCTATCTTCATCTACCATCAATATGGTCGGTTATATGATACACAACCCGATTATTCAAGGATTAAGCATTTTGGGCACTTTGACCTCTTTTTCGTGTTTAAGCGTGGCGGCTATTTCTTGTGCTAAAGAAGACTCTAAGCCAAAGTCGGTTAAATCAACTCTAAAAAACGAGCCAAGATCTTTTTAATACCACCTTTATCAAAAGCCACTTCCACCATATCGCCGCTTTCGCGCAACACAACACCTTTACCAAAGGTTTCGTGCATCACCTGACGCCCTTTCCATTTAGATGTAAAGGCCGGTGCCACCTGTTGCACTTTTTCATGAGCCCATGGCATGCGCACATCCGCAAAACTGGCGCCATATCCCATACGATTATTACCGCGCTTATCAATATGCTCTTCGGGAAGTTCATCCACAAAGCAGCTAGGTAAAGAATTTTGCCATTGCCCATATACACGCCGATTACTGGCATAAGAAATAAAAGCCAATTTTCGCGCCCGCGTAAGACCTACATATGCCAGGCGACGTTCTTCCTCAAGTCCCGCCTCACCATCTTCATCTATTGCTTTTTGGTGGGGGAAAAGCCCCTCTTCCCAACCTGTTAAAAAGACCGTATCAAACTCCAAGCCTTTACTAGCATGCAGTGTCATCACAACCAACTGATCTCCCGTCACAGCTTCATCATTTTCGGTCAACAAACTGGCATATTCCAAAAATTGTTCAATAGATTCAAAATCACCACTGCCCAGCACATTAAACAATTCTTGGATATTTTCCACACGTCCTTCTGCCTCAGGAGCTTTATCCAATTGCCACATCATCAAGTATCCCGATTCGTTCATAATCTCTTTACATAAATCCTCGGGCGACAAATTTTTTCCGTGTTCTTGCCAACGCAAAACCTGTTCTGCAAAGCTCATCAATGCTTTTTTCGGCGCGGGTTTTAAATCAGCTTTTGTAATCGCTTCAAATAAACTGCAATGATTTTGCTGTGCGGCCTCTTGCAATGAACGCATTACCACTTCACCAATGCCGCGCCGTGGTAAATTCACAATGCGAACAAATGCCAAATCATCATTAGGATTCAACACAAGGCGCAAATAGGCCACTGCATCCCTAATTTCCTGACGCTCATAAAACTTAAAACCTCCAATAATTTTGTAAGGAATACCCGTTTTTACCAATACATCTTCAAATTCGCGCGTTTGAAAACCGGCACGCACTAAAATGGCCATATCAGAAAGTTTCACACCTTGTCGCTGTCTGTCTTCCACCTGCTCAATCACTTTCTCGGCCTCTTGCGATCCGTTCCAATAGCCCTGCACCACCACCAAATGACCAGCATCTTTGGCTTCGTCCGCCACATGTAAAGTTTTGCCCAAACGTCCCTGATTATTCGCAATCAAAGCCGAAGCAGCCCCCAAAATATGAGCCGTAGAACGATAATTGCGCTCCAATCGTACCACTTTTGCATCAGGGAACACTTTACCAAAATTCAAAATATTATCTACGTCCGCACCACGCCATGAATAAATGGATTGATCGTCATCGCCCACACAACAAATGTTATTATGACCACGTGCCAACAAACGTAAAATCATATACTGCGCCACGTTTGTGTCCTGATACTCATCCACCAAAATATAATGAAATTGGTTTTGATATTCACACAAAACATCGTTGTTATTTTTGAACAATTCCAAAGGAAGCAACAACAAATCACCAAAATCCACGGCGTTCATTTCACGCAACTTGTTTTGATAAAGTTTATAAAAATCGAGTGCGCGACCTTCACAAAATTCACTCTGTTCCGAAGACGTAACAGCTTCCGGCGGCAAACCCCGATCTTTCCAACGTTCAATAACCTCCAACATAGTTTTGGGCGCAAACTTTTTCACATCCACCCCATATTGCACCATTAAGTTCTTTAAAAGGCGTTCTTGATCATCACTATCCAACACAGCAAAATTTTGTTGCAAGCCAACTAAACCACCATATTTACGCAAAATGCGCACTCCAATTCGGTGAAAGGTACCAAGCCAAACACCAAGCGCTGCTTCACCCACCATTTTTTCCAAACGCTCGCCCATTTCACGCGCCGCTTTATTTGTAAAAGTGACCGCCAAAATCTGCCATGGCAAAGCCAATTGTTGTGCTAAAATATACGCAATGCGGGTGGTTAAAACACGTGTTTTTCCAGTTCCAGCCCCCGACAAAACCAACAAAGGTCCCTCCGTTGTCATCACCGCCTGTTGCTGTTCGGGATTCAATCCATCCATGAAAGAAAGAATATCACTCATCTTTACCTTCTTTCGTTAAATTTTGAATAGCCACATGCGCACACATCAGGCCAAAGATGCCCGTAATGGTCGGGAAAGATCCCATTTCATGGCGCACACGACCCGACGCTTGATTCGCTTCTTCGGGCAATTGCAACTTAGTTTTATCTTGGGTCAATTCTGGTGAATACACGACAGGGAAATCCATTGCGACACCCCGTTTGCGCAAACGTTTACGCACAAAAAACGCCAGCGGACAATTCAAGGTCTTTTTCATTTTTGAAATTTGTATCTTTGTTGGATCCGTTTTTAAGGCCGCCCCCATAGATGATACGAATGGAATTTTTGCTTTTACAAGCGCCTCAATTAAACAGCACTTGGGGTTCAATGAATCAATCGCATCCACCACAAAATCGGGATGAATTTTCAACAATTCCAGCAAAGTGTCTGCATTAACCATCAAGTCTAAAACATCAACTTTAATATCTTTGGCAATATCCAACACTCGCGCTTTGGCCACATCTACTTTCTTTTTGCCAATTGTGGAAGAAAGCGCAAATAATTGTCGATTGATATTAGTAACAGACACTTTATCAAAATCTACCAAGGTCAAATGTCCCACGCCAGCGCGCGCCAACGCCTCAATCGCATAACTGCCTACGGCACCACAACCCACCACCATCACATGGGCTTTTTTTAATTTTTTAAGGGCTTGTTCACCCACCATCAAACGCATTCTGGATAATCTATCTTGCATGAAGGCAGTTTACCAAATTCATGCCTTTTTTTCAAGCAAAATTCATTGACATTTCGCAAAATAAAGCATACACTGACTGTCAAAGGGGAAATAGAATGCGCTTTAGCCGAATTTTTGCGATCAATTCTTTAATGCTGATTGGATGTGGACTATTGATGTTCATCCCATGGGTTGTGGATGTTGTATCTCAACACCATTGGTTAAATCCATTTTCATCGGCGGCGTTGATTACAACGATCACTGGTCTCACGATTTTTGCAATAACCCCAAAAGATCAAACACCGTTGCGTCCAAAAGAAATGTTTTTAACCACAACACTTATGTGGCTTTCTTTTGCTGCATTTTCGGCGATTCCTTTTTATTTACCTCCCCATAATTTAAGTTTAGCAGACGCATTTTTTGAATCTATGTCTGGATTTACTGGAACGGGAGCCACCATCCTTACCAACTTAGAAGCCGAAACGCCAGGTGTCCTGCTGTGGCGTTCCATCACACAATGGTTGGGAGGTGTTGGCATTATCGTTGTAGCATTGATTGTCTTACCAACTCTACAAATCGGCGGCATGCAATTATTTGCAACAGAGTCCAGCGCTCTTTCTGAACGTATTAATCCAACAATGCGACAAAGTATTCGCGATATTTTGATGTATTTTGTTTTTTTATCTGTTCTGTGTGCCTTGTGTTTATGGATAGCCGGAATGACTCCTTTTGACGCCATTAATCATGCTATGACAACACTGTCTACTGGTGGTTTTTCCACGCATGACACCAGCATCATGTATTTTCAAAAGCCCGGTATTTTGTGGACTTTAACCGTCTTTATGATTTTGGGAGGTCTTCCTTTGGTTTTGGGACCCCATTTGTTTTATCGGCGTTGGGATATGATACGCAATAATGTTCAAATCGCGACGTTTTTAAAAACGTTATGTCTGGTTATATTGTTACTTACCTTTGTTATTGGATACGAAAAGTTGGAACACATCGTTTTTCAAGCCACATCCATTTTAACCACAACAGGTTTTGTTTCTTCGCCCTATGGTACTTGGGGAACATTTGCCACAACATTATTTTTGTTTTTAACTGCCTTTGGTGCCTGTACAGGATCTACATCTGGTGGCATAAAAATGTTTCGTTTTGCGATTATTGGAAGGATTTTATCCTCAAAAATGAAGAGCCTGATCAAACCTTTTGCTGTCTTTATTCCTCGCTATGGCAATCAAATTATTGATGCAGAAATTGCATCCGGCGTTTTATTCTTTTTAAGCTTATTCTTTATGACATTTACAATTGCCACCTTGGCTTTGACCGCATTAGGATTAGATTATTTAACCGCTGTTTCCGGCGCACTAAGTTGTGTCTCCAATGTGGGACCGGCATTAGGCAATATTATTGGTCCTGACAGGACATATGCTGATTTACCAGAAGCAGCCAAATGGATTTTATCTTTTGTAATGTTGGCCGGCAGATTGGAATTCACAAGTGTTGTGGTTTTATTCCTGCCATTTTTGTGGAGAAAGAATACATGAGTTTTTTAGATGATGCCCAAAATTTTTTAAAGAACAAACAACAAGAGCAAAATTTATCGACAACGAAAGGATTTCTTGAAACACCGGAATCACGCGCTGCATTCGAAAAAGAGCTGCGCGAACTTTACGAAAATGCCACATGGAACGAGATCAACAAAGCTATTAATTGGGGGATGGAGGTAATGGATCGTCCCTATGACAAAAAAATCTTTTTACAAAAAATTCGTGTAAAATTAGAAGATTAGTAAAAAAACACTTGCTCCTATCCTATTTTTTGAGTACAATGTTTTTAAGGGATAGTAGGGATGATTAAAAAAATAATTTTATGGTTTTTTCTTATTCTGCTGATTTTATTGGCTGTTTTATCGTGTATTGGTTACCGTTCCTTTAACCAAGAAGCCTTTAAAAATCAGATTGTTTCATCTGTTCAAGAATTAACCGGACGCACCTTTACCGTAAAGGGTCCTTATGCATTAACGTGGGATCCTTTGCCAACAATGACTTTGGAAAACGTTTCTTTGTCCAACATTGAAAACAGCCCCAATAGCGAAATGTTTAAAGCGGATAAAATCCAAATCCAAATTGAGTGGGCCTCCCTTTTAAAGCGTCCAACCCGCATTAAAAACATTATTGTTATCAATCCAGAAGTTCTTATTGAGCGCATCAGCCGTTCTGTGACAAACATCAATTTTCCCCATTTATTCACAGCAAATGATACGTTAAACACAGACAGCATCTTGGGAGAACCACGCAAGCAGACCAAAATTGACAACATTCACATTGAAAACGGATCCTTGCAATATATCAATCAGATGAGCAAACAGGATTATCGTCTCACACAATTGACGGGCGAAATAGCCATCGGTTCCTTAAGTGGTCCTTTTGGTTTTGATGGCAAAGGTGCTTGGCATAATGTCCCCATTAAAATAAACATTTCACTTGGTCCTCATGATGTTTCAAGCCCAATAGATTTTTTGGCAAATTTAACTGCATCAGAGTCTGATTCTCATTTAAAATTAGATGGCAAGTTATTCCCAGAAGATTCTGAAAAATATTTGTCTGGACACGCCTCTTTTGAAATTCAAAAGCCAAATACATTGCTGCGCCAACTTGGATTGCCGGCCATTCCTGAAACAAACAATAAATCTTCCGTCGGCACGATGGCCTTTGAAATGGCGGCCACAAAAGAGACCTTGTCCGATGTCGTTGTTAAGCTGGGCGATGGCGAAAATGATTTGGCCTCCAGTATCAATTTTACCAAGACATACACAAACAAAACCAGCAATTTAGCCTTGGAAATCAACTTCATGAATTTGGATGAGTGGCAAAATACGTTCAAAGCAATATTGGAACAAAAATTGTTATCAAACACTTCTCAAACGGAATTTAATATCAACATTGCCAACGTTATATGGAATCAACAAGCGGCAACAACATTACAATTAAGTGGACTCCTTTCCGCAGATCAAATTAAATTAAACAATTCTTCCGTTCTTTTACCCGGCCCCACAACAGTTCAGATGGAGGGATTAATTGGAACAGACTTAACTTCTTGGACAGGATTAGCACATCTCAATTTACAAAGCCAAAACTTAAAATCCGCCTTACCTTTTGTTAATTTAGATAGTCCACTCTTGACCGATATTCTCAATAAAACCCAGAAAACAGAATTTGTTTTAGATACAGAGTGGGATCCAACAAAAACAACCCTTACGTTCCCAGCTCTTATGTTGGATGAAACAACAGGAGTCCTTTTTTATGAAACAAATCAAAACAATCCAATTCAACTCAGTGTGGAATTAAACAATATCAATCTAAATAACTATATTCAAGATCCTAAAAAACAATTTTCTGTTTGTGAATTAAAAGATTTATTATTAGAGCAAGTCGAAAAGTTATCACTTCCGAACAAGCCAATGGACATTGAATTAACTTTAAATAATGCAACTTTAAAAGATGCGCAATTCGAAAACATAACAAGCAACATCAACATCAATCAAAATAATTTAAAATTAGAAGCTGTTGCTAATACTAACAATCAAGATGATTCTGTTTTAATGGCCGAAGTACAAAACTTTGGATCGTCTGATTGGAAAATAGTGGATGGGGCGTGGCAACTTAACAGCCCTAATTTGGCACAGTTACTTCACATTCTGGGAATTACCAGTGATAACAAGTTGATTCAAATGACTCGTTCTTTAAAGGCTCAAGGTGCACTTGCTGGCAACAAGAACGAATGGGAATTAGCCATAGAAGCTGAAACACAAGCGTTTACAATCCAAGCTGAAGGACAATTAATTGATCAAAAACCATCCAATTTATCCGTCCGTTTTACACACACAAGTATTCCCCATTTGTTTGTGGATTTGTTTGATCAAAATCCTCTGCCTTTGTTAACCAATAAATTTACAGGCTCCACGCTTGTAAATCAAGAAGATGACATCCTTACCATGTCAAAAGCATCTATCATTGCCGACAATCAACAATTAGAGGGAGACATCAGTTACAACACAAAAACAAACGAAATCAGAGCAAATTTATACGCAGCCACATTGGATGCTGCCAAATTCTTACCAGACGCCGGCCATTTTTATTTAAGTGCCTCTGGGTTTGATGGGAATCCATTCCAATTGGATTTACTTAAAAAATTAAATGGCTCCCTTAATTTACAAGCTGACACTTTAACCTATCAAACCAGTACATTCAAAAATGCAAAACTACAAGCGCATATTGAAAATGATACTTTGACACTGGACGACTTCATCGCCTCGGGAGAAGATGAATCAGGATCAAGTATTCAAGCCCGCGGGACGTTTGCTTTTGCCCAACAACCAACGCTCAATTTAAAGTTGGTAACGCAACAATTGCCGATAACAAGTCCTGTCGCCATGTTTGATGGCATTGGATTAACAGGCGGTATTTTAACAAGTGAATGGAATTTAATTTCTTCTGGTGAAACGCCTTTACAAATGGCCAGAATGTTGGAAGGGAGCGGAACAATTAGATTAGACAATTCAACATTTATCGGAGCAGATTTAGCCGTAACATCCAATATTATCAATCAGGCCCAAGAACGCGACGAAACCAAACAAACATATGAACCAAAATTGAAACATGCGTTAACCAATGGTGCAACACCTATTCGTCTGATAGAAGGAACTTTTTCGATTAAAGAAGGCATGTGGCAAATGGCAGGTGCCACATTGGATACTGAACAAGCAAAAACAGCCAGTTTAAATATCTCTTGGGATATTCCATCTACAACCATTAAAGCAAATGCCCCCTTACAATTCAATGCTTATCCTGCCTTACCAAGCGTTGTGTTGAATCTTCAAAAAGATAAACGCGGCGTTGTTTATAACGCAGACGTTGATGCCTTTGCAACCGCTCTTATGGATGAGTTTGCCCACCAAAAAGAAGAACAACGGGAGCGTGCTATTCGAGAAAGAGAGCTTGAGCTTAAAAAAGAATTGGCAGATACAAAACAAGCAGCTGAGGAAAGCGTGACAAAGTTATCAAACTTGTTGAAGCAAACAGAACAACAATTAAATGAAACCCCAGATACAAATGCACAACGTGGCTTGAAAACGGCAGAATTGATGTACCAGTCTTTATCCAGCATGCTTTTACAAGAAGATTTAACAGCAACACAATATCAATATATCGCCGATCAGGCCAATAAAGCTTCGACAGATTTGAGCGTGACTCAAACTGCTTTATTTGCACAAAACATTCAAAACATCAAGAAAAAGGCTGCTGATTTGGTCAAACCAACAAATGATCTGATTTTAAAATTAAACGAAATGTATCAAAAGCGTCCGACATTAACTTTATTGGCAGATTTGTTGCAAAACTCAGAAAATCAACGAGAAATTATGTCTCGTGCGATAAAGCAATTTGACAAGGATTTGACTTATGACCAAATTGTAAAGGTAGCCGATATCATTAAAGACGCACATGACAAAGTCGCTAAGGCCTATAACTATGCTGAAGAAATTTACTCTGGCCGCAAAAACATCCCAACAAGCAACACGATTAAAAAGGTTGCCCCATGAAACAAGACTATCTGATCACTGGTGATTCGTTAAAGTTGATGGCAAATTTTCCAAATGAAAGCGTGGATATGATTTTTGCCGATCCTCCCTATTTCATGCAGCTACATAAAGAATTGGTGCGTCCCGATGCCTCTGCCGTAACCGCTGTTACAGATGATTGGGACAAGTTTCAAAACGCCAGCACATATGATACTTTCACAAAAGAGTGGTTGAAACAAGCTTTTCGTATTTTAAAAAAAACAGGGTCTTTGTGGGTAATTGGAACCTATCACAATATTTTTCGTGTGGGATATCATCTTCAAAACGCCGGCTTTTGGATTTTAAATGATATCATCTGGCGTAAAACAAACCCCATGCCAAACTTTAAAGGCACACGCTTTACAAATGCTCACGAAACATTGATTTGGTGTACCAAAGAACCACGGACAAAATACACATTTAATTATGAAAGCATGAAAGCTTTTAATGATGATTTACAAATGCGGTCGGATTGGTTTATTCCTGTGTGTCACGGCCCAGAACGCGTTAAAAATGATAATGGTAAAACCTTGCATTCCACACAAAAGCCAGAAGAATTACTGTATCGAATTATTTTGGCCTGCACAAAACCAAATGATCTGATTTTGGATCCTTTTGTCGGATCTGGCACAACCGCCGCTGTTGCAAAACAATTGGGGCGCCATTATATTGGTATGGATAAAGATGCCACTTACATCCAACATGCCGAAAAAAGATTAAAGTCTGTAAAACCAATTAAATCTGATTGTGTTTATCCCACTACAAAAGAATTACCCCCAAAAATTGCCTTCGGCGATTTGGTTGCCGCCAACATCATTCCAGCAGGAACATTCCTTTATGATGCAAAAGGTAATAATAAGGTCATTGTTTGTGCAGATGGTAGTTTAAAAATGGGAAAAACACAGCTTTCAATTCATCAAATGGCGGCTAAAGTAAAGAATGGTCCCACATGCAATGGATGGACCTTTTGGTATATAAAAAAAGGGAAAACACTTTACCCCATTGACATCTTGCGAGAAAATGCTAATATAGAAACAATTTTAAAAAAAAAGGAGAAAACAAAATGAAAAAAACACTTTTAACTGTTATGACCGCCACATTATTGGCTGCTTGTACAACAAACCCCTACACAGGCGAAGATCAAGTTGCCAAGACCGTTTGGGCAACTGGTATTGGAACCGCCGTCGGCGCTGGAACAGGCGCTTTAATTGGTGGCAAAAAAGGCGCTTTGATTGGCGCAGGAGCTGGAGCTGCTGTTGGTGCTGGAACAGGTGCTTACATGGATATTCAAGCGGCTAAATTACGGCAAGAATTATTGTCCACTGGTGTACAGGTTCAACAAATAGATAATAAGATTGTTTTGATTATGCCCGGTAACATTACCTTCGGCACAAATCAAGCAACTATTGAGCCTCAATTTGAACCAATTTTGGCCTCCGTCGCAAAAGTCATTAAAGAATACGATAAAACCAAAATTCAAATTATCGGCTACACAGATAATACAGGCTCGATCGCAACGAATAATACCTTATCTTTACGTCGTGCCAACGCTGTATCTAATTTTTTACGTTTAAATGGCGTAGATATCAATCGTATCATTGTGGATGGATTGGGTCCGCAAAATCCAATTGCTTCCAACAAGACGGCAAAAGGACGCGAACAAAACCGTCGTGTAGAAATGACACTTATCAATATGCAATAGGAGTAAAAAAGGGGGAAACACCTCTTGATTTTTCAAGAGGTGTTTTTTTATAAAAAATCTTGCATCTTTTATTTTGATATCATACAATATTTTTAGAAAGAAATTATTTCTTTCGACAATAAAACAAAAGGAGAAAAAAATGAAATATTTACAACTTTATCTTGACGCTTTTAGAAAATTCCTTGATTTTAAAGGGAAAGAAAATCGCACCGCTTTTTGGTCCTTCGTGATCGTTTCCGCATTGGTAACTTTTGTGTTGGGCGCTATACTTCCAGCTATCGCTGGCATCTATGGACTTGTTGCTTTAATTCCAAGCATTATGTTGTGCATCCGTCGTGGTCGTGATGCTGGCTCACCATGGTTGGCTTTAACTGTTCTTATTCCAATTTTGGCCTTGATTGTTTTGGGATTATTACCATCCAAAAAATAAGAATCAATAAAGATATGAAAGCCCCTCACCTTTTGAGGGGTTTTCTTTTTTGACAAAAATCCTTATTTCTTGTATAATAATACTATGCAATTTAATAATAGGCCTCTTAAAACAAAACTACATAAAGACAGAAAGCGTTCAGAATCCAGCACGCGCTGGCTGCAACGCCAAATGAATGATCCCTATGTGGTCGAAGCTCATCGGTTAGGCTTTCGGGGACGTGCAGCTTTCAAAATTCAACAAATGGACAAGCAATTTCACTTTTTTAAACCCGGCAAACGTGTTGTTGATTTAGGGTGTACACCTGGCGGATGGACACAAGTTGCCGTTAAAGCCGTCCATTCCTCTCCAAACAATCCGTTAGTGGTTGGCATGGATTTATTGCCGGCCGATCCTATTGCTGGCGCGAAATTGGTACAAATGGATTTTACCGATGAAAAGGCCCCTCAGGTTTTACAGGATTTATTGGGCGGTCACAAGGCCGATATTGTTATGAGCGATATGGCCGCCAACACCACAGGTAACCATATGACGGATCACTTGCGCATTATGAACCTTTTAAAAATGGCTTATGCTTTCGCTGTACAAGTTTTGAACCCCAATGGTGTGTTCATTGCCAAAATCTTTCAAGGGGGTACAGAAAACACATTTTTAGCACAAATGAAACGCGATTTTAAGGTTGTTAAACATGTCAAACCAGATGCAAGCCGGAAAGATTCATCTGAATTCTACGTCGTTGCAACGGGTTTTAAGGGGTAACAATGAAACCAGAACAAATTCAAGTTGCGGCCAACGAGCTTTTAACCGAAATTAACGCAACAAATCGTCCCGCCAACGAAGTTATCAACGCCTATACACGTGCACGCCGTTACATTGGATCAAAGGATCGTCGTGCTTTAACAGATATTGTTTGGAAAACAATTAAAAGCTGTCCCACACCAAAATGGTTAAGGGAATTAATTCCCGCACAGGAATTAGACGCCATGCAAGCAGAAGCACACACCGTCTTACGCATCAATGGTGATCGCATCCAAATACAACACCAATTGGCCGATAAGGGCATTGCCTCAACCCTAACAGCGCTATCACCTTTGGGGCTTATTTTGGCCAAGCGCACCAACTTAAATGTATTACCAGAATTTAAAAACGGCTTAATTGAGGTTCAAGATGAAGGTTCCCAATTGGCCGCGTTAGCAACGAATATAAAACCTGGGGAATCCGTTCTGGATTATTGCGCAGGAGCGGGTGGCAAATCATTATGCTTTGCCCAAATGATGCATAATAAAGGCAAAATTGTGGCACACGATATTTCCAAAATAAGTTTGATGGAATTAGCCAAAAGGGCTTTGCGTGCGCATATATCGATTATTAGCACAAATTTACACCCAACAGGCCTTTTTGATCATGTGGTTGTCGATGCACCCTGCTCTGGCTCTGGCACATGGCGACGCAATCCTGATGGTCGTTTAAAGCTGACACAAAAACAAGTGCGTGCCCTTGCTCAAAAGCAAGCCGATATTTTGGACAAAGCCTGTATATTCACAAAACAAAAAGGATATTTACATTACATGACGTGTTCGTTATTAGAATCAGAAAATCAACATCAAATGCGCCATTTTTTAAAAACACATCCCGATTTCCAATTGATTCACCACCAACAATGGTCACTCGCCAAAACAAACACAGACGGCTTTTTCTTGGCAACATTTCAAAAAATGAAATAAAAAAACCGCCCCAAAGGAGCGGTTTTAATTTTTTGTATCCAATTAGAACACGATTTTCGCAACACCCGAAACGCCGTACATATGCATTGGATCGCCAAACGGACGACGTGTATTGACTTGCACACCCAACGCAATATTCTTGTATGGATAATAATCCACGCCAAGGTTATATTGTTCTTCTTCATGTTCTTGTTTTTGGACGTTAAAGTCAATGGCATACCATTTGCTTGGCTGGATATAGATACCAGGATTGATGTAGTATCCATGAGTATCCTCCCATTCCTTTTTGCCTGTCGTTTTGTTTTTAACAATGTGCGTATGGTCCCAACGATAAGCAGCGGTAATATATGGTGTAAACCAACCCCAGTTAGAACCAATCGTAACCGTTGGATCCCAGCCCCAACCATTAATACGACGAATTTGAGAACCGGTCTTTGTCTTTTCACGATGCCACGTCCCTTCGATACCAGCAATCACATCCAAGTGGCACAAATCCAAAACGTGATAATATGTTCCAATATTGGCATCATATCCGCTTTCATGTGGAATATGGGTATCGCCTTTTTCTCCGGTTATATGAGCAATTTCCTCTTGCATTTTACGATATTGACTTGTTTTAGGAATTGTATATTTCTTACCACCAAACAACTGAACATGCCATTTATCCGTTATTCCATACACAACACGGCCATACGCTTGATACCCACGATATTCACCCTTGATATTTTTTTCTCCCGTCAAAGGATCTATGGACTTTAATTTGCGCTTTGGCTCCTTAAAGACACCATCCACTTCTTGGATGGAGAATTGACCTTCACGCAACACAAACAATGGGTTACGAATACCCAATTCGTGATTGTCATTGCATTTCACACGTCTTTTTTCTTTCTTTTTCATCATGACAGGTTGAGCCACAACTGGTTCTGCACATGTATTACATACGGGCTCTGGTTCTGGATACGTTGTCCGAACTTGAGTCGTTGTCCGACAATTCGTACATGTCGGCACTTGATATTGCACTGTTGTGGTTTTAATTGTTGTTGCTTCTTGTGCTTCGGCAACCACTGTAAAACCAGCTAAAGTTGAGGCCAATAATAAAAGTTTTTTCATGAAAACATCCTTTCCCCGAGTTAAACTCCATTCCATTTTACACCTTTTTTTTGAATACGCAAGCCTTTTTATGCATTTTTTTGTTATTTTTTTGTTTTTTTCTGTTTAAAACGTGCAAAAAACGACTTTTTACGCCGAAATTCGGGATCTATGTCGATTCCAACTTCCGCCAAAACACCGTTTTCTAATCCATGAACGACTAATTCAATGGCTCCTAAACTCAATCGATCGCCCACTTCAATATCTGAAAACTCTTGCTCAAACAGCTCTGCAATAGAATAATCTCGAATGCCTTTGTCTACTGTCAACCCATACATCCACTCCAATTCCCCAAAAGTCGTTGTCGGCGCAATCGGAAAATCACCGTAAACACCTTTATCCGACGTACCGCCGCCACCAAACAACTTGTCCAATACAGGACGTTGCAATTCGGATGACACAAACAAATATACCTTGTCCCCCTTTTTCAATTGACGCAAGTGTGCGCCCGACGGATAAGAAACACCATTGCGAATGACTAATGTAGGTTTGGCCCATTTGGGGATCTTTTCACCCAAAACGGCCGGCGTTGTTTCCATCATTTCATACATAACCAAAGAGCTATCAGTTAATCCTGGCAAATCAATTTCTGTCTTCACCGGATCCTTTTCCAACATTGGCAATGCCACCCCGCACCAATGGCCCACAATAGGAATAGCAAAACCTTGAATGGCCAAGCTGATTAATACCATCACAAAAATCACATTAAAAATTTCTTCGGCATAGGGCAAATTAAACACCATCGGAATCAGCGCCAATAAAATACTTGTTGCACCACGCAATCCCACAAAGGAAATAAAGGTCTTTTCGCCCCAATTATACGATTTAAACGGAGATAACAATAAAAACACCATGACAGGACGCGCCACAAACATCAACGCCGCAGAAATAGCAAAAGCGGGCGCCCACACCATCATCAAGCCAGAAAATGTCACAAATAACCCCAATACAACGAACATACTGATTTGGCTAAGCCATGTGAATGTTTGTTGAAATTTTGAAATCTGAGTATAAGCTTGAATACGGCTATTACCCACCAACAATCCTGCAATATACAATGTTAAAAAGCCGCTGCCACCCAACAAATTAGAAACCGCAAATCCAAACAATGCTAAACCCAGAACAAAAATAGGGTATAACGCTGTTTCCAAACGGAACTTATTCACAAAAAAACGAATCGTTTCGCTGAGTAAAAAACCAGCCCCAGCACCCACCAGAGCCTGCGTCAAAAACGAAGACAAAATATATCCAGAAGACACCACATCTCCTGTCATTTGTTGTTTAATTAACAAAGCAAAAGTCAATGTCAAAAAAATTGCCATTGGATCATTTGTTCCAGATTCAATTTCCAATGTGGACTTCACCCGCTCTTTCAACAAAAGCCCTTTAGATCTTAATAAAAAGAATACCGCCGCCGAATCGGTTGAACTGATAATAGACACCAATAAAAAAGCCGTCAACCATTCCCATCCCATCATCCAATATACGAATGGTACCAAAATTAAGGCTGTCACCGCAACCCCCAGCGTCGACAGCAATAACGCCGGTTTTGCATCTTCTCGATAATTCTTCATCGGCGTATGAAAACCGCTATCAAATAAAATCATGGCTAATGCGATGGAACCAACAAAAAACACGATTTTTGGATGTTGTAACGATTGTAATAATTCAAAATTACCAGCACCAACAGTCAAACCGATACATAAAAACAACAAAATCAACGGCACACCAACACGTGACGAAACCAAGCTCGTCAAAATGCTGATGGTCAATAAAATACCCGCCAATAAAACTGGCAGATTAATAAAATCCATTCTCTATCCCCGTATCCTTCATCCGTTGTTTTAAATTGTCCAACTTATGGCTAACTAAGGCCGTGTCACGGCTTGTCGTAGCCAATCTGTCATACATTCTTTGAATTTCTTTATTCAGATAGGCCGTCTCAATTTTGCGTGCCAACGCTTGTTTTGCTGCCAACTTTGCATGCTTAAAAACCCGGTCTTTGTTGTGTATTAATGCACTAACAGACATTGACGGATTGGCACGCTTTTGCTCAATAACATATGGCAATTCGTGAATAATTTTTTCCACAATTCTGCGCGCATGTTTTTTATCGCGAATTCGTGCTCGATACGCCGAAATCATAGCAAATGCGACTTCCATTTCATACACATTATCCACAACAATAAACGGCATTTGATCCGAAAATCCTTTTAAATTTATGTCTTTTAAATACTCCAACAAATGATGGAAAAAACCATCCACGTTGAACAAAATAAAGGGCTTTACCTTCAATAATCCATCTTGCATTGCAATGCAATCATAAACAAGCTCATCCAAAGTCCCCAAACCACCAGGCGCAAACACAACGAAATCAGCACTCAACAGGTTTTGTTTTCTTTCTTCCAAAGTGTGGGACACAATCACGTCCGTCAACTCTTCCAACAACGTATCGTCTGGATATAATTTTTGATAATGCTCCGTTGTAATACCTTGAATCGGTTTTGTCAGTTTTTTATCTTTTCTTTTCCAAACTTCCAACACACCTTGAGCGACAGCCCCCATAATACCACGGGACGAAAGGCCAAATGTCAATTGATAATTACGCCGTCCAATGGCTTCACCTAATGCTATCGCTTCTTTGACATAGTTTGGATTGTTGCCCGAACGAGACCCTCCCGCCACAAAAACACGAATCGTCTTTTGCGTATTATATCGATCCAAAAATTGCTGAGCGCGCGTCTTGGAAATCTTCTTTTTAATAACTCTCGCCTTCACAATCTTTCGATCATGTTTAACAATATGTCTGACAGCTTTTTTTTGAACTTTCTTCTGCCGTGTTTTCATGCAACCCCCTTCACTTGAGAACAGCGTATCACATTAGAATAAAGATATCAATCATTTTTATTGACTTTTACAACAATTTTCCCAAAGCCTTGGCGGTCGACATGGAAAGCGCCGCCATTGCACAATGTTGTTTTTTATACAATTGCCCATTGATGGTCATTCGGCAAATCAGCGATGTTGTTGGATCGGATCACCAAGACGAAACATACAATCGATTTTGGAAAAATGCTCCTGAACAAAGCTCTCTTGTGTTGCGACAAGTTTTGGCCAGATTAGCTGATCTGAACGGATAAATCATTCTTTCTGTTCAATTAAGCCGTAAATTGCCTTGTCTTGTAATTGATAAGCAGCCCACATTCTATCCCCATAGCTGTAATGCCACCATTCCGCAGGATAATTTTGGAATCCTTGGGAGGTCAAAGCTTTATATAACACACGACGATTTCGACGTGCCTCCCGGCTGACTTTGTGTGAGTTGGTTAATGTGGAAGATGTCATCTCCAAATAGTTTGTGCCCATATCAAAATCTTTACCTTTTTCATCACAAAGCGTTATATCAACGGCACCACCAGTCTGATGACCTCCAAAGCCACGTCGTGGATCTGCATAACGTGCTCGGACCAATCGCTCCAACGCTACATCAGACAAATTAGGTGCTAACTTTTTTTGAAGTGTATATTCTTCATCCCATAATGCCCTTTGTTCATCCATTGAACGATAGGCAGAATAAATCTTAAAATGGCATCCCTTGGGTAAAAGCCGTTGAGCTTGTTTTAAAAACTGATAGGCTTTTATGCGCAAAAACACGGGGCGCTTTTTCAACTCTTTTCCGAAAAACAAAGAATCATCTTGCTTGATATCCACCATAATTTCATTGTTTTCTTGGATGGGCATATTGTTGATAAAAGCTGCCGGAACTGTTGAACGCCGACCCAATCGCCATAGCACATATCTGATATAATCTCGCATCGTCATAAGAGCACGGTAGCACAATAAAACAACTGTGTCAAATACTTAAATATTGCATTTTTATATATTCTTTGTTATCTTTGATCGGAAAGGATTTTAAAATGAATCTTCAAATCGCAATTATTATTTCTGTTTTCGGTTTATGTGTCACAATGCCTTTGTTCGTGCGGTATTTTGCCTATGCAAATTTACCTTTATATGCAAAAATATTAGGGTTTTTCTTGTCACTAATTATTGCCATTTTGCCTGTATTTGCCTCACGCGATTGGACAAATACTTATGGTAAATACTTTGCCGCTGTGGAATATACACTATACTTTATTTACATTTTTGCAGTCATTTTATTTGCTTTGACTATCATGCGCGACATTGTGTGGATCTTTCTCAATCTTATTAAATTGGCGCCCAGCCCATTTAACCCCGCCATTTTTAGTAAAATCAATTGGATGACAATATTGATCGCCCTTGGCTGCACAGGTTGGAGTTTGTATGCGGGTACCAAAGTCCCAGAGATCAAACGCCTGACATTAACAAATCCCAAAATTCAGCAAGAAAAAACAGTTGTAGTTCTATCAGATTTACATATCAGTCGCACTGTTTCCCCATCAAAAATCAAGGCTATTGTGGATAAAACTAATGCTTTGAAACCAGACCTTGTTTTATTGGCTGGCGATATTATTGATGATGATGTGGGAATCATCAAAAATACAACTCGTCACTTAAAAAATCTAAAAGCCAAAGATGGTGTCTATTTCGTCAGTGGCAATCACGAATTTTATATTGGGTATCAAACGGCCATGCGCACCTTGGAAGACATTGGACTATCATCTGTGGAAAACAAAAAAATTGCCATCACACCAAATTTTTATGTGGCTGGTGTTTCTGATATCCCAACAACAAAGCGTTTTGGCGGCCTTAACAAAGCAAAAGAAGCATTGAGTAATATCCCCGAAAATGCTTACACGATTTTCGTGTCACATTCACCAACGCCAATGGATTTGCCCTATGATTTACAGGTATCTGGTCATACACACGGCGGGCAAATCTTTCCGTTTCATTTTTTCAGTTGGCTTGGCAATCACCATTTATTGGCGGGTTTATATCCCAAAGAACGAATTTATGTATCGCGTGGCGCGGGTCAATGGGGCCCACAAATGCGTTTTCTTGCCCCGTCTGAAATCTCGGTTATACATTTAAAGAAGAACTAAATGCACCTAAAACCCCCTTTTTAGGCATGAAAAACCCTTTGTTTCCAAAGGGTTTCTCCATTTTTGGTGAAGGGTAATGAACGAGTTGCAAGCCAACCCAGATGAGTTAAAACGCCTCGCCTTCCTTGTCCAACATATCAAACCCAACTAACTTTTTTCCACCGTGGAAAAAACTTGATTTTATTGTTGGTTTATGTTCTAATGAAAGAAATAAACAACATAGGAGGCCTCTATGCGTAAAACTTTACTCTTCACAACAATGTTATTGGTTGCAACATCTGCATTTGCTTTTGGTGGAATCTTCGGTGGTGGTAGCCATAAATCTCACACCTATAACGGAGTTGATTCTATTGGTGTACATTACAATGGTGAAGATCAAGCCGATATTCAAACATCTTGCCCCCAACATAGTGAATGGTCTGATATAGAATGTGTCTGTGAATCTGGCTGGACAATGGATGGAAATATTTGCCGTCCTAATAGTAAACCTGTGTGTGAAGATGAAGGTATGTATTGGTGCACAACAACACAAACTTGCGTTGCTGATGTAAATGCTTGTATGGCATTATGCCCAGATGATAGAAAATGCGGAGATGTTTGTTGCGGAGAAGGAAATGTTTGTAATCCCGATACAAATACATGCTGTTATCAAGATTTAGAAGGCAATATGGATGAAGGAATGTGCTGTGATTCAAGCGGATCGATAGGATACGGAACAGCCGAAAATGATTGGGCTGGAGGATGTTGTCCTCTTGGGAGCAAAACATATATTAGTTATTATAGCGACGAAGAGGAAGTAAAAGGTACGGCGTGCTGTGCATATTCAGTATATCGCACGCTTGAGGATTATATGTATGATGAGGATGAAAATTTACTCACTTATTATGAACAAGGGTGTTGCACAACTAAAATTTATTCAGGTATAGGATTTAAAGGTTGGGATGTATGTTGTGATCATGAACCGACAGAGTACACAGATTATAAAGGAAATACTTTCAAAGTCTGTTGGAACAATGAGACAAATTGTCAATCAAATAAAGATTGTGAAAAGATTGATGGTTGTTCAAATGGTTCATGCTATTGTAATTTAACTACGGATTACAGCTACAATCCATGGAGTCTCAATTATCCGAATCAAGGGGTATGTGAGCAAATTTCGGGAACATCAGCCTATATTGCTGGTTTGGGAAATGTTGTAATGAGTGATAATGATATGACATGGTGGGCAGCAAATAATTGGTGTAAACAACAAGGAAAAACTCTGATTCCTATTGAAGATTTTTTATGTTATAGCAGTGGAAGCAATACACTAATAACGTCTGGTAGTGGTGGTAACTACGATCTGGGGGGATGTTGTAGAGGGAATAATGTTGAATGTGAAGCCCATCCTGATTGGTATAATAGTGCTAATAGCGATAAAATTAGTCAAATACTAGTTAATTTAGTTCAAGAATTTGGAGCTCCAACAATTTGGACCGCGTCTGATTATTGGAAGACCAGCACATATAGTCAATTTCTTGTTTATCTTGACTGGGGAAAAACAGATCGCAATGGTCAAGCTGGTATGGGACATGCTCTTTGCAAATAAAAACCCTACACAATAACTTTTTGCCCATTTAAATTGCCTAATTTACTAGTTTTTTGCTAGTGGATGGTATTTTATAAAGCAAAAATCTTTGGACACGCCTATTAGGTTTACCCTCATTATTCAAAATAAAAAGAAAAGCCACCGCTTTCGCGATGACTTCTTTACTTGGTGGGCCCGGTAGGACTTGAACCCACGACCTATCCGTTATGAGCGGACAGCTCTAACCAACTGAGCTACAGGCCCCATACAATACACCGCGTTATTTTAGCAAATTTTAAGGCAAAAAGCAACCTTTTTCTGGCATTTCAAAAATTTTTTGTTCTTTGGTGTTTTTTTGCTAGTTTTTCCCCGAAAAATGTGCTACACTGTTTATCGTTGAGGGAAAACGAAAATGAAACGGAGAAATGATGTCAAAAGATTATACATTCAATCCCGGTGATTTTGTTGTTTATCCTGCGCATGGTGTGGGGCAAGTGACAGAGCGACAAACGACGACCGTTGCTGGGCAAGACCTAGATTTAATAGCCATTCATTTTACAAAAGATAAAATGACCATGAAAATTCCATCAAATCAAGCCTTGGATAAGGGCTTACGCCAAGTGGCGACACCCGTGATGATGGAAACCGTCGAAAAAGTATTACGCAAAAAAGCCAAAGCCAAACGTGTTCAATGGAGCAAACGTTCCGCTGAGTATACCGCAAAAATTGGATCCGGCGATCCTGTGGCCTTAGCAGAAGTCATTCGCGAACTCTACAAAGATCCCACCATTGCGACGCAAACATACAGCGAACGTCAACTTTATGAAAAAGCAATGGGGCGTTTGGCACCTGAATATGCCGTTATCCATGGCATTCCTGAAGCGGAAGCTCAGGCAAAGATTGAGGCTTGCTTGGCGGGCACTGATTCTGCCGAATAATTATTCTAAGTTTTGTAAGAGGAGACAAAATGGAAAAAGAACCAAGAGCACGCAAACCGTTTATGATGCCCACATGGTTGACTGTATTATTTAATGTGATTGTTTGGGCTATTTTATTGGGTTTAGTGGGCTATGCGATTGTGCATCCCGAAACTGTTGCGGTCATTTTCCCAGACTTTAAGTGGAGTAAAATCAATTATGCCGCCATTTTAAAGGCTATTTTGTTTGTCTGGGTTATCTTGACCATTTTCCGCGTTATAAAACGCACAATGATTAAATGGATCAAAGGTCATGACAAGATCGATAAAGGTGTTTATTATTCATTTGTGACCCTTTTAGGCTATTTAGGTTGGGTCATTGCCGCATGGGGCGGTTTATCGCTTCTTGGCGTCAACTTACAAAGCCTTGCCGTGATTTTAGGTGCCTTATCCGTTGGTATCGGCTTTGGTCTACAACACATTGTTAATAATTTTATTTCTGGTTTATTGATTTTGTTTGAACGGCCCATTCGCAAAGGCGATTGGATTAAAGTGAGCGGACACGAAGGCATCGTGAAAAACATCCATATTCGTTCCACAGAATTGGAGACGTTCTCAAAAACAAACGTTTTAATTCCAAACGCAGACGTTCTTTCAAACGCCCTGGAAAACGTTACAAAGAGCAATTCCTTGGGCCGCATGGTCATTTCTGTCGGTGTTTCTTATGACTCCGATTTACGCCTTGTGGAGAAATTGTTATTAGAAATCGCTCAAAAAGATGAAGGCCTAATGAAAGATCCTGCTCCGTTTGTTTTGTTGACTGATTTTGCAGACAGCAGTGTTCAATTTGAACTACGGGGTATATTCACAGACGTGACAAAAGGGCTGGCAACCAAGAGTCGCATTATGTTCACTATATGGGATGCCTTCAAGAAAAACAACATTGAAATTCCGTTTCCTCAACGGGTGGTGCATTTGGAAAAATGAAAAAAGAAACTGTGATTTTATTGACAACTTTGCTAACCGCATGTTCTCAGTTTGAACCATTCGAAGACATGCGCCGCGAAGCCGGACAGATTCCTACCGTTGGACAATCATCCAATGATCGTCCTGCAATTTGTTATAATCCGCTGTGGCATAACGAAGAGTCCGTTCAGGAATTAGCCAAACAAGCATGTGCTCGAACAAAACGTAAAGCTGTTTTCGAAGAAAAACAACATTTTTCTTGCAAGTTGGTCAATCCATCCACAGCTTTTTATACATGTAAATAATTATTCGATGACTTCGCCATCATAAAGTCCCCACACAAAACGGCGTGGAAACCATCCTTCGATTTTTTTGTCCTCATGTGTAAATTGCAGTAAACAATAATCACCCGACGGACACGAATGAACACGGGCTATGACTCCTGGTTGAACATAAGCCACCACTTTACCCGAAACAGACGGGCTGGATAGCAGTTTATCTTCCTCTTGAATTAAAACATAACGTGCTTCTTTCAGCATTTTTTCATGCACCCAGCCAATTGTACCATCGGCCTCACGCACCTGACGCCAATGCTCGAAACTATCAATCACTTCCAATGGATAATGTTTTTCCTGATAAACCCATTTGATGGGAAAACGTTCTGCGGGTCCCGCACGCAAATTTACCTTCTCCGATCCCAAAGAATAGAACCCTTTTTCTTGTGCCATCACAACACTAGAAAACAAACACAGAGCCAACAATAAAACCCTACTTTTCTTCATTCTCATCCTCTTCTGAAAAACGATGGCGGGGATCTTTATACACACGTCTTGAAGACTTCATTTTACTCTTATCATCTTCTTCCTCTGCCATTTGTGTAGAATCCACTACGACATCTGTCGCTTTTATTGTGCCACCCATGACATTATTAGAGGCACTTAAATCGTTCCAGACCGCTTGAACAACAGGTTCAACAATCAACTGAGCCACCACGTCCCCTCGATGCAATACAACCACATGAGAAGACATATTTTGCAACAACATAAACAATGCACCACGATCAGCGGGATGCACAACTTGTGGCCCATCCAACACAATTAACCCTTGCTCTTTGGCCATTTGGGGCTGACTAACAACAAAACCGCAATATCCATCTGGAATGCCGATTGCAAACCCCGTGGGCACATAAGCACGATCCCCAGGTTCTAAACGCAACGCCGCAGGCACAGCCGCTTGTAAATTTAATCCCATATGATATTGTGAGGAATAACTTGGTAGCGGCAAATTGTTGCCATCTGCAGTTCGTGCAATTGAAAGGGTTAATACTTTTGTCATATCAGATTCCCCCTTACGTAATTGCCGTAATAGCACGGATATTACCATCTCGGTTAATCTGAACCACGCGCAACTTTTCACGCATTTCTTTGTGGGTCTTTTCTTGATCCAAAGCCGGATTCGTATGCATAATACGAGAAATAAATGCTTGATACGCCGCTTCCGGACTTTCAGCGTGAATAGTCGCAAAACAGTTATCGTGACCCGAGTTCATCAATTCCCAAATAGCGCCCGCATTTGTTGTGGAAATTTCTCCACCGATAATCGCATCTGGCGTAAAACGCACCACTAAATCCACCACTTGCGCATAATCAAATTTGTTATTTGCTTCAGTACGAGCTAACACTAAATGGACTCGATTCTTTTGATGTACAATTAATTCTCGTGTATCTTCGATTGTGATAATACGTTTATGTTCATCCAACAACTTCAACATGTTATTCAAAAATGTTGTTTTACCTGTGGCCGTACCACCGCTGACTAAAATATGATCTCCACGCTTAATTGAAAGCAATAACCGTTCATATGGATCATCTGGATCTTCCACATTTTTGAGCTTGTTGATTTGATGCAGGCGGCCGCCTTGAACAAGACCAAATTGATCCATGTGAATATCCACATCTGGCTTATACACGCGAATATCCAGCGCCACACCACCTTCCAAATCATCGTCATCATATTTCACGTTTTGCCCAATAATACCTGCAAAACGGTGCCCCCCAGGCAATTCTGTATACACAGCAGGCACACCAACCTCATCTCCAAACGGTTTGTCTTGACTATTCGCAATGATATACATAATGTTGCGTAAATATTCCCGTGTCAATTTTGGATCTTCATAATAATGCCATGGATGCGCATGACGTCCGCGTAAACGCAACCAAATACCACCGGGATTATTCACAGCCACATCTTCCACATTATCTTGGCCATACCAATAAGACAGCGGTTTCAAAGCCATTTCTAAAATACGTTGTGATTCAGGTCTTGTTCCCATGCTAGCTCCTTAGAAATATGCAGGTGGTTGTTCGGGCTGCTGATTCACCGGCTTTCTCACCCTGTCATCAATATCGTCTGGGACATAGATAGGCTCCTCTTGGGGTGGCGAAGGAACGGAATCTTCTTTTTTATTTTTAGAGCCCCCCCCATCATTTTTATCTTTACGTCCATTGACCCAAGAACCATTATTCGGTAATAATGCGCTAGGCGAGAAACCAAACTCTTTTTTCATAGCCTCTTCATCGTCTTCCACAGAACGTAGCCATAAATCTTCGCTAGCAAAAGCCGTCAAACGCGTGCCAGATGGCACATATACAATATTCGGCACTTCCTCTGCCATTTCCATCAACTTCTCCCACATTTCTTTGAAATTGTCAATAAATGCGGTCCGCGTTTGCGATGCCGCCGTTTGAGACGTTGTTCCACCAGAAGAGTTTTGTGTTGTAGAAGCTACGCTGTCTTTCTCATTCAATTCAGTTGCCTTCAAGATTGGCCATTGCCCAATTGTAGACACGAACGGCAACATAAACTTTTTCATCAACTGCAAATCCAAATAGGCAGCCACGCCACCACGCCCTTGTGCATCACCAGACACGGCTTCAAACTTAAACGCAGCACCATCTGGTCTAATCAATCGTTTCCAAGATATGTCAATCTTAGCGGCCTGATCAGAACCAAAGATACCAGTTTTAGATGTTGCTTGGCCAATCAAACGGCTACCAGCTGGGATCAAGATATTACGACCGGCTTCCGCATAAATATGACGCTCTACAATAGCTGTCACAGGCACTGTTGGATAACGAGAATCTATTGAACGCACCAAAACAGCCGGTACTGCTTTATCAGCTAACAACACTCGGGACATATCCACTGGCCATGTAGAAATATTACTCTTATTGGTTCCAACCGAGGACCAATCTTTATCCTTGTGGCCTTTGGCACGAGCCAAAATTTCAGGGCCAGGAATGATTGCAGGTTGACCACCTATTTTTTCCTTCATCTGGGCACGACGCTTCTTTTGCAAATCGTCAAATGTAGCACGAACTTCAGATGGAATCTTTGGAACTTTTGGTGCAGGAGGTGGTTCTCGTAGTTCATTTTGTTCCCCTGCGGTATCCCAAATATAAGGACGATTATTCACGGCATCCCAACTACCAACCACTCTTCCCGTATTGTCTGTAATCATACCACCATCATCAATGTTGTATTGTTTTGTTCCCCATGTAATTTTGCGACCAGCTCCAACATTACTAGAAGACAAACCACAACGGCGCAAATCCAATCCAACACCGGCAAAGCGACCGTATTGTGTCCCATCTGGGTTATACACCTTACCATCCGCACTGGTTGTTAAAATTAATTCATTATTTGGATCACGAATATCACCATTCGCCAAAATAGAACCCATTTTTTCATTACCTGGCAATTTTTGCAAATCACACCCATTCAAGCGACCCACAATTTTATCTTGCATATCATACAAGTATATGTAATCCATGCCATCGCCCAATTTGCCGATTGGATTACCCCACTTATCATAAAGTGTACCATCTTTACCCACGCGGAACAAAATGTTACCGTCTGCATCTTTACGATATCCCTCTAAATCAAACGTACCGATAAATTTACCATTTTCATCAAATAAAATTTCATCTGTTTTAGAAACCATCCGACCGATTTCATTTCCATTGAAATCAAAAGCACGATCCGTTCCATCTCCGATAATGTATCCCAACACTTCATTATCCACGCCAATCACACGTCCCATGGCGTCCACACGACCATACATATCGCCTGCTTTGTTAAACACGGGACCACGGTCAATCACAGCGCCCAACATATTACCATTGGCATCTTTCACAATCTTATCATTTTGTGCACATCCCAACATTGCACCATCTGTATCAACAACAGTTGAATCTGGCATTGTGCGACCCAAATAAATCGCTGGATGAGTTGGACTCATCACTGGGCCATGGCGCACAGAGCGGCCCAAACGTTTGCCCTGAGGATCTTCAGCCCACTGATCCGCCTGCATACGACCAATTGTATTACCTTGACCATTAATGACTTCACCATTATAAGACGTTTGACCAATCACCTTACATTCATTTACCACCAATGTTTCTGGAATTAAGGATCCTAAAATTTTCAACTCATGATCGCCCTTGACCGCACCATTGCTCACAACTGGCCCAATCTCATTGCCTGCGTGATCAACAACTTTTCCACTTCCGTCCAACACACCCAATAATGTATTATTTTGAGAAACGGCCGGTCTGAATGGCAATACCATACCTTCCAACGGCCTTGCTTTGCCCAAGATGGAAGCATCGTCCAGTTCTTGGAAAATAACCTTATCCGAGGCATCCAATAAATCTCCTTGAATAGTGGTCCGACCCAAAACTGCCTTATTATATCCCATCGGCAAACCTTGGGTCACTAAATGCCCCGTATAAGGCATGGGATTATACACAGATTTATTGGCAACTGCCGCAGCACTACCATCCGACAAGATGCGTCCTTTTAATGAGCTTCCGGCCATAATTAAACCATCTCCTGCAACCGTCCCAACTTTGCGCGCATAGTCATCAATCACGGCACCCGTTCGAATAGGACCACCAGCCCACAAAGTTTCTGGAGTTAAAGCGGAATAAAATGCCATCCGAGAAGCAATCTTTTTGCCCGTCTTATCTGTTACAGCCGCCAACGCATCCGAACGACCGATTTCAAGTCCATTACGATCCACAATAACCGCGGGTTCAAAAATGCCACCTGTTATTGAATCACCTTGTTCAACCACATTAATTGCCGACGCTGATCCTATCACTTTGCCAGCTAACCATACAGAACCAGTATAATTTTCACGTCCCAAAGACTTTAAGTTGTTGGATGTTGCAAAACCTGTACCAACCAAACCTGCAACAACTTTTTTCGTTGAATCAACAACCAAATCGTTCATTTCCATCGTACCAGATTGTCGAGCCGTATTGGCACGATATACCATACCATCTAAATCTGCAATTCCCATTAAACTTGAATTTGTCAAATTACGAACAAACAACGAGCTTGGATGAATGCGTCCCACAATAATATTGTTTTGCACCACATAATCAGGAGCCATAACTGTTCCGATAGCACGTCCGCTTGCCGAAACCGCCGTCCCATTTTCTGCAACAACCGCGCACATTTTTTCGTCGTCATGCATAGATGGCGCACCCAATGGAACATAGCTTGCCACCAGTTCACCTTCGGTACTTGTCACACGATTATCCAAGGCAACCGCCCCTAATGCCCGTTCTGAATTCATTATTTGCCCAGTAAAACCAGTCCAACCCAACACTTGACCAGAGGAATCAATCGCCAAACCATCTTTCAACACACGAGCATTGATGGACATATCTTCATTAAAGATATAGGTTTGCGGACCGACAAACAATCCTGTTGCGCCAGACCCATTATAGATACCACCATTAGCAGCTACACGCCCCACAAAACCACCACGCCCATCAACAACCGTTCCTTTAGATAATACTGTTCCAACAATCGCTCCTGTCGAGTTCATCACTAAACCATTTTGACTTAATTGACCAATGACTTGTCCTTCTGCATTTATCACCATCCCTCTAAAGCCAACCCAACCAATTAATTCATGGTCCATATTAACAACCATTGTGACAGGGAAAGCAATGCCGCCCAAGCGCCCATCACTGTTCAACAAAACACCATAGCCAGACATCGCTCCAACATAACTACCATTTCTATCATACACGGCAGCCTGATATGTCGAGTTATCGCCAGAAGTCGCGCGCAGCACAACTGGGCCAATCACACCACCAGCCGACACGGCAACAGTCATATTATCCCACAAACGACCTAACACTCGATTATCCGGCGTCACAGCCAATCCATTGGGCAATAAATTGGCAATACGTGTTCCTTTTGACAAAACATCCCCTTTGACATTGGCAAATCCAACCTCTGATCCATTAGCCGCCAAAACAATCCCAGATCTAATCACGCCACCAATTAAAACGTTTTCGGCATTATACACGGCACCATCAGATAAAACACGCCCTGCAGATTGTCCTGTTTCATTTAATAATCGACCTTCATAATTTAACGTTCCTAAAACAGAGCCATCCAAACTAAGAAACGTTGCACTTTCAGGAATTAAAGATCCCAAAATCTTATGCCCATCTGAATCTAACACAGTTCCATCCGGCATCACACGTCCCAGCGGATCACCTTTTGTATCGGTTGCAGTTCCCATCAATTGATTATAGCTTCCTAAGACCACACCATCCAATCCAAATACAACACCATCTGCAGGCATAAAACCGATCATTTTACCTTCTTTATCCGAAACCCATCCGTTAAAAGCGATTGTCCCTACTTCTTCGTTGCGATCATTATAACACTTCCCAGCCAAAGCAGTCCATCCTGTTGGCAAACCATTTTCATCCAAAACAACGCCCCGTTTGGTTCCAACTCCTGTACCTTCTGGACTCACGCAATCAATAATCTTGCCTGTTTTATCAACAATGCGACCATCATACCGTGCACGACCAACCAAAGAACCATCTGCTGCCAAAACAGGGCCTGTTGGCGTAATTTTGCCGACTTCTCGTCCCTCGGTATCAATCGCTTTCTTCTCCATATTAATACACCCAACAGACATATTTTGTTGATTCAATACTTGTCCAGTGACAGAAATCACGCCAACCAAACGACATCCTTCAGCCAAAACTGTTCCATGCGGCACAACAACTCCTATTCTTTTGTTATTACCATTAATGACATACCCATCAGCACGCACCTTACCAATCTCACGTAGCTCGGCAGACATCACCTGAGCATTTGGATAAACAGAACCAAGAACACCACAAGTTTCACCTGTTACATATCCTTTTTGCATCACACCACCAACAACCTTTTTCCCAGCAGCCACCATGCCATTTGGCGAAACACAGCCCATCAAATTACCTTTACCATCAACCCCTTTCCCTTCAGAATTGACAAAACCAACAACATCTCCCTTCATGTTGACAATCAAACCTTGATTCACAACAGAACCGATTTCGTTGAAATTCGTATCAACAACAGCCCCATCCAATAACACACGACCAATCACTTGACCATATGTATCTTTGACTTGGCCCGTTAATGCAACTGTTCCATATGAACGACATCCAGTTCCAACACCCGCACCTTTGGGGACCACTCCGCCCACCAAAGCGCCTGCATCATTTGTGACAAAACCGTTTTGTTGGATGTAGCCCATAATCTTTTTATCTGTACCAATAACCGCGGCTGTTGGTAAAATCACACCCATGTAATTACCCGATAAATCCAACGCTGCGCCCCAATCACGTAACATACCAATTTGGAAACCAGCTTTATCCACCACCGATTTATCTACACGAGGTGTACCAATAACATTTCCTTCCGCATCCACAACACGAGCTCCATCATCATCGGCCACCATCTTCCCAATAACAACGCCTTGAGCATCCAACACAGAAACCAATGGGACAGCGGCACCCAGGACGTTAAATTCAGAATCAACCAGCGTGTCATCTCCCAATAACCGTCCTAGCACTTCGCCATTTTTATCTTCAACCGTCCGACGATCCGTCACACGGCCCAAATATTCGTTGTTCAAGCCCAAAGCAACACGTTCTGGCTCAACAATCGCGACAACATTTCCCTCTTCATCCAAAATAACTTCGCCAACAACTTTTTCGCCATCTTTTAATTCACGCTCTTGACCATCAATGCCAACTACCTTACGTGGCACCTTTGGATCTTTGTCTTTTTCAATTTCGCAGCACACACATTCCTTGGAATCTGTCGAGCTGGCTTTCAATTGAATCTGCGTTCTTTCATCTTGAAACACACGAGCATTATCTTCTCGCCATACAATTGTCAATGTGTTTTGAATAGTTTGAACTGTAATAGGTGCCCAAGTTACTTTCAATAAACATTCCTCGCCCTCTTCTAATTGTGTTTTTTCCATACAAGGACCAGTCAACATAAAGCCACCTTCTGGCGCTTCTGCAAGATATTTTTGCAAAAAGACTAAAGGACCATTTTCAGCGCGCAATACCAAGGCAGCTTCTGCTTGAGATCCCAAAACAACCTGTGACAAATCAACATTATCAGGCGTAACCACTAATTGGGCATTACGCACACCAAATTCAGGTAATGTTCCACTGAAATCTGAGTCATCTCCGAATGTTGATTGAACAACAAAACTTGGACGATCCTCGCGTTGCACAACCTGAGTGCTTTTTTTGCGCATCGAGCACAAAACCGCCACAAAGAGAATTAACACAATCAACCCCAACACAGATAAAATCCATGAGGTTCTACGTCTTGATTGCTCTGATAAACTCTCGTGACTACCAGCCATACTACACCCTATTTAATTCTGACCACCGAACATGAATAACCGCGACGCCCCAATTTCCGACATAACGCATCACCCGTTTCGGCATCTTTGACAGTCCCAACACGCAAACGGAACAAATCAACCATATCACCCGTTGCTGATGTATCTGCGGAATAATATGGATCATATCCAGCCAATAAATCAGCATTGTTGGAATAAATCTGTTCCCACAATTTCTCCAAATCCGCGATTTCGGCAGCTGTACCAAACTCCAATGCAATATTTTCTTTTGCGGCAATTGGCATAATCACATTTCGATTTGCTTGAATTGCATCAATATTTGCATGGGCTGCAGACGAATTACGCACATTACTTGGAATGGCGTGAATTGGTTGCCATGCGGCTGTACCACCACAACGATTAGCCCCCGTTGTATCATCACAATATGGGTTAATTGCACCCGCATACGGATTCATACCACCTGTTTCTGTGGCATAAGCCAAGTTCATTGTGCCACCATTTTGCGCTGGAGCATATGGATTTTGACCATGTAACACAGTACCACCATACAACGTTACTTCTGGGTTCGGCAAATCTTGACCCCGAACAGGTAATTGCTGGTTATAAGCATATGGTTTTTCATTAAAGCCGGAATAATCGGTATATTCCAAACCAGCCGCGGGATCACGACGCAATTTAATACAAATCACTTTTTGGCCATTTCGCAAGACCAAATCACCAATAGCTTCTACAACAATCAAACGGCTGTTCGGACCACGTGTTCTAAATCCGACGGGCACCTCTGTATCTTGAACAATCAAACTCACAACTGGTCGTTGTACCATTGTTAATGCCTTTGGTCCCAAATCAATGTATGTGAAGATATTATCACGCCACACATTGTCTGGGGCAATATCTACATCATCTGGATTTGGTAAAAACATATCCAAATCAAACTTCAATGCTTCTGGATCCATTGGCACGCTATTTTTCCATTCGTCTGCCAAATTAACTGCCATTGCAGAACTTCCTCCACTGACACCGCGCGAAATCGGTGAACCAGCTGCCATTAAAGGCATTGAAGCCATAGAAGAAGCGCCACTGCCATTAACCATTTGTCCCCCATCCGCAACGGGTGTCCAACGTGGTCCAACCAACACATCCACAACAGATTGTGTAATCTTATCTGTGTTAAATGTCTCACTACGCAAATAGAACACATAACGATTGCCGGATCGACCAAAAATAATCATATTTCCATCCACGCCCAAATACGAAGGATCAGCATATAAAAGCATTGAGTTTGGAGAAACAACTTCCCCATTAAATGATTCCGGCGCGCCAATATGAACTTTTTCAATCAACTCCCATGTTGGCAAATTGATCAAAGTCATCATTCCTTCACGCAAACGCACAGGCAACACAGTGTCTGGTGTCCAATTATATTTCGAATAACCTGGTTTACTTTGTCCAGATCCCATATGTGCCAAAGGATTATTCCATGCTTTTTGTTGCATACCAAGTGGGTGGATGTAATCCAAATTCACCTCATCATATTCCCCCGAAGCGCCAGCAATAGCATCTGCTACTTGTTGAGCTTGAGGATCTGTTGGTAAATTCATTTGAGCAACAGCTGGCAAAGCAAAGGCCCCTAAAACCCCTGTTAAAACAAGCAAAACTCCCCTAAAAAATATCTTTTTTTTCACCGGTTCCTCCTTATGTCTAGACACCGCTTTATTTCAGCTTATCTAAAAACAAAAAGAAAGTCCAGTAAAAAAATATTATTTTTTCGTTTTTTGTTGGGTACACTTAATACCAAAATCCAACATAACAAAACCAAGTGGATTTTTAAGACGATCTGACCATGTCAAACCGGGTTTTGTTGGACGAAAAGCAGTGGCCATATTTGCCACACAATTAGAAATAATCGGTTTGGTGGTTGTTCTGTCGGTATCTTGAAATTCCAATTCAGCCTGCCACATATCCGATCCCATCGGCCCACCATCATGCGTTTTGTTCACACTTAACACACGCACATCACGAATAAAATTATCTTTACGAGCTTTATTTTGAGCAGGAACAGATTGTTTTTGAACAAATTCATCATACACAGATTGATCACTCATCCAAAACACAGGCCCTTTGGGTCCCCATCTTTCCTCCAGTTCCGTCAGATCAGACCCCACACCAAAACGCGACAAGATATACTGACGAACCAAAGATTCTTTTAAGGTATCCGAATTCAATGTTTCAAGCGAGGGACGTTTTACCGAAACAATTTGTTGGTCTTTGTTTTGAATTTCCAAATAAAATGGCTGAATACGTAACACAGGCGTCACATTTGCCAAAGCGATCAACAAAATCACATCACAAATAATGGCCAAAACCATCATCACAACAAACGCACGCGCCATCCAAAGATAGCGCTCTTCTTGCAAAACCTCACGCGCATTGCGTGGATGAGAAGACGTTTGTTCTTGATCCGCCATACATCCTCACTTTAATTTACGAGAACCATTCTGGCACTTCTGGTGCTTTCTTTAACTCCAAACATGCACAAGGGGATTTTTTCAACTCGGAATATTCCGTGCCAATTCCAACCGGTGCTTTTTCATAAATCGTTCCACAAGCCCCCAAAACAATGGCTGCTACAGCCAAACATGTATAAACTATTTTTTGCATTTTCACCCTTTCTGTTATCCCTTCATAATTTTCATTTTAACACTTTAAATAATTTTATCAATTAAAAAATTACTGCGTCACCGATTTTCTGTCAGATTCATCCACCCGCGTTACAATAAAACCAAATGGATTTGATATTGATTTCCCCAACAACTTACGCCCCGATGCATAGGTATATTGTACCACAACGCGCCGTGGTTCTTTTCTCCAATTTGTGGATCCATCGAAAGTATAGACGTCGAAGTCAACAGTAAAATAGGTACCTTTGCGATCCACTTTCAAAATATCCACCACACTCGGTTGCATATTATCAACCTTGTCAAAAAAACTTGAATTTGGTTTAAAATTCTTATATTCAGCAGGGCTGGACAAATATGCCACAATACCATTCTCACCCCAACGATGTTCCATTTCGGCTCGATCAGGAATCACAGAATACCTCATTTCCAAATAATACCGTACCAACATTTCATCCAAACGCCCCCGATCAACAACATTCAACGGCGTGGCTCGAACTAAATCTTGGCTAAACCACATAAAGCTTTTTTCCACGTTTTGAAGAACTTGCGATACAACGTGAATCTGCAGAACAGCCTGAAACAAAGTGACCGTTATAAAAAATGTTATAATCCACAATAGCCAACAAAGAATCATCAGCAGGCGTGTCAATTGCCAAGGTGTTCTTCCTGAATTGGCCATTCAAATTCTCCTTATGAGCAAACACTGAAATCAAATTCTTGCTCTGGCCTTTTTGAACGCATTTCTTCCAACATATCATCCGCCATATCGGTAAAAGTTTTCAACATCGCTTTATTTGCTTTTGCCTCGCTGATACGTTGATCAACCTCTAATGCATTTGTTTCGGTCAAATAAACTGTTCCATTTGCATCTTTCTCCAACGCATTAATAACAGCCAGTTGCTGTTGCTGCGGTGTTTGTTGATCAAATTGTTCCATCTCGGCAAATGCCTCTGGGAATTGTTCCTTCACATTCGTTAAAACTCGCGCCTTATTACGTGTTCTTGCCGCGCGTTTTGCTACCGCTCGTGGGTGCGCTGCATCTTGTTCATCCAACTTAACAATATATTCTTTTGCCTCAACAATATATTGATCTTTTAACTCTTTCAATTCTTTGCGAACTTTGCTGATATCCGTCGTTTGGGCCGGATTAAATTCCGGAAAAGTCAATCCAACACCAGCCAACCGCTTCATAAAGGATTCTTGCATTTGCTTCAAGGTCTTATCCATATCCATTTCTGCAACATCTGCATTTTTTGTACTATCTTCTGCTAGCATCAGCTCTTCTAAGCCAGTACCAGTCATCTTCATTCTCATATCTTCTGGCACATCTTGTTTTTTTCTGTTAACCAACTCACCGCCCCACTTACGGCCATTGGTCAAAGCATCCGTCATGATTTCTTGTTCAATGTCCCTTTTTTTATCCCATAGATAGCCACGTTCAGCCAAAGAACGAGGTACAATACTGTCTTCTGCATAATATCCCTCGTCATCTTTTAAATCTTTCGTGCGTTCTTGATATGCGGCCCGTACCTTTTTCAAAATCTCTTTTGAATTTTTAAAACGACCAAAACGCTTTTCATTGCATTTCAATAAGTTCTCGAAATATTTCTTCATCTTACGAGATTCTTTTTTCATCTTTTCTTGCTGCTCGGCCATAGTTTGTATAGACGGCAATTCCGTCATCAAATTATGTACTTCTAAGGCTTTATCCAAAGCCTCATTATGTGACGGCAAAAACTTCGTTAAGGTATTCATTTCAATCGGCACAACTGGCGTCGTACCAAAGCGCAACGCTTCAGCTGTTGTACTAAACAAAGCAACAAAACACACGCCAAAAAACAATATTCTTTTCATGAGCTTTCTCCCTTACTACTGAGTTTCCTTTGGTGACAAAGGTGGACCAGCCGGTACATTCTGAGGGGTTGGATCTTCATCGTCCTCCATAATTTCAGGCTCCCTTGTCATCGGCTTGAAATCCAATTCCAAAGTTTCCGAACGCAATTTTGTACGCGCAGCCATTACATTCATTTTTAATAACAATAAGGCATCATATAAAGCACGACGTGAAGCCACCGTATTCAAAGCGCTTGGTTTATTTTTATAATCAGCCGAAATCTTTTTTTCGATCTCACCCAGTGCTGTCAATTGAGACTTCAATTCCAATGCACCGGCCAATCCTTTGATAGAACGTTGTTGTGCACGATACAAAATACCCCATTGCGCAGTAGCCACATTTGACAATGAACGTTGATCCTGAATTAACTGCTCAGACCGATAATCCATCAACTGGCGCGCAGAAGCTTTATCAGCATCTTTCAAACCTTCGTATTCTTTTGGATCAAATGTCAACGCATCAAATTTCTCGGATGTAACACTAATATCCCCCATAATGGCCGTTGTTGTATTCCTTGGATGAGGCCCCACCCATTTATCTGTCACAAAACCTTCAGCCCCAGTGAACGAAGCTGTAATATTTGTCGCATCTCGCATAAATTTATTTACAGCCGCATGCCCAAGGGTAACGGCGGTTGCAATTGGGTTAAATTGAAGTCCCCAACCAAAAGCTATTGATTCGTTATGAAGAGGAACTTCAGGGCTCACTGCAATGCTTAACACTTCAGTCGTAACCCATTCTCTTATCATCTGGTCTAAGCTTGCACCTATAATAGCTTCTACAACACCTAACGCCGCAGAAGCAATTGAAATTCCCATATCAACTTGAGCGGCTTTATTCCCTGCATCTGGCGAATAATCAGCATCTTTTGCCGTTTTTGACACAGGATCCGCACCTTCTTCGCTTTTCGGATTATTTTTTGTTTTATTCATCCCCTCTGAAGAATTTTTCACATAACCACTGTTTGCATCGGTGTATTGTGTTGCACGGCTTGTCGATGCGCCCGTTGTTTTGCTGTCCGACGCAACACTGTCTGCAGCTGTTGCATATCCACCTATTTCCACTAACAACAAGCAAGAAAGGATACACGAACCTAATAATAACTTTTTCATCACATACCTCCTAATCATTGGATCCTTGATTACTCGTTTCTGGACGATTCTCCGACATAATCATGATCGGTTGAACAGATAAAAATTTCGCCGCATCCAACTCCATCAATTGAATTTGCATTCCGATATCTGCAATCAACGCCTTATTGACAGCCTTCCATGTTTGATCCATACCTGCAACTGCACCAATAGAACCATTTCCGTTGATATCTGCACTAACCGCTGACATATCATCAGCAATTTTTTTGTGCATTTCATAAGCCAATCTTGTATATTCTTTACCAACGGTCGTTAAATATTCCGTCCTGTTTTTCACAATTTCGGCCTGTTTTGCTTCCGTATTATCTGCTTCATTTTCTATAAAGAACATTTCCTTGACCACCTTCTTCATATCGGCTCCATTCGACAATTTTCGGTTTAATGGTGCATAAGGCGTCTTTTTGGAATCTGTAAATACCTTCTCTTTCATATACTCATAAGCAGAAATTGCCAAATCACCAGATCCATCCGAAGATCCTGTTCCCTCATCCACACGGTAAGACTCATCTCCATCTTCCAAAGCACCAACTTCTTGTTGTTGAACATTCAAAACAGCCCCCAATTCTGGCTCAGGTCCTGCTTTTGTTAATGCCAAAATACTAGCAGTAAGTCCTCGGATTGAATCACCAATCATAACTGGATCCACTATAGGGATGGGCGTCCACATATTCGCCATCTCTTCAACGGCTCTCACGCTCCTACCACACAGCAAACAAACAATTACAGCCATCACCCCAAAAAATCTTCTCATTTTTTATCTCCTTTGCCTAATTTGGACAAATCAACCGGATTAATTCCACCAAACACCAAATTACGGTAAGATTGCGCCCGTAAATCATGTGTTTGCAAAGTCATCATATTTGCCACCGCATCCGATGCGTAAACAGACAACCGCCCCATCTTACCCACAAAATCCGCAATTGTACTCACTTCATTGATTTCGGAAACGGCCTTTGTGACGTTTTGGTAACGCTTATCCATTTGTTGTAAATTGAAATCCGCCGTACTGGACGCGCCCAAAGAAGCCTGATACAAAGCATCATTTTGACGTTGTTGAGCACATTCGGACGCTTCACAAACCGTTCCCGTTCCCTTGTTGCATCGACAATCGGCATCCACATCCTCAGCATTTTCTTTAGTAGAAATAAAGATATACTCGGTCACGTTTGCACGCACCTGATCAAATTTATCTCCCTTTTTACCAACCACATAGCTGCCAATTGTATCATCTTTTTCGTTTTTGCTTTCCTCCTTATCGCTTTTGCCATCCAGCGTAATTGTCCCGTCATCCTCACTTTCAGTAATAATCGCAATCGTACTATCTGGAATCACTGCCGCTTCAGCATCCATAGCTGCATCCTCTTCAGCCCCTTGTTCGGGCGTTGTCAAGTCACATCCCGAATTCCCCGTTGCAGAAATACCACAATCACCTTTATCACGATACATCCCAATATTGGACTTAATTTTTTCCAAACCATTAGTCACATCATAGTGAATGGTTTCTGTGTGCCGATTCCATTCACGTGCCAAAAATCCAACAATCGTTTCCATAAGACTTTGATAAAAATTTGGTTTCCACATAAACGCTGAAAATCCAACAGAAGGTTGCCAGATTAAACAAAAAACAAAACATATAATTAAAACTTTTTTCAATCTCATCCCTGCCCCCTATTTGGTTTCCACAAACTGTAGCGCGCTTGCCGCATCGTTTGCCACTTGTTGACCTTGTAACATATTCAGCGTATTCAATCGTTGACTCAAGGTTAAATCTAAACCAGTTAAAACCTTAATATTGGCAATCAATCCATCACCCGACCCCACATATGAACTTAATCGATCAAACGCTGCTTTCTCGGATCTTGCCACTGTCGCACCCATATCCGCACGCGCTACTCCAGCCGTGCCTGTCAATTGTAAATGCGCCAACTTGCGATCCTTAATATCGTTTAATTCTGTTTCTGTTCGTTCCTTTTTAACCGCAGTCGTAGTGCGTGTACCATTATTCGTTGTATTGTCGTTTTCATCGGGCAAATAATCGCTCCACAAGATGGTACCACTTGATGTCTTTTTACCGACACTTTTACTCACATCAATACCTTCAACCTCAGAACCAAAACCTTCTTGAATGTAAGGGCCAGCACTAATCAACTCTGTCGGCGTCTTCAATATCGACCCGGCCACATCTTCAATTGCTTCCAATCCTACGTTCTTTAGAGTTTTAATGTACACTTCTGTCTTATCTAATGTTGCATTTGTTGCATTACAGCTCCCCTCTTCATCATCTTCACATTCTTGCTCTAAATCAGCGGCGCTTCCAATCTGACGAATCTGGGCCTCCAAATTAGGAATATCTTCACTCCATACAGCCTTTTTATGCATTGCATCATACAACAACACCCCATCCAATGCCGCACCTGCAACATCAATATTCAAGCCATGCTGAGTAGAACCACCCGCAAGGTATGCTCTACATGCGGGAATAATAGTAGCCCAAGTACACACAATACCAGGTAAAAAGTGTATTGGTATCCAAGATGTCGCAAATAAGATGCTGTTTGAGAGTAATCCCCAATATGCCAAGACATCCGTAATAGTTTTCTGTGCCTTTGCTGTTCCTCCGGATACCTGGTTGGTTGCCAAACCGCCCTTTTGCCACGTTCCTTCCGCCCAAGCGGATGACACCGGCATCAACATCGTGGTGCTCAATAAAGCTCCTGCACATAGCACTGTTAGTGTTTTATTCAGCATCGCTAACCTCCTGTTCAAATAAGAGACGAGAAGCCTGAACACCCATTTGAACGGATGACAATGCCAACCCTCTTAACGTCTCAAATAACACATATCTACCCACATCTTGTGCCAAACCAAAACCTGCTGATTCTGTTTGGATTCCCTCACTAAAATCCGAAAGCACCTCCGCACGAGAGGCAAAGTCGCTGGAAATCGCATTCATTCCTTCTGCAATTTGAATGGCTCCATTCACATATTGCTTCATCAACTCGGCCCGACGAGTTTCAATTGTTTTCTTCGTCGCTTCATCGATTTGCTTCTTCTCTTCCTCTTCGGCCTTGCGCTTTGCTTCTTCTTCCTCCGCTTTCTTCTTCGCTTCTGCATCCTCATCATCTTCATCCGAAGAATCATCATTTATTTCATCCCGATAACTTTCTTGTTGTGTCTTCTTCGTTGTTAAATCTGTCGTCCCAACGTTTGTGTAGGTCGGCGTTTCTTCTTTCTCTTCATCTTTTTCTTCGTCGAACTTCACTTCCTCGCTCAGCAGACTCAAGTCCACCGTCACTGCTTGCAACAATTGTGCCACCATTTGAGCCCCGGCAACAACCGTCGTCGCACGGCTAGCATCTTCACCTTGGTCCGTGCCTAATGCCGTACTGTCAACAGCACCAACAGCCTCGCCAATTTCGCCAGCTTTAATGTTAATATCACCACGCAACGTCAAATGATCCTCCGCTAGCGTTGGTATTAAAATCGCCAGCACCAAACGTATCGGGTCCGTCAAATCCACCGATCCAACTTTGCTCGCTGGATCAGCCTCATTCGCTGCTGCCTCATCAGCCATCTTGCCCGCTAAACCTTGCGCATTTTTGGCCTGAGTTGTGGCATTTTTCATTTCGTTTGCTTCGGAGTCATTTATAAGGCCATTTTTTTGTGCTTCGTTGATATATTGATCCGCAGCATCATAATCGCCGTCTTCTATCGCTTTAGTAAAGTTTGCCTGAAACGTTTCAAAATCTTTCTTCTGCTCAGGCATCGGGGTAGACGCGCCTGTTTGAGAGGTGGATCCATCAGCAGAGGTATCAGGCGAGGTATCCCCTTCGGCTGCTTTGCTAACAGCTTGGTTCGCTCGATCTTTGGCCGCCTTTTCAACATCTCTTACAGCATTAATCGTCTGTTCCGTTTTTGCCTTAGCTTCCCCTTGCTTCTCTTGCGCTTTATTCAACTCTTCCTCAGCAGCATCTAGCTTTTTTTGGGCTTCAATAAGCTTGCTCCGGGAGTCACCTCCATCTTCGCCAGGATACTTGATCTTACTTTTAGCTTTATCAACTGCCTGTTCCAACTTATTCACTTTACTTTGAGCAGTCCGTACTTCTTGACTAGTATTTTTTAAATTCGTCAAATCACTACTCCATCTACTCAAACTCTTCATCGCGTTAACCGTTGCATCACCCCATGCATCCCCATTTGACACAACCTTACCATCTTCATTGACGGTTACCCCATGAACATCCGACAATCTTTGCCTTTGCGTATTATTCGTAAATTCAATCGTGCCAGTCTTTGAATCAAATTTGGGTTGCTTATCCCCATCCATCTTCCATATCGACTTTTCACCAAACACATTGTCAAAACCCAACATCCGTATGTTATCAGAATTGATTTGTTCGCTCAGATATTGCGTAGGAACTTTGGCACCTGTCGCCTGAGCCGCAGCACCTCGTCCACCACCTGTTGCTTCTTCTCCAGCTTCTCTAGATTCAGACCCTTCTTGATTAGGTCCCCCCTCTCCTTTTCCTTGTTCAGCACTTCCGGCCCCACGTTTATCGCCTTCAGCAGAAGACTCGTTCCCTTTCTCTTTAGATGGACTGTTTTGTTTGTCGGGTTGCTGTGCCTCACTATCGCCAGAACCAGATCCTCCATCAGTTTTTTCAGATTCAGACCCTTCTTGATTAGGTCCCCCCTCTCCTTTTCCTTGTTCAGCACTTCCGCCCCCACGTTTATCGCCTTCAGCAGAAGACTCGTTCCCTTTCTCTTTAGGTTGCTTTTTTTCAGAACTCTCTGTTTTCCGGGCTCGCTTACCACCAGTATCACCACCTGCTGGGGCCCCCAACGAATCTGTATCTTGATTTGCTGACCCAGCTGGTGTCGTTTCTTCTGCACCAGGAACAGGCTTTTCTGTTTCCAATGGCGTTCTATTTCCAGTGCCTCCCACAGGTTCAGATTGAGTTTTATTTGTGGGAATAACCCCACTACTCATCACATCTCTGTCTCCTGTAGGTCTAGTATCACCTGTCGCCTCCTTAACTTGTGTTTTTTCAGTAGAAACAGATGTATCCGTGCTACTTGGTGCTGCAGCCGCTGTATTGGTTGGAGCTGTATCTTGACTTCTCGCAGCAACGAAAGCATCCGTCGTTGTCTCAGCTTTTGGGGCATCAGTTGCCGCCTCGGGCATCACTGCTGCCTTTTTGTCGACTCTCCCCAAACGCTCCTGCCACATTGCTTCTATCGCTTGAGCGCGTTGCGCTGTTGCATTACTATACTCCTTACCAATCTCTGCTGTTGATTTTGTTGCAGGAAAACTTACAAGCAGTTTCTGTTGATCATCACTCAATCCAGAATTACGCACATACTGATCGATACCGCCACCATATTCTGTTTGTGAAACCATCCATGTTTGTTCAGATGGGACATAAGTAAAAACGTCGCCCGAGGTTGCATCATAAAACTCAAAATCACTCTTTAAGGAATTAACAGCTTTATTAAAAACATTATCTGCAGAACCAACAGCATCTGCTCCCGCGTGTCGAATAGCTTCGCTTTTTGTCATACCTGTCCCTAAAATCATCCGATTTTCCAACGAAGCGGCCGCGCGTCCTTTCGTATCATTTACAGAAGAAATTTCCGAATAATATAGTCCATCATGGCCCTTAATAAGTCCTTGAGGCGCATCTGAACCGGTTTGTCCTTGAGCAACTTGACTAGATCCTCCTTGAGTTGGACCACTCGTTCTCTGTGCTGCAGGCACCGTCGCCCCTTGAGTAACAGGGGTTGATGCCCCTTGTGTTGCAGGAGCCGCCGCACCACTCGCTGGCGTACTTCCTTTTGCCGATCCAGATGAAGCTGATCCAGCGCTTGTTTTCGGGGCGCTGCTACCACCATTTGTGGTGCTCGAACCCGTTGCAATGCTTATGGGCTTTCCTTGCCCAGCTGTACTAGCACTAGAACCGCCCGCTATTTTTGCCGCCGAACCACCAGAAGCAATAGTTGGGGCTGGAGCCAGAATCGGTGTTGGATTTGAAGTGGGTTGGAATGAATTTGGAACCATTTCCGTTCCATATGTCCAAAATTTGACCTTTCCTCCAACCAAGGTTCCTATTGGCGTTCTTCCATCCGCATCATAAATAACCCCTTTTTTAGCCGTGGCAGGATACTCTCGTCCTAACTTACCTGTTGTTTTCAATGCTCCAGAGCCTAAATTTGCCGAACTCCATGACGTATCCTTTGTCATGCCAGAAACAAAACCTGATGGCCAAAAATCATTGGGTGTATCATAATAAAAACCACCATCTTTAGCTGCCCAATAAGGCTTTCCATCCACAATATACATCGTTCGTCCATTAATCGTTACATCACCCCAGGCATATTTTGGTGTATCAGCAGCCTGCGAAAAAGAAGAGAAACAAGCTATCCCAATTAATGTGGCTACCAAAACTAGAACCCGCACAAATTTTCGCATACAATCCTCCCTTTTAAAAATCCCTTTTCTTCACTCTACATACTTTTTTTAATGAAAGCAACTACTTTTTTTAAAAAAATATCATTTTTTCAAATAAAAAAACGCCGCAGGAAATTTCCGACGGCGTTTTGACGATTTAAATCTTTTATTTCGGGGCAACCAACATGCCCATATTACGTCCTTCCAATTTTGGACTTTGCTCAATTTTGGCAATATCGGCCACATCTTCGGCCGCCCGTTTCAAAACGGCTTCACCCAAATCTTGATAGGACATTTCACGCCCTCTAAAACGCAATGTGAATTTCACTTTGTTGCCCTCACTCAAAAATTTCTTGGCGTTACGCATTTTCACTTGGTAATCATTATCACCAATGTTTGGCGTGAATTTGATTTCCTTGGTTTCTTGCACCTTTTGCTTTTTCTTGGCTTCCGCCCGACGCTTTTGCAATTCGTATTTATATTTGCCCGCATCCATAATTTTGCACACAGATCCGGCCGGTGTGGATGAAATTTCCACCAAGTCCAAGCCTGCTTCGTCGGCACGACGCATTGCCTCGCGATTTGTCACGATGCCTACATTCATGCCATTTTCATCGATTAATCTGATTTGTGCTGCATTAATACGTTCGTTTATACGCGGTTCATCTTTGTTTGTATTGGGCGTCCGCGCGTCACCTCGTTCAAAAGTTTGAGTAATGGTATAATCCTCCAAAGTGGTTAATCACAGGTCTATTATATAAATTTTTTTAAAGACAAGCAAGTTTTTTTTTGCTATCATGTCCATATGATCAAAAAACTTTTTATTTTTGTTTTACTTTTATTCGGTGTCAGCGCAACAGCTCAAGAAACCATACCATCCGTTCAACAAACACCTTTTGGCGATGTAGAATTGATCTCATGCACGACTGATTTGCGTGTCAATGGGCCTTTATATCTGGGCATTCGCGCTTTACCCAAGGAGGAATGGCAACTGGGCGTGCCCGACCTGAAAATCACAACATCCGAACCACTTCCAACCGCTTTATTCACACCTTTCAAACAACCTTATCCTCAGGCTCCACTTTACCCAATCAGCGCGGTTTTAACTTACAGGCCCATAAAACCCATCACCTTTGATGTTGAAGGATCTTGGCACGCATGCAAGGATGACCAATGCGTCACAGCTCCGATTCATCTGTCCACCACCTTGGGCACGGCCTTGGCACTTTTAACACCCGAGTGTTCTCCCATCACGTTAGCCCTCTCTAACACGCCAGTTCCGATGTATTCCAACAATGTCGCCGCTTATGCACAACTGGACGACCGCGACAACACCAAAGTCGTCTTGGATTTTGAACGGCCTCCGCGCACATTGATTGTATATGGTCCAAATAAAGAACCCTTGGATTTGGATATACAAATTGAAAATAAACGAGCTACATTCGTTTTGCCTCAAACACAAAATGCAAATCGTTTTATTGTTCGAACCTATTATCATTATTATGTAATTGAACCAAAGGTGATCCCGCAAGACATGCCTATTCCCGACGTGCCACTTTCTACGCTACAAATTCTGCAAGCCTGCCTTTTGTTTTTCCTGCTTTCAGGCGCACCCATTTACTGGGCCAGGGTTCCCCTGTCCTCTCGCCAAAAATTTCGCGCACAAACAAAACAAATGCTTATTCTTACAACTGTTTTAGGCATAATTGTATTGTGTGGTGCTTTATTTTATGTATATCAAAACGACTTATCTCAAATCAACAAATTGTGGCCATTTTTAATTCAACCAATGAGCAGAACATGGACAATCATTTTGATGATTTTGGGCGTTCTTTTTATCCCAGCTTCTCCGTTATTGACATTCTTATTCCTTGCAATCACACCACGACCCTATCTTACTTTTCTGAGTACAAGCAGCAATATTTTACTTAAACTCGCCCCCTGTTTTAGTTTTGTAATTTTAACCTTGCTTGCTTTTGCAATTCAATTGCTTTTTCAAGAAAAAATATTTAAATTATTGGACAGCCCAAAAGCCCCTAAGATTTGGTGGGTCACACGTTTGCCATGGTTGGCCTTAATAATATATACACTTTGTTATTTATAGGAATCTCTTTGTTCAACAGCCAATGCATCTACGCGCTCATTATATGGATCTCCCGCGTGACCTTTAACCCAATGCCATGTAATTTCGTGTTGCGGCAACAAAGCTGAAAGAATTTGCCACAGATCCACATTTAAAACCGGCTTTTTATCGGCTTTTTTCCAACCTTTTTCTTGCCATCCAGCCAACCATTTTGTCGCCCCTTCAAGCACATATTTGCTATCGGTATAAAGATCCACTGCACAAGGTTCTTTTAAAGCCTTTAAGCCTTCAATAACGGCCGTCATTTCCATACGATTGTTTGTGGTTTCTGGATCGCCACCACATAATTCTTTTTCTGTTTCCTTATAAACTAAAACGCACGCCCAGCCCCCAGGTCCGGGGTTTCCAGAGCATGCGCCATCTGTATATAAGGTAATTTTTTTATTCATCCGTGTCGTTTTCAATAACCAATTGATAAAGTTCTTTGGCAGATCCCGCTTTTCTTAAAGCATTCACCGTATCTTCATTTCTGAGCAGACGTGAAATACGGGCTAACGCTTTCAAATGGTCAGCCCCCGCTTCTTCGGGAACCAACAAAACAAAAGCCAAATCTACTGGCTTATTATCAACAGCATCAAAATCAACTGGTTCAGATGTGGCAAAACCACAAAAGATTTTTTTCAGTTTTGGCAATCGTGTGTGTGGCAACGCGACACCAAATCCGATGCCCGTTGTACCTAAACGTTCACGTTCAATCAATGCGTCCAAAACGGCCACTTCATCCAACCCTGTTTTTTTTGCCGCCAATGTGGCCAAGGCATCCAACAATTGTTTTTTGCTTTTGGCTTTAACGTCATGCAAAACGGCGTCTGGCGCCAAAATATCAGTAATTTTCATTTACGGCTCCTTATTTGTTTTTAGGATCAACCCAACCAATGTTTCCATCCGCACGACGATACACCATATTTAAACCACCATGAGCAGTGTTGCGGAACAACAATGCATTTTGACCCGATAAATCCATGCGCATCACGGCTGTTGCCACTGTACAAATTGGCAATTCTGTTTGCATTTCAGCAATAATCACAGGAGCCTCACCGGCTTCTTCTTTATCTTCTTCCGCATCAATAACTGACATATCCACCATTTCAACGGAGCTGTATTTATGTCCCACCAATTTATTTTTGTATTTATTCAATTGGCGATTCATCTTGCCCAAAGCCTCATCAATGGAAGCATAAGCATCCCCAGCTTTACCTTCTGCAGAAATGACAGCACCTTGCACAGGATGAACCGTCACTTCGGACTTTAACAAATCACCGCTGCGGGATACCTTAACTGTAGCGTCCAGGGCGTTTGGAAAATACTTTTGAGCGATGTCGGTCAACTTTTCTGTTGTATATGTCCGCCAGCTGTCACCCAAATCAATCTGATGTCCATTAATAATTACTTGCATTTCATTTCCTTTCAGTTAAAATCCTTATGCAGATACCATACTTTTTTTTTGAAGGAATGTCAAGTGGCCAGCACAAAAACAACAGAATCAAACTTATTCGGCCTATATGTCCATTGGCCCTACTGCATTCACAAGTGTCCTTATTGTGACTTTGCTAGCTCTGTATGCCCCCATCCAGATGAAGAATTATTACTAAAAACATACATGCGCGACATAGACTTTTTCCCAGACAATCGTCCCTTAACAAGTTTGTTTTTCGGCGGTGGCACTCCCAGTTTAATGAGTCTATCATTTTTTGAAAAATTGATGAATGCTATTCGGCAACATTATTCCCTTGCACCTGATATAGAAGTTTCTATAGAGGTAAATCCAGATACCGTTGATAAAAACAAATTAAAAGGATTTAAAGATTTAGGCATTAATCGTCTGTCCATCGGCGTTCAAAGTTTAAATGAAAAAGATTTAAAATTTTTGGGCCGCACACATTCTGTCAAACGTGCCATTGATTGCATTGAAGAGGCAAAAAGTATTTTCAATAATATTAATATAGATCTGATTTATGCGCGACCGCACCAATCTTTAAAAGTTTGGGAAAAAGAACTCATACAGGCCCTACGATTTGATTTGCCTCATTATTCTTTGTATCAACTAACCATTGAAGAAAATACTGTTTTTAAGCGCAAGGGTCAAAAAGCAGCTTCCGATATTCAAGCGCGTAGGTTATACAAATTGACAGATGAAATAATGAATCAATATAAACGCCCCGCCTATGAAGTTTCTAACTATGCAAAAAAAGGCTTCGAATGTCGCCATAACATGACTTATTGGTTGGGCAGCGATTATATCGGCATTGGGCCCGCGGCCCATGGACGGCTAGGTCTTGTCGCAACGGAAAATCCACGTTCTGTACCCTTATGGATCAAGACAAATCCTCGCACAGAAACATTGTCCGTCAAAGAGCGCAACCTAGAAAAATTATTAATGGGGTTACGTCTGCGACAACATGGTTTTCCCCGTCAAAATCTGAATCCTCAAAAAATACAAAAAGCCGCACAAAAAGGATGGATTCAAATCAAAAACGATAAAATCGCTCCGACACAAGACGGCACCTTAATGCTTAATCAATTGATTCTGTTGTTGGCTGATTAAAGACATTCCAACCATTGGACACCGGACGGTCAAAAAACGATTCGGCCGGCTCAATCAACGTAAAGCGGCTGCCTCGTTTTTGTTTTAATTGTAAAGCACGACGATTCGTTCCATCCTCGTTTAAACGCACCAATCCATCAACACCCCAATAGCTGTCCCGTGTTCTTAAATCATCCAATGTGATGGGGCGACCCGCCTCGGTTTCCGTCAACACAAAGCCCATTGCATCATACATTTGTGAAGCAATACGAATAGGTCCTTTGCCAAAGTTTTCTTTATACTGACGCGAGAAATTATAATAATTTGTTTCATCCAAATCGGCAAAATACACAAAGTTTGCATTATTATCGTTCACTTGTTTGACAACGGTCAAACCATATACAGGAATGTCCTTTGGCCCAATATCATAAAAGGCGAGCAAGCTTAACAATTGCCGCAATTTAATTCCTTCTTCAAACAAAATCACGGCATCAACACCTGCACGCACAGAAGCTGGTTTTGCTAATTCAGCTTTATCCTCTTCGCTTAAGTTTTTCTTTTTGCCACTGATCATACGGGGAGCAATTCTTTGTACAGCATCCGTAAAATTCATCGTATCACCAGGATATACAGACACTTTTTTCAACGTCATCCCCGGACATGTTGTCACAGCCTCGGCCAATGTATTCATTGCAATTTCTCCTGTCTTGCTTTCTGGGCTTAAAACAGCCAAACGCCGTTGTCCAGCCGAGCAAGCATGGCGCACAATTTGACGCACCTGTTCCGGAATCGTCACAGCCATTGTAGCCGCCTTGGAGTCAATGATGCTTGTGTCTGAAGAAAATGATAATAATGGTTTGGAAATACCATCTTTCTTAATTGCACTCACTTCCTTTGAAAAAACAGGCCCCAACACAATATCCGGTTTTTGCGCCAACGCCCAATGATACGCTTGAACTGCACCATTTCCAGTACTCTCGGTATCAAAGAATAAAACCTTTAATGGGGTCCGTTGGTGTTCAAAAGAGGCCATCATGGCTGCATTTTTAAGATGTTCCCCCACATTTGCAGACTCACCAGACAATGGCAACAACACAGCCACCGTCGGGGCTTTAGATGTCATCGTTTCCGAAGGAGAAGTTTCACCTTTCCAAAAAATAGGCCGACGCTCTGTAGCACAACCCGCTAACAAACACAAACTTAACAGTATAAAAACTTTTTTGAACATACTCTTTCCTTTTCCCTCTGTTTTATGATATACTGAATCTATAGAATTTTCAAGGAGATTTTTTATGCTTTATTTAGTGTCCACCCCCATTGGCAATTTAGGTGATATCAGTCCGCGAGCAAAAGAAGTTTTGCAGAGTGCCGATCTTGTTGCATGTGAGGATACACGCACAAGCAGAAATTTATTTAATCTGCTTGGAATTCATGTCAAATCTACCACCGCCTATCATGATCATAACGCCGACGAAGCCCGCCCTAAATTACTGCAAAAACTGCGTCAAGGCCTGACGATCGCATTGGTGTCTGATGCTGGCACACCTCTTGTTTCGGATCCTGGATATAAATTAGTGCGAGATTGTTTAAAAGAAAACATCAAAGTTTCTACCGTGCCCGGAGCCAACGCTGTTTTATCGGCTTTACAACTGTCAGGGCTTTCCAGTGCCAGCTTTTATTTTGGCGGCTTTTTGCCCACAAAATCTGGCGCACGTAAAGAGCATTTAAGAGCTGTTCAAAATTTGAAATCTACTTTAATTTTTTACGAATCACCGAATCGGTTATCAAAAGCCTTAAATGATATTTTAGATGTTTATGGCAACCGTGAGATGGCAGTTGTGCGTGAAATCACCAAAAAATTTGAAGAAACCAAAAAAGATACTGTTGCAAACTTAATCGCTTACTATACTTTAAATGGCGAACCAAAGGGTGAGTTGGTTTTAGTCATTGACGGTGCACCAGACACGCCTCAGCAATCTGATACTTTGGATTTGCCAAAACTCATTAAAACCGTACGCCCCAAATATCCCGTTAAACAAGCCGCAGAGATGTTGGCAACAAAAACGGGGATCAACAAAAAAGAAATTTATCAAATTATTATCGATTATGAAAAAAAGTAATTACAGATCTGGTCATTTTGCCGAAAAAGTTGCCCTTTTAATGTTGCTGTTAAAAGGATATCGCCCCATTAAAATGAACTATGTGACTGGGCGCGGTACAGGAGCAAGCGAAATAGACCTTATTGTTTCAAAAAAGAAAATACTGATTTTTGTAGAAGTCAAAAAACGACAAAATCTTATCACTTCGGCCGAAGCAATTACGACCAAAAGCAAAACGCGAATCGCCCGCGCCGCCGAAGCATTCGTTCGTAAAAATCCGAGATATCAAAATTATCAAATTCGGTTTGACGCTATCTTATTTCAAAACAGCTTTTTACCCCATCACATCAAAGACGCTTGGCGATTATAGGGGTGGCGGAATCACTTCAATTTTCGTCAATTGATTCCGTTTCTTTTCGTGGATCACAAAGGTCCAATCATTGATTTCAAAAACTTGTCCTTTGCTTGGAATCCGTTCCAAATAATACATCACATAGCCCGCCAATGTGGCCGCATTTTCATCCGACAATTCCCAATGAAAGTGCCGATTGATATCCCGAATTGTTGTTGTGCCATCCAACAAATATCCCCCAGATTGTGTACGATCCCATTGAAAAATAGATTCTTCCAATTTATCGGTTTCGTCGGAAATATCACCCACAATTTCTTCTAGCAAATCTTCCAACGTTAAGATTCCTTCCCAATCGCCATATTCATCCACAATAATAGCAAAATGTTCGCGCTTTTTCTTGAATGCAACCAACTGATCCAACAATGAAGTGGTGTTTAACACATACCACGGCTTCGTGCAATAATCCATCAAATTCAATTTGTGTTTGTGTCCATAAAAAACAGGCATCATTTTCATCACTGATTTTGTATGTAAAATACCCACGATATTATCGCGTCGCCCTTGATACACCGGAATGCGGCTGTATGGCGTTTGCGTCACAAAACGAATCACTTCTTCAATCGGCGTATTCAAATTCAATGACACCACTTTGGATCGGTGCATTTTAATATCACCCACGCTCACTTCATCCAAATCCAACACACTTTTTAGCATACCTTTTTCTTGTGATAACACATTGTTACCTTGCATTGCCAGGGCACCACGGATCTCTGCTTTTAATTGTTCATCCGGATCATCTAGTGGATTCGCTTTTGGTAACAAACGCATTGTCTTTTCACTTAACCAGTTAAGTCCATTGACAACAGGACGCAATAACCATACCAAGCCAGCCAAAACGGGCGTCGATTGCAATGCCATCGGCAATGTATTATTGACCGCATAGGTCTTGGGTAAAATTTCAGCAAAAATTAACACAATTACACTGACCACAAAAGTAGAAATAAGAACCCCATAATTTGGGCCAAATATTTCTACCAAAAGCCCCGTTGAAATGGCTGTAAAAGCGATATTAACAACATTATTTCCAAACAAAAGCGTACTTAAAACTTGTGCCGGATCTTTTTTCAATTCCAATAATTTTGCCGCCCATTTATTACCGCGCTTTGCCTGTTCATGCAGCAACGGTCGAGATACGGCTGTCACAGCTGTTTCTGTTCCAGAAAAGAAAAAAGAACCAAGCAATAAAAAAATCAAAATAAACCACGCCATTATTTTCTCTCCTTAAAAGGAATATAGGGCGAAATAATTTGATGCGCTTCCAATTCTTTCAACAAGCGCACAACTGTTTTTGATGGATGCTCATTAAATGATTCAATTGTTAAATCGGCCTCTGCATAAAGCGGATAACATTCTTTTACCAAACGTTCAATCACTTGCTGATTATCCATAGACGGCACCAATGGCCGATGCGTTCTGCCTTCCGTGCGACCAGAAATCACATCTGCACCAGCTTTAATCCAAATAGAAACTGCTTTTTCTTTAGAAATTTGACGCGTTTTGGCTGACAAAAAAGCACCACCCCCCGACGACAGTACACAAGGGGCCCCATTCAACAATCGCTCCATTACCTTTTCCTCGCCAGCCCGAAATTCTGCTTCACCATAACGCGCAAACAAATCGGAGATAGAAAAACCTGTCATCCGTTCAATTTCTTTATCGGAATCCACAAACGGCAAATGCAGCTTGCGAGCCAGCAAACGTCCTAAACTTGTTTTTCCAACGCCCATCATTCCCACAAGCAATAAGATTTTTGGTTGTAATAATTTTTGACTCATGCTACACTTATACCATAAATTTCATCATTTGTCTAGGGAAAGGAAAGAAAATGAAGTATTATGAAAAACGCAGACATTTAATTACAAAAATTGTTGTGATTGCGATTATCGGGGTTGTCTTATTTTTTGCTCTGTGCGATTGCGCGCCCAAAACCACATCGCAACAAGTGACCATTACTTACACAAAGGAATAAGAAACTTTCATGTCTTCGGCCATTGATGCTTTTTTAGAAATGCAAATTGCAGAACGTGGGGCATCATCCAACACGGTGGCCGCTTATCAACGTGATTTACAGGCGCTGGAAAACTTTCTAAAAACGCTGAACACCGACTTAATCCACGTAACGAATCAAGACCTGCGCAATTATTTAGCATTTTTAACAAACCATAGTTATTCGCTCAAAACACAAAGTCGCCGCTTGTCTAGCATGCGTGAATTTTATCGTTTTCTTTATTCAGAAAACATCATTAAACAAAATCCAACCGATTATTTGGACGCCCCAAAAGCACAAAAATCTCTCCCCAAGTATCTAAGCGAAGATGACATTTTTTCTCTAATTCAAAATGCAGATACTATACGCTTGCACACTTTGTTGGAGGTTTTATACGCCTCTGGCATGCGGGTCAGCGAATTGGTCGGTCTTCCCATGGATGCAGTTGTGCGCGAAAAAAAACATATTTTTGTCACGGGCAAAGGAAACAAAGAACGCATTGTTCCTTTAAATGACATGGCTTGTGAATCCATCGAAAAATGGTTGCAAGAACGTGAAAAAACTTGCCCGCGTGCCGACAAAAACAAATGGTTATTTCCCGCAAAATCAAAATCTGGACATTTAACGCGTGGCACATTTTTCAAGGAGTTAAAAAAATTAGCACTAAATATCGGATTAGATCCAGCAAAAGTTTCACCGCACGTTTTCCGTCATTCTTTTGCCTCTCACATGATTGCTCATGATGCAGATTTGCGCTCTGTTCAAAAGCTTCTTGGACATGCCGACATCGCCACCACAGAAATTTATACACACATTTTGCCCAACAGATTAAAAAAGGTCATTGAAAAATCTCATCCTTTGGCGTATAATACTCGAAAGGAAAAATAAATGAAAATAATTGAGAAATATATTTTTCGCCAAACATTGCTTGGGTTTATGGCAATTCTTATCAGCCTCATTATCTTGATTTGGCTTACACAATCCCTTCGAATGATTGACTGGATCATTACAAAGGGCGCATCGGTTGGTATCTTCCTTGAAATGACCCTGTTGGTTTTACCTAATTTTTTACAAATTTTATCCCCACTTGCCTTGTTTGGCGTCTCACTATTTGTTTTTATTCGTATGCAATCAGATAAAGAATTGATTGTCTTGAAGGCTGTCGGGATGAGCAGCAAACAATTGGCCCGTCCTTTATTGATGTTAGGAATATTTTTAGTTTTCTTTGGTTACCTCTTAACACTATGGATTATCCCCACATCTTATTCACATCTCAGAGAAATGAGATGGAAAATTCGAAATAATTTGTCGCATTTATTAGTACAAGAGGGACAGTTTAATTCTTTAAAAAATGGTGTAACCCTGTATATTAAAGAACGAGAAGAATTAGGTAAAGTAAAAGATATTTTGGTTTATGAACTCAAACAAGACAAACGATCTGTCCTAATTGCAGAAGAAGGCACAATGCTTCAAACTCCAGACGGTATTAGTTTAACCTTCAACAAAGGAACACGACAAGAATTTCAACCCAACTCACACCAATTTTCTGTGCTTAAATTTGATAAATATACCATACCTTTTATCGACAAACAAGGAACATCACCTCGAAAACCTAACCCAGACGAAATATCACTCAAACAATTATTATCTACCACTCCCAAAGAAGTCAATGGTTTAATCTACAGAAAATATAAAGTAGAAGCCTTTAAACGTCTAACTCAGCCCCTGTATAATTTAGTTTTCTTGTGGTTGGCTGCCTTTGGTACCTTACGTGGATTTTATAACCGACGTGGACAATCAAAACAAATTAATGCCGTCATCATAGCGGCGCTATTAATTCAATCCTTTTCTCTTGCATTTGAAAACATCGCCGTGCGCAATTTGTGGGGACTAGGTCTTATGGCTGCCAATTTGTTTATTCCCTTGGTTGTGCTTTACCTTGTTTTATTCAAAGAAAAACGGATAGGATGGATTCATCTGGCGATATTAATTTCATTAAGTTTTACCATGCCAACACACGCCATGCCCAAGCTCGATCTTAAAGAAGTGGATGCAACAAAAAACCAACCCATTCAGTTTGAAGCTGATAATATGAATTATAACATCAAAACGGGGATTTTAACAGCATCCGGTGATGTGACATTAACACAAAACAATATTCAGATGAAGACCGACCGCATTTTATACAACAAGGGAAAAGATGAAGTCACAATTCCCCAAACCGTTAAACTAAAATTGCCAGATGGCACCAGATCAACAGTTCAAAACATGGTTTTATATCCTCGTAGATCCGAAGCTAAAGCCAATACATTAACGGGACAGTTCACGGACGGCACCTATTTGGGCGCAAATCACATGGTTACCACAAAAAACGGCCATTTAATCGTCCTTCAAAATGCTTCTTACACCCCGTGCAACATGTGCGAAGATGAGGCACCTTTATGGAAAATAGACGCAAAAAAGGTAACGCAAGATTTTTCAGATCATACAATATCTTTTACTCACATGTTTTTTGATATTCAAGATGTTCCCATTCTTTATTTTCCCTATTTTCAAATACCAGATTTAACCATCAAACGCAAAACTGGATTATTATATCCAAGCTTTCAACATAGCCGCGAAATGGGTTTTTCGATTGAAACTCCTTTCTTTATCAATTTAGCGGACAATCAAAATCTTTTACTGGCACCTATTTGGTCATCTAGGCATGTTCCTTTAGGCATGATTGATTATAATGCTCGTTTTACTCGCGGCGCCGTCAAGTTACAACTCAGCGGCACACAAGATGATAAAAGCAAAAATGAGGGGCACATCAAAACAAATTTCGAATACGATATCACAAATAAAATCCGTTTAACGGGACAATATTTTCGAACACTCAGTGACACCTATTTCCGCCGTTATGGTATCGAAGGCATCAACGATTCAGAGTCCTTTTTGCAGTCTCATTTAACAGGTGAATATTTTGGCACACGTTTTTACACACGTGCCAAAGCATGGCATTTTCAAAGTTTGGTCAATGGTATCAGTTCCAAATCGATCCCTGTCGTCATTCCTACTTTAGACATGGCATATAATACGGCTCCTATTGCCGATACACCTCTTTTTGCCTTCACAAAGGTAAATGGCGCCATATATAATACCCGTGAAAATTTTAAGTCCGATCGTATTTCTTTAACCCAGGGGCTTTCGTTACCCTATATTACACCGTTTGGTCTTGTCACCGATACAAATGCCAGCGTCCGTTTGGATGGATATGCGTTAAATACGGGCAAGCGCACCCTTATCTCCAAACACAATGAAGACACCTATAATAAGGGACGTTTTTATTCTGTGGCCAGCACAAAAGTAAGTTATCCATTAGCCATGCAAACAGAGTCGACCACACAAATTTTAGAACCCATTATCATGCTGGTATTGTCACCAAATACAAAAAACTCAACAGATATTCCCAATATTGACAGTACGATTTTTGACTTTGATGATACCAATCTTTTTTCAGAAAACCGATTTGCGGGCTATGATCGTGTAGAAACGGGCTCTCGCCTGAACTATGGTTTTCAATGGACGGCTTATCATAACTCTGCACAAAATCGTTCTTTGTCCTTGTTGTTGGGACAAACATATCGTTTCCATGATACAGAAGAAATGAGTGACGTCATGGGATATAGCAATCACTTATCCGATTATATCGGTCGCATTCATATGAATTATCAATATTTGTCTTTTACTTATCGTTTCCGTTTAAATCGCGAAAATCTTGCCAAGCGTCGCAATGATATTGGCGTATCTGTTGGCGCAAATCCATTCAGAGTCGGCCTCAATTATTTGTACCAAGGATCCTATGAATTGGACAATAAACATTATCGTGAAGAAAATGAAATTCGTTTTTGGGCCAATTCTAAGCTTTCAAAAAACTGGCAAATTTCGGGAAATTATCGATATAATTTGAAAAAGGAAGGCGGACCTATTGAATATGGAATTCAATTGCGCTATGATAATGAATGCACTGCATTGATTTTTGACCTGGATAAATCATACGCCAGAGATAGAAACTATAAAGGTAGTACGTCATTTATGTTTAAAATCTTTTTGAAAACATTAGGAGGGATTGGCCAGTGAGATACCTGTTTTTGATTATATTGATGTTGCATACACTGCCTGCTTTATGCATGGAATTAAAAGCAACAGTGAATGATAATCCTATTTCTGATTTAGATGTGCATCATTGGGCACAGTTGCTTAAATTTCAACAACCCACCAAATATGGGACTATGTCCAATGCCAAGCTAAACAAAGAGGCATTGGAAGCTATTATTGAATCTGCAGTTAAGAAACAAACAGCCACCGCTGCCGGCTTAAAAATATCCGAACAAGAAATCAATCGTGCAAAGGCGCATTTGGAACAACAAAATGATTTACCCGCAGGCTCATTATCTAATGTATTAAAGAAAAATAATGTTTCAGAAAAAGCTTTACACGCACAGCTAGAATCCGATCTTTTGTGGTTGCAATATTTGCACAGTAAGGGCCAAAACATCAACATCTCAAATTTGGCTGTCAACAAACGCTATCAAGCAATGAAAAATGAACTCAAGAAACAAGGAATAGAAGGCGACAACCTTACCCTCTGGGAAATGGCTCAAGGTGTGTTCTCCGAAGATGTAGACGTGTCTACCACCCTGGAATCAAAAGATTGCGATGCTTTTTTGGAACATATCAAAATTGGCCCCTATCCAGAATCCGCTCAGCGCGGTTGGACAGATCCAGGCCAAATGCCACCTGAATTGCGCGAACTTTTAAAAGATATTGCAGTAGGAGAAACAGTGGGACCATTACGTTCCCCAAATGGCGTTCTTGTAATGATGAAGTGTAACGTGCGATCTCAACAGGTTATGCCATCTAAAGAACAGTTAAAAACACAAATGGAAATGGAGCAATTAGACGTACTTTCTCGCCGTTTATTGGCCGAAGCTATGCGCCGCTCCATTATTGAAAAGAAGGAATAACTATGGATACAATAAGATTAGATGGACGTTTATTAGCAAACCAAATACACCAAAACTTAAAAGAAGAAGTGCGTCATTTGTCGCACATTCCATGCTTAAATGTTATATATGTAGGGGAAAATCCTGCCAGTACAATTTATGTCAACATGAAAACAAAAGTTGCCGAGGCAATTGGCATTCAAACCGTAGTTCACAAAATATCGGAACACGCCACCACAGATGAACTCATACATTTTATCCAACAATTAAATGATACGCCGTCTGTTGATGGAATTCTTGTGCAACTGCCTCTCCCAAAACACATTGACACAAATGCTGTCATTGAGGCAATTAGCCCCTCCAAAGATGTCGACGGATTGACCAGTAAAAATCAGGGCGGATTAATGACCGGTCACCCCACAATTTTACCCTGCACACCATTAGGGTGTTTACGTTTAATCCAGCAAGCACGTACCGACTTAACTGGGCTTAACGCAGTGGTGGTGGGGCGCTCTCGACTTGTGGGTCGTCCCATGGCACAACTCCTCTTAAACGAAAACTGCACCGTATCTCAAGCACACAGTAAAACACAAAATTTGATGGAGTTATGTGCCCATGCAGATATTTTGGTTTCTGCAACAGGCGTCCCAGGATTAATCAAACGCGACTTTGTTAAGGAAGGCGCCATTGTTGTCGACGTTGGCATTTCTCGAACGGCTGACAATCGAATTGCGGGCGACGTGGATGCCGCCTCTGTGATGGGGCGTGCGGGGTGGTTAACCCCAGTTCCAGGGGGCGTTGGTCCTATGACCGTCGCCATGATCATGTCTAATATGGTCAATATCGTTAAACATCAATTTTAAATATTAACGGCATTGTATAACAAATTCGGGTGGCACGAAACCATCTTTTAACACCACCATATAATGGGGAATTTTACTAAAGATCAATCCTTTGCCAACTTTTTCCCACGGTAATTTTTCATCCCACAAAATTTGATCAGCTGTAATCTTTGTACAGGGTTTTCCCACAACACGATAAATGGCTTTAATTAAACCGGCTTTTTGCAACTTATCAAAATCAATGCTGTATAGAACACGATCCTTTTTAAAGTCATTATAAAAGCAGCATTTTTCGGTCATGGGGCTGGTCAAGAAAGAAATTGCACAGCTACGTCCAGGAAAAACTGTTTCTAAATATGCCAAGACCCCTTTTTTTGTGTTCGTTTGTGCACGCCCAAAATAATGTGCCAGAGCCAAACGCGGCGCCCTAACCGGCGACAAAAGGCCTGTATTTAACACGTCTGCTTCCTTTGGCGCATAGTTATAAAATAAATGCATTATTCTTCCCCAATTTTAAGGGCTTCAATAAAGGCATTTTGTGGAATCTCTACTTCTCCAAATTGACGCATGCGCTTTTTGCCCTCTTTTTGTTTTTCAAGCAGTTTGCGCTTACGCGTAATATCACCACCATAACATTTGGCCGTCACATCTTTTCGGTAAGCGGAAATATCTTCACGGGCAATAATTTTACCACCAATACTGGCCTGAATTGGAATCTTGAATTGATGACGAGGAATCAGGTCTTTCAGTCGCGCGCAGATTTGCCGCCCACGGCGTTCCGCCTGTGATCTGTGAACAAGGAAAGCCAACGCATCCACTTGCTCTCCATGCACCAAAATATTCACACGCACCAAATCAGAGGCACGATAATCATCCACCTCGTAATCAAAGCTGGCATACCCACGCGAAATGGATTTTAGGCGATCATAAAAATCAAACACAATTTCATTTAAAGGCAGGCGATATACCGCCATCGCACGATTGCCAACATAGGTCAAATCCAATTGCTCGCCACGACGTTCTGTGCAAAGCTGTAAAATACTGCCCAAATATTCATCTGGCGTTAAAATCGTCGCTTTTACCCATGGCTCTTCAATCTTGGAAATGGTCGTCACATCTGGCATATCGGCGGGATTATGCATCACCAACATTTCCCCATTTGTCTTATAGACCTTATACGCCACAGATGGCGCGGTTGTAATTAAATCCAAATTAAACTCACGGGATAAACGCTCTTGAATAATTTCCATGTGTAATAGCCCCAAGAAACCACAACGGAAACCTTGGCCCAATGCCATAGATTTATCAGGCGTAAATTGGAAACTAGCATCATTTAATTGCAATTTACCAATCGCCTCTTTTAACGCCTCGTAATCGCTCATATCCACAGGGAACATAGAACAGAACACCACACTTTGGCTTGGCTTAAATCCTGGTAAAGCTTCCTTGCACGGATTTTTTTCGTGTGTAATCGTATCACCAACTTTTGTTTCGCCAATTGTTTTCACACCGCAAATCACAAAGCCCAATTCACCAGCAGTGATACTGTCCGAATCTTGCATTTTAGGCGTGAAATAACCAAGTCGTTCCACCTTATAACAAGCGCCCGTAGACATAAATTGAATCTGATCATTTTTCCTTAAGGCGCCATCCACCACACGCACCATCACCACAATGCCTAAATATGGATCAAACCACGAATCCACCAACATGGCTTTTAATGGTGCATTTACATCCCCTATCGGTGCCGGCAACCGCTTCACAATTGCGTCCAAAACTTCATCGATGCCAATGCCCGTTTTGGCAGAAATAAGGGGCGCCCCCGTTGTATCCAATCCAATCACATCCTCAATTTGTTTTTTGACTCTGTCTGGATCGGCAGCTGGTAAATCAATTTTGTTAATCACAGGCACAATTTCATGATTCGCGTCCAATGCTTTATACACATTGGCCAGAGTTTGTGCCTCCACACCTTGAGTGGCATCCACCACTAATAATGACCCTTCACAAGCATGCAAAGAACGACTGACCTCATAACCAAAATCCACATGCCCTGGTGTGTCAATTAAATTCAAAATATAATCGCCGTATTTCAAGCGCACGGTTTGTGCTTTGATGGTAATCCCTCGCTCACGTTCAATATCCATATTGTCCAAAATCTGAGCTTTCATTTCACGATCAGAGACAGCTCCACATTTTTGAATCAGACGATCCGCCAAAGTGGATTTACCATGATCAATATGTGCCACAATAGAAAAATTACGAATATGCGATAAATCTGTCATAGGCTGATTATAGCGGATTTTATGCCAAAAAGCAAGATAACTTTACACATCTCGGCGCGATTTAAAGGCCATTTGAATTGTCCCGTCGTCTAGGTAATCCAACTCGCCGCCCAACGGTACCCCACGGGAAAGCGTTGTCACTTTAACAGGATACTTTGCCAATCGTTCGGCCAAATAATGAACCGTTGTTTGCCCATCCACTGTCGTAGGCAAAGCCAAAATCACTTCCTGAACATTTCCCGATTGCACCCGCGACATCAAGCCTTCAATCTTTAACTCGTCTGGCCCAACACCATCCAATGCGGATAACACACCTCCCAACACATGGTAATGCCCCTTGAATAAGCCAGCTCTTTCCAGCGCCCACAAATCGGCGACATCTTCCACCACGCAAATTTGACCTCCATCTCGCTTGGAATTGGTGCAAATACTGCAGGGGGTTTCGGTATCCATATTGCCGCAAATCGGACATACTTTCACATGATCTGCCACCTCTTGCATGGCCTGAATCAGCGGCAAAAGATGACTCTCTTTTTTATCCATCAAAAACAAGACACCCCGTCTAGCTGACCGAGGGCCGAACCCCGGCAACCGCGATAACAATTGAATTAAGTGTTCAATTTGTGGTGCAGACATTAGAACGGCAATTTAAATCCTGGTGGCAAACCCAAAGAAGCTTGCATTTTTTCCATCTCAGACATCATATAGCCATCGATATTATCGCGCACATTTTGCAACGCGACCACCATCAAATCTTCCAATGTTTCTACATCATCAGGCGTCACAACGGACTTATCCAATTTAACAGAAACTGGAACACCCTTTCCTGTCATGACAATTTTCACAGCGCCATTAGCCGCTTCGCCAGAAAATTCTTGTTGTTCCATTTTTGATTGCAAAATCGTCATCTGAGATTGCACTTTTTGAGCTTTTGCCATCAATTCACCAATATTTTTCATTTTTATTCCTTTCTGTTTATGTTCATATTGTAAAGATTTTTCAAAAAATAAACAAGATTTTTTTAAAAACACAGTTTTTTTCTGGACGTACACATTAAAATCTGGTATGCTAATCAAAGAATAAAGGAGAGCTATTAATGGAACAGATTAAACAAGCCATTACCAACTTGGAACAATCCGTTTTGCGTTTGGAATCGGTAGTGCATGCGACCAAAAAGAACAACAGCCGCACAGCCGAAGAAATCGCCACTTTAAAAAACGTGATTCGACAAACACACGATCGTATTGATAAAGCTCTGACCCGCTATCAACAAAAAGAGGAGGCGTAAAAATGGCCGTTGTATCGTTGAAAATTGGCGGAAATTTTTATAAGTTCTCTTGCAACGATGGACAAGAAGCGCATATGCGTGAATTGGCCGAACAATTGGATAAAAAAGCAGAAGCTTTAACTAAATCCATTGGCTATATGAAGGAAGGACAGTTATTGGCCATGATTTGCCTTCTGTTGGCCGAGGAAAAGCATAATTTAGAACGTGCAACGAACGCTCAAATGTTAGAACAAACAACAGATCAAATTGCACAAAGCATTCAAAATTTAGCACTTAAAGTTGGCGTATTAGCAGAAAGTTTGGAACAATGAAAATTTTGTTTTGTGGCGATATTTCGGGGGAGTCAGGCCGAAAAGCCGTCAAAACATATGTGCCAAAATTAAAAGAAAAATATCATTTAGATGCCGTCATATTAAATGCTGAAAACGCAGCTCACGGTTTGGGATTAACGCCCAAAACATATCAAGAATTATTACGTGTTGGCGTTGATGTTATGACAATGGGCAATCATACTTTTGACAAAATGGATATCACACAAATTTGGCAAAATGACAATATTTTGGTGCGCCCTTTAAACTATCCCCAAGATACCGCCGGCAAAGGTTTCCACATTTTTACCATTAACAATATTCGCGTTTGCGTGGTTCAAATTTTGGGCAAAGCATTCATGAACTGCAAACTGGAATTGGCCGATCCATTTCAAACAATTCAATCTTTTATTGACGAACATCAAAAAGAATATGATGTTTTGATTTTGGATTATCATGCGGAAACAACTGCCGAAAAAGTGGCCATGGGTTATTTTTTGGATGGCAAAGCTGCTTTGGTTGTTGGAACACACACACATATTCCCACAATGGATGCGCATCTTTTGCCAAATGGAACGGCTTATATGACCGATGTTGGGATGTGTGGAGATTATACTTCCGTTCTTGGTATGACGAAAGAAACCGCCTTTTCACATTTTGGTCTGGGTACAGAACGGATGCGATTCGAACCGGCCAAAGAAACATCTACATTGTCTGCCATTATCGTAGAAATTGATAATAAAACTTTTAAGGCAAAATCGATTCGTCCCATCATTTTGGGTGATACCCTTGAAAATACAATAAAAATATGATATAATGACCTTATTCAAACGAAAGGAAAAACATGTCAGGACATTCACAATTCAAAAACATTATGAACCGCAAAGGCGCTCAAGATAAAGCCCGTGCGCGCGTTTTTTCCAAATGCGCTCGTGAAATTACAGTTGCCGTTAAAACGGGTGGTGCCGATCCAAACAGCAACCCTCGTTTGCGTTTGGCCATCCAAAATGCACGCAGTGAAAATATGCCAAAAGACAACATTGAACGCGCTATTGCAAAAGGTAGCCAAAGCGCCGACACAAGCAACTATGAAGAGGTACGCTATGAAGGATACGGCCCCGGACATGTGGCTATTATTGTGGAAGCGTTAACCGACAACCGCGCCAGAACAGCACCAAACTTACGGGCTTTATTCACAAAACGCGGCGGATCCTTTGGCGATACAGTTTTATTTAACTTTGAAAAAATTGGTTATTTGGAATTTCCTTTGGCTGTTGCTACTGCAGATGCCATGTTTGAAGAAGCTTTGAATGCGGGTGCAGACGACGTTCAAACAACAGAAACAGCTCACGAAATCACCTGTAAACCAGAAGATTTGGGTGCTGTGCGGGATGCTCTTGAAAGCAAATTGGGCACACCAAATGTGGCTCGAATCGATTGGAAACCAACAGTGGAAACACCAATTACCGATTTGGAAACCGCTCAAAAATTGATGAGCTTTGTGGAAGATTTGAATGAAGATGATGACGTGCAACGCGTGATCACGAACGCTGATATTGCCGAGGATATTTTGGCTCAGCTTTAATAAAAGGGGAGAATGTCCATGCGGATTTTGGGGTTGGATCCGGGATTACGACACACGGGATGGGGTCTTGTTGATAAACAGGGCGCCCATTTTGTTTTTGTGGCAGCTGGCGTCATCAATCCCGATGAAAAATTGCCGCTTGCGAATCGGTTAACTGAACTACACGAATCGTTAAAAGCCTTGATAGAACAATGGAAACCAGACACCGCCGCGGTGGAAGAAACCTTTGTTAATAAAAATCCTTCTTCAACTTTAAAGTTAGGACAAGCACGTGGCGTCGTTTTAATGACACCTGCCTTGTTTGGACTAGAAGTTGGCGAATACACGCCAAATCAAATCAAAAAAACAATCACGGGTGTAGGACACGCCGAAAAGAATCAAGTAGATATGATGGTACGTACTTTATTAAAGACAGTCCCCGAAGGAATGCCACCCGATGCTGCTGACGCCCTTGCGATAGCCCTTACCCATGGCTTCTTAGGTCTATCTAGCCACAACATCTTGGGGTGCTAAAACCTATATTTAGTGTCAAGCAAAATATTTAACAAATTATTAAAATTTTCTGTTGTTTTTTAAAAAAATACCCGTATGCTTGTGGATAAGAAAATCACAAAATCTTATGAAGGGGTGAAAAAAGATGGATAACTCAAATACATTGCAGCTACAATGGGCCGAGATCTGTACACAGTTAGAACAGACCCTCCGTGATCGGTTTGTTATGCGTTGGCTCAGCAAAGTAATTCCAAGCAGTATTGAAAATGATCAAGTGAATTTGACAGTTACCAGCCCTTGCATCCATGAATTAATTGAACAAAATTATTTAGACAAAATTCAATCTTTGTGGAAATCAAAAAATACGAATATTAATACTGTCAATTTAAAATTGAAATCTGATTTAAAAGTACAGGAATCCTCTTTACCTAAAACTGAACTTATTCAACCAACACAACAAGCGTCCTACACAGCATCCGAGAAAAACGAATCGGTTGAAGAAATGTCCTGTTATTTGGATCCTGCCCATACTTTTGATACTTTTATCGTGGGCAAATCAAATCAATTTGCCTATGCGGCCGCCAAAAAAATTGCCGAAGACGATTCGATTTCCTTCAATCCTTTATATATTCATGCAGGTTCTGGATTGGGCAAAACGCACCTGTTGCATGCCATCGCTTGGCGTATAAAAGAACGTCACCCCGAAAAGAATGTTCTATATTTATCCTCTGAACAATTTTTTCAACGCTTTATACATGATGTCAACACAAACAATATGGATAATTTCCGTTCTTTGGTTCGCTCTGCCGATGTTTTATTGATAGACGACATTCAATTCATTCTGGGCAAAACCCAAACACAAAAAGAATTTTTCTATACCTTTAACGCATTGGTTGCAGAAAAGAAAATGATTATTTTATCTGCCAACGCTATGCCAGCTCAATTACATAGCATCGATGATATGTTGCGCACGCGCATTTCACAAGGTTTAGTTGTAGATATTACCCCTGCCGATGAAAATTTGCGCCTCGGCATTTTGCAGGATAAGAACAAAGAGATGGGTGCTGTTGTCCCTGATGATGTATTGGCCTTTTTGGCAAAAAGCATTACCACAAACGTACGCGAACTAGAAGGCGCCTTAAAGCGCGTTATCGCACATGCTGAATTGATTGGTAATCCCATCAATATGAATACCACACAAGAAGTGCTGAAAGACATTTTGCATACCTATGAACGCCCAGTCAAAGCACCCGAGATTCAACGCATGGTAGCAAATTATTACAATATTTCATTGGATGATTTACAATCCACCCGCAGAGATCGTGCTTTTGCCAGGCCTCGTCAAATTGCTATGTACTTAACAAAAACATTGACACCTCTTTCTTTGCCAGATATTGCTTTGTGTTTCAAGCGTGATCATACAACGGTCATTCATGCTGTTCGCACAATTGAAGGCTTAATCCAACAAGACAAAAAATTGGCCACTCAAATTGCTGAAGTCACAACAAAATTGAAAGCGGGAGAAAATGCCTAATTTAACACCCTTTAACAATCCTTTTTTGGTTGGGTTTGACGAATTGGAACAAATGTTACTCCGAGTCGCCAAGGGGGCCGATTCATTTCCGCCTTACAACGTCGAGCAATTGGATACGACTACTTTTGAAATCACAATGGCTGTCGCTGGATATACTGATGATGATTTAGATATTGTACAAGAAGATAATCAATTGATTGTTCGTGGTCGTCAAGAACATGATCCGAATCGCCATTATTTGCATCAAGGCATTGCAGCCAGATCTTTTATTAAATCTTTCGTATTGGCCGATGGCATGCAAATCAAAGGTGCCGTCTTGGAAAATGGTCTTTTAATTATTACCTTGCAAAAACCACAAAAAAGTCCTAATATAAAAAGGATTGAGATTCAAAAGAAATCAAAAGCGGTTCATTTAAACAAGAAAGGATAATCAAATGAGTGATCGGATTGTTGTTGCCACTCAAGATACTTTCTGCGCCGAGGAAGTTGGCGAAGATGATCGCGTCTACATAAAAAAAGAAGCACAAAACAATGAGCTCGTTTGGGCAATTTACAGCCCGGAAGGTGAACGTATGGCTCAAACTGGATCTCGTGAAATGGCTATGGCGCTCGTCCGCCAAAACGATCTAACGGCCGCGCAAGTGCACTAAGTTGACGTGTCGTCAATTTAAATGGTTCTTCGGTTAAATAATCACATTCTTCAAGATTAGTTGTTCGTCGTGAGGAAATGGGCATTATTTTTCCCGCCCGAAATAAATGCTTAAGATGTGGCTCTCCAAAACTTTTTATCGTTACCGGACTTGTTTCTTGATCACAAATGGACAACAATGATCCATTGGGTGCCACCAATGCATATTTTGTTTCAGTTCGAATCATACTCACGCCTTCTGGCAATTTTTCAACCCAAAAACATTTATCAAATGGCATTTCGTTGTATTTTAGCGGCAAACGCATCCGTTCAAATCTTTGATTCATTAACTTTGGAAAGTATAAATGACTGGCCATATTCGGCAATATAACCTGTTGTGCATTCATCAATTCGGATATGATAACTTCTACACCACTTCCCATCCAATCGTAATTACGTCCCTTCACAAAAAAAGAACGCACAAAATCGCTCCGGCTTTTGAAACGTGTTTTCAATAAGTTCATGTTTTTTGAAAGTCCAGTATAAATTTTGGATAATTCTGTTTCCACATCTCGCAACCATAAATCAGCTTCCGCTTCCATCCAAACTTGTGCATAAAAACGTTCTTTTAATGGCAATGAAGCATTGATACGATCTTCTTTCTTTAAAAACTGCAACACATGACCTAATTCATGGGCCAAAGTCATTGTTTGTTGAAAGGTCGCTTGCTCGATTTTTGCTTTTGACAAATCTTTTTGATTTGGATTCGCAATTTTGATAATCAATCTTGGATCACAATATCCTAAGTTGTTTTTTTCACGATGCATCATCGCTAAAATAACAGGTACCCCCCGCTTTTCACATTCCTCTCCAACGCGACAAATTAATTCACGTCCAGGTTTTGTCTTAATAATCATCCGGAGCATTTTTTGAAAAGTTGCTTTCGCCAACACAGACCCGCGCAGCTGAAAAATATTTTCATTTTCAATGTATCTGTATGCGGTATTTAACATGTTTTCTTATCTCTAAATTAAGGTATAAACCAATTGGGGCAGTCTTACAGTTCCAAAACTTGCAAAAGAGGTGCAACCCCTAATAAAAATGGCGGATGGGAGAGGATTCGAACCTCCGTTAGGCTTTAGACCTAAACGCACTTTCCAGGCGCGCGCCTTCAACCACTCGGCCACCCATCCACATCTGGAAAAGCGGAGTTATTATACCTGATTTTTACCCAAAAGTCAAGGGTTATACCTTTCTCTTTGGAAAATAATTTTCCTTTGGTGTTCCCTTAATATCGCGGCCGCAATAACGCGCTCCCTCTTGGCATTTTCCACAAACAAAACATGGTGGCGCTAATACAGAAGTCAACGTCTTGGCCTCAGGCATTTGTTCCAATACCTCGCGCAAAGCCACAGACAAGTGATAAATTTCTTCTTGCGCACACCAACAAGACCGCTTGCCTTGTTCATGAACAAGGGCATTCAAATCGGCTAATTTATCATAGCTTACCATTGCACCATAAGGCGTAATTGCCTGCATCAAACCGGCCGGCACTTGATCTTTTAAATCCAACCATTCTTGCATAAATTTCATGGCAACAGGCATCATTCCGGCCTCTTTCAACAAGGGCGGCAAATAAAAACTTGTCGTCAAACGGGGCATGGAACGCCGCACAGAACGATGACGTTGATCCTGACCATAGGTCGCACAGGAAACTTGCACCCGCGTATGCACGTAATGCACATCATTTTCCAAGGCCTCCGGTGTGAAATACAAGGTATCTACGCTGTCCTTACCTGCATTGGTATAAACATTTTCGCTTAAATCCGCATGGATTAGAAACAGGTCTGGTTTGTCCTCTACAATGGCCGTCCCTTCTTGAATCGGCAAAAACCAGTCCGTATCACGACGAGCCTCAGGATTGAAAAATCCTTCTAATTCAGGATATTCCGCCAACACAGCATCCCGCATAGCATCCGTCAAAGCACGCAATTCTGGCGTCCAAGCACTGCGCCACAAAGCCGTCAAAGCAGACAAATTCAATGTCGTATCCAACGCCGTCGACACTACCTGAGAAACAAACATCCGCAACTGCTCCTGTGCTAGTTTCGGAGCATTTAATTCAATATATTTTTCACTTGCAAAAGGTCGCTCGGCCTTAATGGCTTTTTCAGCCAACGGGATAATTTTCGGCAACCACTCACGATAAATTTCCGCCCCAGTTTCAATAAATGGCAAGGCTTTATCAATGTCTTCTGCTTTATAAAAAGGCGACAACATTCCCCGAATCATTTCAAAATCAGGTTCCGTATACATTTTGGAAAAGCGCCCCGACCGTTGATCTGAATTATAATAAGGGCTTGTTAAATGCAATCCAAACAAAACGGTCGTCACGGGCACATCTTGAATATAAAAAGTGAAATTTGTGTGTTGCAAAGTCGTGTGGTGCCCCGAATCAAACAATCGTGCCTTCACATCAATGGGTTTTTCAATTAATTCTTGATTTAAGGTGTAACAAACGCGCGCTGCATGAGAAGCCAGATCAAGTGGTTTTTTATCTGATTTTGCCAACAATTGAACACGCACGCAACACCTCCTTGTTTGATAAATTCAGCATACCAAATTAGGATCCGAAGCGCAACAATTATTTTAACAAAAGTGTGATCAATTTTTCGGTCCAGCGGGCAGGATCTTTAATGGGCTCGCCCTCGATGACTAATGTCTGGTCAAACAACACCAACACATAATCCGTTGGGTCGTCCATTCCCGCCATTTTATGAATCAATGGATGGTAAGGATTAACCTGCAAAATCCGATCGGATGCATAGGCCGTTTGTTGTCCATGGGCGCGCATCAAGCGTTCCATATTCAAGGTCATTTGTCCCGCACCTGTAATCAATGACATTGGACTTTTTGTCAGACGATCAGTGGATTGCACATCTTTCACTTCATCGCCCAAAATCTTTTTCATTTTTTCGATGAGTTTGTCCAATTTACCTTTTGGTAACGCTTCTGCATCATTTTTCACTTTTTCAATCTTTTCTAATTCGGTGCCGGCTTGTTGCACAGCCACAAACTTTTTGCCTTTGTAATCTGGGAAAGTGTTGGTCCAAAATTCGTCAATCGGGTCGGTCAACAACAACACTTCAATACCTCGCGCCACAAAACCTTCCAATTGCGGATTTTGACGCAAAGTTGCCAAATCTGCACCCGTCAGATAATAGATGTTTTCTTGTCCCTTTTTCATCCGCGATACATAGTCCGCAAAGGTAGTCAATTCTTCGCCGTTTGTAGAATAAAAACGGCAAAGTCCAGCCACATCATCACGGTTGGCAGATGGTTCATACAAACCTTCCTTTAACACAATGCCAAATGCCTTCCAAAACGTTTTATAATCGTCCGCTTTTTCTGCGCGTTTCTTTAAAGCGGCCAACACTTTTGCGGTTAAACCTTGCTTAATTTTTGTCATAACCGGTGTTTGTTGCAACATCTCGCGGCTGACATTCAAAGGCAAATCCTTGGTGTCAATCACACCCGTCACAAAGCGCAACCAATAGGGCATCAAGTCAGGCACATCATCCGAAATAAAGACCTTGTTCACATATAAATTTAAACCCGATTTTCTGTCTGGTTGGAACAAGTTAATAGGCGCTTCGGTTGGAATAAATAAGAGTCCTGTGTAATCAATCACACCTTCCGCATGAAAGTGCAAAGTTTCCCAAGGAGAGTCAAAAGCATGTGACACTGTTTGATAAAAATCTTTGTATTGTGTTTCGGTGATCTCAGATTTTGGGCGAGTCCACAGAGCAGATCCTGCATTTACCGTATCTTCACTTTTTTCGTTTTTAAGAACAATCGGCAAACTGACAAAATCGCTGTATTGTTTAATCAAATGACGCAAACGGAACGGATCCAAAAATTCCTCATCATCCTTTTTCAAATACAAAATGACACTTGTGCCACGCGGGGCGTCTTTATCTTCAGAAATCGTGAAAGATCCCGCGCCATCGCTTTCCCATAAATACCCCACATCTTCGCCAGCTTTGTGCGTGCGCACCTGCACCTTATCAGCCACCATAAAACTGGCATAAAAACCTACACCAAATTGACCAATCAAAGCCATGTCTTTTTGCTTGTCGCCAGAAAGAGCTTTCATAAATTCGCCCGAACCAGACCGCGCAATCGTGCCTAAATGATTGACAAGATCGTCATGATTCATACCGATACCATTGTCCGTCACGGTCAAAGTTTTTGTATTTTTGTTTGGCTCAACAATAATTTTGAAACCGTCTTTTTGAGCCAATTCTGGATGCAACATTTGTTCATAACGCAACTTATCACAGGCATCCGATGCATTGGAAATCAATTCGCGCAAAAAGATTTCTTTATTGGAATAAAGGCTGTGGATCACAATGTCCAATACCTTTGCCACTTCGGCCTTAAATTGAATTTTTTGAGATTTTGTCATATCAAACTCCTTTGTTGCATATGTATATAATCATCCCACCCAAAAAACGCAAGAGGGGATGAATAATTTCTCTTGCAAAAAGACCTTTTTTGTGCTATAATATTTCTCACTTTTTGAGTTTAAATTTAAGGAGTTTAAAAATGACAACTACATCCCCCTATCAACAACGCCAATTAGATGCGCATTTTGAACAGGACATAACGCAACACAGCGCTGATTTATCTTTTTCATCCGAAATGATGATTTTAACAATTGACAGCACGTTGAATGCTTTTTCCAGCATCAGAAAATCCATTTCTTCCGGTGCTGTTTTAAGACACCGCAACGAATTGGCCCGTACTTTTAACCAGGCCTTAAGAAAACACCCGGATTGGTCAAACCATTCTCAACAAGCTGCCGAAGTAGTGGATTGGTTATTGAGTTTAAAAAAAGGCAGAGATATTGGTGGATATTTACGTGCTATCCGTCCGATGGTGGACTTGGCATGCACAAGGTTGTCTGTACCCTTGGAACAAAAGCATACTTGGAAGCAAGCGATTGCTCCTGCACCAGCTTATTGTCCAAAAGATATTGGCCTGCAGGCTGTAAATGCCTTTCCTCGCCCAATTTTACATGATGTTTTCACAAGATAAAGGAAAATTAAAATGACAGCTAAAATTATTGTTTTTGCAAATGAAAAAGGTGGCACAGGCAAATCTACTTTGGCCATGCATACAATTGTGGCATTGCTCCGTGCGGGAAAAAAGGTGGCTTCATTTGACTTGGATCCCAACCAACAAAGCTTAACCCGTTACATTGAAAATCGTAAAAATTTTGTGATGGAAAAAGGCGTTTCTTTGCCATTACCAGACCATACGTGCTGGACACCAGATGTGGCAAAAATTTATACTTTGCGCAGTCGTTTAGACAAATTAGCCAACGAAGTGGATGCAATTGTCATTGATACTCCGGGATCTCATACTGACTTAGGTATCGAGGCCATGACTTTGGCTGATGTGTTGGTAACACCGATGAACGACAGCTTGGTGGACTTGGATATTTTGGCTTTGGTGGACGGTGATACATTAAAAATCACAGGCCCCAGCCATTTTGCCCAAACAGTTTGGAGCACACGTCAACAACGTATGTTGGAACGCAAACCGTCCATCAACTGGTTTGTGGTGCGCAACCGCATGTTATTTAACAAATCTCGCAACTCACAAACAATGTCCATTTTATTAAATGCGCTTTCTCGCCGCATTCACTTTGATTTGGTGGGCGTTGTTTCCGAACGTGTTGTCTTCCGAGAATTATTCTTAAAAGGATTAACCATGTTGGACTTTAAGGAAGAAAGTATTCGTATTCCAAATACAGTTTCTTCCAAATCCGCTCGTCAAGAATTGGCCATCCTTGTGGATAAAATTTGGGGAACCCCCTTGCTTTTAGATCCCGTTTCTGCTACAAATAAAGGAGAATAAAACAAAGGGGATTTCAAATGGATATTACCGCCGTCAAAACCGAACCTTATCAAGACCAAAAATTTGGCACCTCGGGATTAAGACGGCGGGTTTCTGTTTTTATGCAAAAAAATTATGTGCACAATGTGGTGCAAGCCATCTTTGATTCCGTGGAAGGATTTGAAGGTAAAACGTTAATCGTTGGTGGGGATGGGCGTTATTTCAATGATAAGGCCATTCAAATCGTATTAAAAATTGCTGCTGCCAATGGTTTTGGCCGCATTATCGTGGGTAAAAACGGATGGCTCTCAACACCTGCCTTATCGCATTTAATTACATTAAACGAAGCGTTTGGTGGCATTATTTTAACTGCCAGTCACAACCCCGGCGGTAAAGAAGGTGACTTTGGCATCAAATTTAACACATCCAACGGAGCCCCCTCTTTACCTACACTAACAGACAAAATTACAAAACGAACAAAAGTTATTGATCGTTTTTGGTGGATTGATGCACCAGATGTTGAATTGGGCAACACGGGTAAAAAACAAATTGGCAATACCATTATTGAGGTCATTGATCCAGTGACAGATTATGCCAATATGGTGCAAGAAATCTTTGATTTTAAAGCCATCAAAAAACTTTTTGCCTCTGGTTTTACATTTACATTTGATTCAATGAATGCGATTACTGGTCCTTACGCAAAATATATTTTTGAAGAATTGCTTGGATTACCGAAGGGCACTGTCGTTCATGCTGATCCATTGCCTGATTTTGGCCATTTACATCCCGATCCAAATCCGATCAATGCAAAACATTTGATTGACAGGATGAACGCAGATGATGCACCCGATTTCGCCGCCGCATCTGATGGCGATGGAGATCGTTATATGGTTTTGGGCAAGCATTTATTTATCTCTCCGTCCGACAGTTTAGCTGTTTTGGCAGAGCATTTATCTGATTTACCCCATTACGCCAATCAATTTTTTGGAGTCGCACGTTCCGCTCCAACATCCAATGCACTTGACAAAGTTGCCAAACGCAAAAAGGTGCCTGTCTATATTACCCCCACAGGCTGGAAATACTTTGGCAATTTATTACAAAGCAAAAAAATCATTTTGTGTGGGGAAGAAAGTTTTGGCGCAGGATCCAACCATGTAATGGAGAAAGATGGCATTTGGGCCGTTTTAGCATGGCTAAATATTATTGCACAAACCAGCAAAACACCCCAGGAATTATTAACAGACCTTTGGAAAAAAGACGGACGCGTTTATTACATACGACACGATTATGAAAATGTGGATGCCGAAGCAGCACGCCATTTAATGGATTCTTTAAGTGCACAGGTGCCCACTTTGGTCGGTCAGCAGTTCGGATGTTTAACCGTTAAATCTGCAGAAATTTTCAGCTATGAAGATCCCGTCACAAAAGAACGCACAGGCAATCAAGGTGTTGTTATCGATCTATCCAACGATGCCCGGGTTGTTGTTCGTCTGTCCGGAACAGGAACTGTTGGTGCCACTTTACGCCTTTATTTCTCACGTTTGGAAAAGAATCATGGTGAAAAACCAGACGAGGTTTTGGCCCCCGTTATTTTGGCAACAACTTCCATTTTACAAATTCCTAAATACCTAAAAATTGACGTTCCAACGACAATTGTGTAAAAACTGATTTTATCCTTGCATTTCATTCTTTTTTGTGTTTAAAATAACTTTAGAATTAAGGAGTGTTTTGTGTTAAATCAATTTTTTTCATTTGTTAATACGCTTGGTCGTTTCGTCCTCAGCTTTTTTCGTGCAAGCGGAGATTTAATTTTATTCACGGCTCAGATATTAATGTATATTTTTAAAACCCCATTCTATATTAGCGAAACAATTCGCATGAGTATAGAAATCGGCTTTTATTCCCTGCCCGTAGTTGCCTTAACAACAGTGTTTTCGGGTATGGTTATCGCCATTCAAACATATGAAGCCGTTTCCAAATTTTCAGCAGAAGGGGCTGTCTCCATGGTGGTCTTGGTTGCTGTGACTCGCGAATTGGCACCCGTAATGGCCGCCTTGATGGTGGCCGGGCGTATTGGCGCGGCTATGGCGGCGGAAATCGGAACTATGCGTGTGACAGAACAAATTGACGCCCTTGCTACTTTACACACAAATCCCGTTCAATACTTAATCGTTCCAAGGGTTGTGGCGGGCACCTTAATGATGCCCCTATTGGTTTTAATTGGCGATATTATTGGCGTGTGCGGTGGTTATTTAGTCGGTGTAACCAAAATGGATTTTAACGCCACAACATATCTTGTCAATACGTGGAACACATTAAAAGCGATGGATATTGTTTCTGGTATGACAAAAGCTGCTGTGTTTGGTTTTATTATCACCGTATTGGGTTGTTATCAAGGATTTAAATCAAAAGGTGGCGCACAAGGTGTGGGGCAAGCCACAACAAATGCCGTTGTATCTTCCAGCATTTTGATTTTGATCTTCAACTATTTGCTCACAGAATTGTTCTTTAAAATGTAAGAGGCGCCCATGAAAGAAAAACAAGTAAAAATCAGCTTATCTCATGTCGCCAAAGCCTTTGGCAAAAAACAGGTTTTGAAAGATGTCAATTTAGATATTTATGAAGGCGAATCCATTGTCATTATTGGTGGCTCTGGTACTGGCAAATCTGTGACATTAAAGTGTTTGTTAGGCTTAACAACACCCGATAAAGGCAAAATCAAAATGACCACAGAAAACATTGGTATGTTATTTCAAGGGGCCGCTTTGTTTGATAGCTTAACCGTGTGGGAAAATGTTGCCTTTGTTATGCTGCAAAAAAAACATCCAGATCGCGCAGCTGCCAAAAAATTAGCTATTCAAAAGCTGGCTCAAGTTGGTTTAAAACCAGAGGTCGCCGATGCTTACCCTGCCGACCTGTCCGGCGGCATGAAAAAACGTGTGGGGTTGGCACGCGCGATTGCCACAAATCCAGAGATTATTTTCTTTGATGAACCAACAACCGGCCTAGATCCGATTATGTCGGATGTCATTAACGATTTAATTGTCGATTGTGTAAAAAAACTGGGCGCCACCGCTTTAACCATTACACACGATATGAATTCTGCTCGTAAAATCGCTGACAGAATTGCCATGCTTTATGATGGGGAAATTATTTGGGTTGGTACAGTGGCAGAATTGGATAAAACAACCAATCCTTATGTGCGTCAATTTGTGGCTGGTTCGGCCAAAGGTCCTATTCAAATGGAGGTTAAGGCGGAATAATGCCTAAAAAAACAACACATTTTGTTTGCCAAAATTGTGGTGCTGTCTATGCCAGATGGGCAGGCAAATGTGATGCTTGTGGCGAATGGAACACCATTCAAGAAGAAGCTATCCCAACGTCCGACAGCCCAACGGCCACAGGCGGCCAAAACGGGCGCAAGATTGATTTTGCCGATTTACGCGGCGCACCAGAAATTGTATTTCGCTTAAAAACGGGTATCGGCGAATTGGATCGTGTTTGCGGCGGTGGTTTGGTTCCTGGATCTGTTATTTTAGTCGGTGGCGATCCCGGTATTGGTAAATCGACATTGCTGTTGCAAGCTGTTGCAAGTTTAACGAAAGGCGTGAACAAACAAGGTTCGCCAACGAGATGTAGTTATATTTCTGGTGAAGAGTCAGTAGATCAAGTCAGATTACGTGCCATGCGATTGGGGCTTTCCGATAATCCCGTTGAGTTGGCCAGCGAAACCCACATTCGTGATATAGTGGCAACATTAGATACGCCTGAAGCACCCGATATTGTCATCATCGATTCCATTCAAACCATGTATGCTGACACGGTGGAATCTGCACCAGGAACGGTGGCACAAGTGCGTTCTTGCGGACACGAATTGATTCGTTTGGCAAAAAAACGTGGATTTGTTTTGTTTCTTGTTGGCCATGTAACAAAAGAGGGGACTTTAGCTGGGCCTCGCGTTTTGGAACACATGGTCGATACAGTTCTTTATTTTGAAGGTGATCGTGGTCATCATTTCCGTATTTTGCGCTCTGTTAAAAACCGTTTTGGCGCAACAGATGAAATTGGGGTTTTTGAAATGACCGACAAAGGATTGGAAGAAGTTGCAAATCCTTCCGCCCTATTTTTAGCGGATCGTCAAGGCCATGTGTCGGGCAGTTGCGTGTTCGCCGGCATTGAAGGGTCACGACCGCTGTTGGTTGAGATTCAAGCCTTAGTCGCCCCGATGACAGGAACAAATCCGCGTCGCGCGGTTGTAGGATGGGACACAAATCGCTTGAATATGTTGTTGGCTGTTTTGGAAACAAGGTGCGGCATTTCATTGGCCACCAAAGATATCTTTTTAAACGTTGCCGGCGGCTTAAAATTGACGGAACCTGCAGTGGATTTAGCTGCTATTATGGCCGTTTTGTCCAATGCGTTTGATCATCCGCTGCCATCAGATATGGTGTTCTTTGGTGAGATTGGTTTGTCGGGTGAAATTCGAAACGTACCAGCCAGCGATTTGCGTTTAAAAGAGGCAAAAAAATTGGGCTTTACCAAGGCTCTTGTTCCTCCAAATAAAAACAGAAAATCTGATTTTAAAGCCACGGAAATTGGCAATTTAAAAACTGTGTTAGACTTTTTTGAGAAAGGAAAGAAAACATGTTAGGTATAATTGATTTAATTATCTTAGGTATAATTGTTGTATCCGTTTTATTTGCTTTGTATCGTGGCTTGGTGCGTGAATTATTGGGTATTTCATCGTGGTTGTTAGCTGGCTTTGCAGCACTTTACAGTTATGATCCTCTTTTGAAAGCATGTGAAGGTACATTTGAAAACGTGAAATTGGCTGCCATCGTTGGATCAGTTTTATTGGCTTTATTGGTTTTAGTTGTTATGACTATTATCAACGCCGCCATCACAAAACGTTTACGAAAAAGTTCATTGAGTGGATTGGACCGCATTTTTGGCCTTGCCTTTGGTGTAGCCCGCGCCCTTTTAATTGTCGCATTAATTTATATCTTCGCTGCTACAATGATGTTGTCACCCAAATATATTGCCGAAATGAAAGAAAAAAATCGCAGTATTGAATATGTTCAACAAATTGCAGGATACGTCCAAAGCGTATTCCCAGACAACATAAAGGCCGACTTGTCTGCTTATCAAACAACAAAAAAAGAAAAAATCAAAAAACACGTTCAGAAAAAGGCCGTGGAAGCAGTCGTAGAATACAACAAAAAAGACCGTGAATCATTGGACAATATGATTGAAAATATTGTTGAAATAGGAGACATTGAAGAATGACAAAAATGAAACCGGAAGAGTTGATTAAAAAAGCGGGGGATTTAATCAAAAAACGGTATAACCCTGATTTTCATGAGCACCACACAGTTGTGGCAGCATGCGTTTTATCCAAATCTGGCAAAGTCTATACTTCCATCAATGCAGGAACATATCAACCATCCATTGCAACATGTGCCGAAATTATCGCTATTGGCATGGGAAATACTGCCGAAAAAGATTTTGAAATCGATACCATCGTTGCCTTGCGTGATGTTCCACCCTATCCCATCAGCCCATGTGGCAAATGTCGTGAATATATTTCCGACTATGGTCCTAAAGCTAAAGTAATCATACCTGCCGATAATAAAAAAGGATGGGAATTGGTCAAAATTGCCGACCTGTTGCCTGGTAAATATGTGAAAAAGGAAAAATAGATGCATATCATTTTGGCCGCCATTGGAAAATTAAAAAAGAACTCTCCCGAATATGAATTGATGAGTAAGTATTTAAAGCGCACAAAATGGTCCGTTGAGATAAAAGAATATGAAGAAAAGAAAGCACTTTCCGGCGAAGCATTGAAGAACGCGGAAGCAGATTTATTATTATCTGGAATCCCTGAAAAAGCAAAAGTCGTTGTGTTGGATGAACGTGGTGATACCCTTTCTTCCCGCGAGTTTGCCAATAAATTAAGGACTTGGCAAAACAATGGATCTGATACTGTGGCTTTTTTAATTGGGGGTGCCGACGGACACGGCAAATCCGTTAAAGAATCGGCAGATTTAACCCTTTCATTTGGTCGTATGACATTACCACATTTTTTAATGCGCGTTGTGTTGTCTGAACAAATTTACCGCGCCCAAACCATCTTGGATGGTCATCCGTACCATAGGGATTAAAAAAATACGAAAATATGCTTGACTTTGCCCATCCCTTTTGATACAATAAAGGGGCTTAGTTCGAAAGACGGGCTTGTTTCGGCCTCAAAGAGGAGGAACAAAACTTTATATTGCTTCAAGGAAAGGATATAAAATGACGAACACTTACGCTTTATCTTTATTGGCATCAAATGCCTCGCTTCCCAGATATTTAGCTGAAATTAACAAGTTTCCGATGTTGGACGCTGACAAAGAATATATGTTGGCCAAACGTTATCGTGAAACAGGCGATATTGAAGCGGCGCACGAATTGACAACTTCACATTTGCGCTTGGCCGCCAAAGTGGCGATTTCGTTTCGGCACTATGGTTTGGCTTTGTCCGATTTGATTTCCGAGGCCAATATCGGCTTGATGCAAGCGATCAAAAAGTTTGATCCAGATAAAGGGTTTCGTTTGGCAACCTATGCCATTTGGTGGATTAAAGCGGCCGTGTCCGAATTCATTTTAAAATCTTGGTCCTTGGTAAAAATTGGCACAGTAGCGACACAAAAGCGCTTGTTTTATAATCTTCACAAGATTAAATCTCGCTTGGGGCTTTATGGCGAAGCATCTTTGGATGATGAAAAAGCAGAACAAATTGCCGAAGAATTGGGTGTTTCTAAACGCGACGTTGTGGAAATGGAACAACGTTTGTCTGGCGATTCGTCTTTAAATGCCACCTTATCACATGATTCCACCACGAATTATCAAGATATGCTAACCGACAGTGATGAAACCATTGAAGATACATTGGGTGAATCACAAGAAATGGCCTTAAAAAAGAAATTGTTAAAAGAAGCATTGACGACATTATCCGATCGTGAACGCTTGATTGTGCAAAAACGTTTTTTGACAGATAATCCAGAAACTTTGGAGAATTTAGGGGTTGAGTTCCATATCAGTCGTGAGCGCGTGCGTCAAATTGAAACAAAAGCGTATCAAAAAGTTTCTAAGGCGATTCATGACGGCGCCGCAAAATACGCCCTGTAAAAACACTTTCATTTTATTCAAAAAGGTGTTATAATAAGGTCTATGAGAGAAGAGATTATTATACATACTCCTGAGGATTTTAAAGGACTACGTGCGGCGGGTCGCTTGGCGGCAGAAACGTTGGATTATATCGTGCCTTTTGTCAAAGTCGGCGTCAGCACGGAATATCTGGACGATTTGATGAACGAATTCATTAAAAGTAAAGGTGGCGTGTCCGCTTGTTTGGGTTATCATGGCTATCCGAAAGCAACTTGCATTTCCCCGAATCATGTAATTTGTCATGGGATTCCAAGTCCCGACAAACACCTGCAAAATGGCGACATTATCAACATAGACGTGACGGTGATTTTGGATGGATACTATGGTGATACTTCGCGTATGTATTTTGTGGGGCATCCGTCGGTGAAGGCAAAACGCCTTGTTATGAATGCTTATGATACGATGATGGCGGGTATCAATGCAGTGAAACCAGGAGCGACCACAGGTGATTTGGGTTATGCCATGGAAAAAACAGCCGAGAAAGAGGGTTTTTCTGTTGTGCGTGATTATTGCGGCCATGGATGCGGCAAAGTGTTCCACGGTGCACCAAACATCTTGAATTTTGGCCACAAAGGCAGCGGAGTCAAAATTGTTCCTGGCATGGTGTTTACCGTCGAACCCATGGTCAATGTAGGGACTTTTGAGACCGTGACTTTAAATGATGATTGGACGGTTGTCACAAAAGACAAACAACTGTCAGCCCAGTTTGAACATATGTTGGGCGTGACGGAAGATGGTTTTGAAATATTTACTTTGTCCCCAAAGGGATGGAATTTTCCGCCCTATAACGAATAATTATTTCAAGATCTTTTTTAAGTATTGGCCAGTATAACTTTCCTTGATTTTGGCAACTTGTTCGGGCGTACCTGTGGCAACAACACGACCACCAGCATGCCCCCCCTCTGGTCCCATATCGATGATATAATCCGCCGATTTAATGATGTCCAAGTTATGTTCAATAACGACAACGGTGTTGCCTGCGTCCACAAGGGCTTGCAACACTTCCAATAGTTTTTGAATGTCAGCAAAATGCAAACCAGTTGTCGGCTCATCCAAAATATATAGGGTCTTTCCCGTGGATTTGCGCGAAAGTTCTTTAGCCAATTTAATGCGTTGTGCCTCACCACCAGACAATGTCACAGCCGATTGACCTAAAGTGATATAGCCGAGTCCCACCTTGCGCAACAGTTCACATTTATCACGGATGGATGGTACGTGCCCAAAGAACTCAAATGCTTCATCCACCGTCATATTCAAAACGTCTGCTATTGATTTATCTTTATACTTAATCTCCAATGTCTCACGATTATATCGCGTTCCGTGGCATACATCGCAGGTAACATACACATCTGGCAAAAAGTTCATGGAAATTTGCTTCACGCCATCACCTTCACATGCTTCACAACGACCACCTGCCACATTGAATGAAAAACGACCAGCTTTGTAGCCTCGCGCCTTGGCTTCTGGCAAAGCCGCATACCAATCGCGAATAGGCGAAAACATGCCTGTATACGTGGCAGGGTTGGAACGTGGTGTTCGTCCGATCGGGCTTTGGTCAATATCAATAATCTTGTCAATCGCCGCTGTCCCCCGCATTGTTTTATAAGGTCCCGCCAGTTGTTTCGTTTTGCCAATGATATTGCTTAAACCTTTGTATAAAGTTTCAATAATCAAACTGGATTTACCACCACCAGATACACCCGTCACACAAGTAAATGTCCCAAGAGGAATATCCACCGTCACATTTTTCAGGTTGTGACACTTCGCACCTTCAATAGTTAAAAATTTGCCATTTCCTGCACGACGCTTGGATGGCACTTTAATTTCTTTTGCACCGGATAGATATTGTCCCGTGACAGATTTGGGATTGGCCGCAACCTCTTTTGGTGTTCCTTCGGCCACCAAATGACCGCCCAACCGACCCGCCTTTGGCCCAATATCAAAAATATAATCGGCGGCTTCCATCGTTTCTTGATCATGCTCTACCACTATCACCGAGTTGCCTAAATCACGCAAATGGAACAATGTTTCCAATAACTTATGATTATCGCGTTGATGCAGTCCAATGGATGGTTCATCTAATACATATAAAACGCCCGTGAGTCCAGAGCCAATTTGGCTGGCCAACCGAATGCGTTGTGCTTCGCCACCTGACAATGTCCCGCTAATACGATTTAAGGGCAAATAGCCCAAACCAACGTTATTCAAAAAGCGCAACCGTTCAATAATTTCTTTCAAAATACGTTCAGCAATTTCTTGTTTTTCATGGTCTAATTTGGATGGCACTTTTTGGAACCATTCGAAAGAATCTGCAATGGACAGTTCTGTCACTTCGGCAATGTTTTTGCCTGCAATTTTAACAGCCAACGCTTCTGGTTTTAAGCGTGTACCGCCACATGCTTCGCAAGGGGTTTTGAGCATATATTTGCTCATTTCTTCACGCGCCCAATCGGATTCTGTTTCCAAATAACGTCGCTCCATATTTGGAATCACACCTTCAAAATGACACCCTTTTGTATGGTATCCATGCAACACGGCTTCTTGCGTTTCTTTGGGCAATTTACACCATGGTTTTTCAATATCCAAATCCAGAGACCGGATGAGCGGACGCAATGCATATTCATACCATTGATACATGTCACCCGACGAACTGGTCCAAGGCGCAATAGCTCCCTGTTTGATAGATAGTTCTGGATGTTGAATCACCAAACTTTCATCTACACCTTGTTTAGTACCCAAGCCCGCACAAACGGGGCAAGCACCCTCGGGGTTGTTAAACGAAAATAATCTGGGTTCCAATTCAGCAATCGTAAAACCAGATACGGGGCAAGCAAACTTGCTGGAATAAACTTTCGATTCGTGGGTGGCAATGTTTTCCACTTCCAACAAACCATCCGCCAATGAAAGACATTTTTCAACGGATCCTGCAATTCGCCCTTCGGCTTCTTTTTTCACAATCACACGATCCACTACAACGGAAATGGTGTGTTTTTGATTTTTATCTAATTCAGGCGCTTCTTCAATTTCATAAAATTCGCCATCCACCTTTAATCGTGTAAATCCTGCCTTTTGCCAAGCGGTAATTTCCTTTTTGTATTCACCTTTACGATCACGCACCACCGGCGCCATCAAAATCAATTTTGTCCCCTCTGGTTCGGTTAAAATACCATCCGTCATTTGGCTGACCGTCAAGGCTTTAATCGGCAATCCCGTGACGGGCGAATAAGGTGTTCCCGCTCTGGCCCATAAAAGGCGCATATAGTCATAAATTTCCGTCACAGTGCCAACGGTGGAACGCGGATTATGACTCGTTGTTTTTTGTTCAATAGAGATGGCAGGCGAAAGCCCCTCGATAAGGTCTACATCAGGCTTACCCATCACATCTAAAAACTGACGTGCATAGGCGGACAAACTTTCAACATAACGCCGTTGCCCTTCCGCATAAATCGTATCAAAGGCCAAACTAGACTTGCCCGAACCAGATACGCCTGTAATCACCACCAACTGATTCTTGGGAATATCTACATTGATGTTTTTCAGGTTGTGCTGACGTGCGCCACGAATTTTGATATAGTCCATTTGCCCTCCTTATTGGGCAAAAATTATACACGATTTTATGTTAAAAATCAAATGGATTTTAGAATAGGTATTTATGGCGGAAGGGGTTTTACCTCAATTCCAATAATGATATAACAAACTGATTTGTAAGCATTATTTTTTACCTATTTTTTTAATATAACACTGACATACCATTGTTGCTCTTTTTTTACTATGTCAATTTCTTTAAGCAAAGTCAAGCATTTTGCAACACTTTTATTACAAGTATCAAGAAGTGTGCTTCTATGATACTAAAAGCAAAAGAAACAGAATGCCCGAAAAATCAAGCATTTTGAAACTTTTTTGTTGACAATGCTTTCAAAGTATCATATAATATAGACGATTTGATACTAACTGAAAGGAAAAATAATGAAGTTTTTATATGCAAGGACATCTTCAACAACCCAACAACTCGATAGGCAACTTGTGGATGCCGCTAACTATGACCGAGTATATATGGAACAAATCTCTGGTAAAAACAAAGACCGCCCAGAATTGAACAACCTGTTAAAAGCGTTGCGCAAGGATGATATCGTTGAAGTGCACTCAATGGATAGATTGGGAAGAAACTTAAAAGATTTGTTGGAAATTGTGGAAACGATACAAAGCGTTGGCGCAACAATACATTTCAAAAAAGAAAATATGACTTTTAAACCATCTACCAATGACCCGACCCAACGCTTGATGACGAACCTTTTTGGTTCATTTGCCGAATTTGAGCGCAGTTTAATTTTGTCTCGTCAGCGTGAAGGTATTGAAATAGCAAAGCGTAAAGGAAAATACAAAAAAGCACATCCAAAGAAATTGAATGACCTAATCATTGCCGATATCCAAGCAGATAGGAAAGCAAACTTGACCGAGCGTGAGTTGATGAATAAGTATCACATCAGTAAACCAACACTCTACCGCTACCTAAAAGTTGCTGTGTAACTTGTTATCATTCCACTCGTAAATCATTGTTGATAAATACCAATAGAGGCAAAAACAATGTATTTGATAAAGATATTAGGCAATGATAAAACCAACAACTTATGCTTTAACTTTCGCTACAATACAATTGGTGTAGCAATGAATGACAAAGCGCAGGTGGATGACATCCTTGCTTTGATAGACGATATCAACCAACCAATCACAATGAACCTTGCCAGCATCTTACAACTTGCGTGCCAATTTGCGAGTGATACAAAGATTGTGGAGTATCTGCTCTCATTAAATGCCAATCCCAACTATTTAGATGCCAACGCTGCTGATGCTTACCGATATGTTGATGACAACATTATGGTAGAACTTCGCCCAAAGTTGAAGAAGTTATTAGATAGGTTTGCGCCATTATTTCCAACCGAAGATAAGGAAGAACGAGAACAGCAGGGATGGTATTGGTTCGATATGATGACAAAAAAATCTGGCACAAAAAATTAAAAGATTACATTTTTTACTCAATCTCACATAAATACATTTGAAAACATTACCAACCAAGGCGATGCCTTGTCAAAGAACCAGTGCCCAATCATGTGGATGGTTGCTCTGCTGAAACTCCTGTCCGTTGGAGCGGGTATCGCAAAGAATAGGATGTCCCCGTTGGAAGTCCAGTCGGCGGAGTAAATATAGGACACGTTCTGGTGCTGCCAGAATAGAAAGAAGATGCAATGTCTCGCCTTGACAACATCGGTTTGATACAAAATCATTCTTATAGTTTGTATCAAATGCCCCGTGAATAAGTGGAATGAAGTTCGTAATCGGCACGGCACGAACACACCGAGCAATCGGTTATATTCAAATAAGAAGCAACTTAAACTTTTTACCTGTTATAGGTAAAAAGGCAACTTGTATCCAAAACAAGTTAAATCATAACAAATAAGAACAAAGTAAAACAAAAGAACAACAGACAGCACGCCAGTGTTGTCTGTGTGATGAAATGCGACAGCATTTTAGCACCACATCAACTGACAACAACTGATTTGAAATCCATTTAAGGAGTAGTATGTCTGAAAGCAGACCAATGACTTCTTGATTTTGTATGATGGGTAATGTGATGCGAGTGAAGAGTGTGTGAGTATGTCGTGATCTCATTCTTCTGGACGGAACGATCAACAAAAAACAACTTAATTGCCAAAAAATGTGAAAAAATCACTTTTTTGTTGACATTTTATTAAAAATCTGCTATATTCTTCCTTGGAATTTGTAAGAAAGGGAGTTTTCATGTTAATCAGTTTTAGTGTTTCTAATTTTTTATCTTTTGATAAAAAGGTAGTCTTTTCATTATTGCCTTCTCAATCCCAACAACACAAAGATCATATTGCACCTGCAGAACCCTATGGAATATTGCGTGCTGCTGTCTTATATGGAGCAAACGCTTCTGGTAAAACAAATTTTTTTGATGCCATAGGTTATTTCGTGGAGATGGTTAGAACTGGTATAATTCCAGATCTTCTTTCTCAAAATCAATTTATGCTACATGAACATAATCATATAACTTCTTTTGAAACTATATTTCAATTTAACAAAAAAATATTTAAATATTCTGTGGATATCAGTCCAGAGGAAATTAAACATGAAAAATTGTTAAGATTATATAAAACTACTAATACAGAAGAATTATTATTCGATCGACAAGGATTAGACATTTCTTTAGGAAAAAATCTACAAAAGTCCAAAAGTAATAGTAATTGGTATA
>JAZRDB010000012.1:0-153434 GCA_045660045.1 Alphaproteobacteria bacterium | reverse complement strand
GGCTTTTTTATTTTTAATGAAAGGAAAAATACAGAAAAAATGACAAATAATACTGAAATTTTACAGGCATTACCTGTTTTACAAAAAATATCAAACACAGATACGCTTTCGGATTATTTTCAACAAACTGTTGCGCCTTTGGCACAAATGGAGGTAACACCAGAAAAACAGATGCTTTTGGATGCTATTTCTGAGGAAACAGAGCGTCTTTATGGAAAAGAAACCGCACAAGATGTTTTCGATCAAATAAGAGCTTTCCCCGTTATAGAAACCGGTACACATCTAGCGTTTTTACGAGATTATGATTCGCCCAAAAAAGAAGATCTACGATCTCGCTTAAATCAAAACGTCTTAATTTCAAGTGCACTTATGCGTCATATGGGGCAAAAATATCATGTGGGAGCTTATGGAAGCAATGTTAATTTGAATCATCCTTGTAGTGGCGGTTATTTTCAGTTGGGTGATGATATTTTTCCAGTAACACAGTCACGCCAAATTGGCCAAGTTTGTTTATATGATGCCCCTTCCATTGGACAAGAACACTTTAACAGGGCTGTGCTATTGACTGCGAAGCTGAATATGTTGAAGGAAGTTTTAACAGACAATGTTATTGCTAAAACACAAACTCCACACACAGAAATGTTGTTAAAAACAAGGAAAATTATCACTTCTTTATTGGACCCTCTTCGGAGTGGAAAAATGAATTATGAGGCGGTTGAAAAACAGTATAATGCTTTAAATAAAAACAATCAAAATTTTATAAAATCAGCATTATTATTGTTATCTGCTGAAGCGTATAAAAAATACGGCTATACGTTTTCAGACGTTGATAAGCAATATCAAGAACTGTCAGATGTGTTCAATCGTCAAGATTTGAAATTGCCAGATCAAGTTGCACTAATCCAATCAAAAATTATCAATAAATCCTTAGATGGAACAAACATTAAACATCTGTCGATAGATGCAGTAGAAGTTGCACGCAAGTTCTTAATCTCTTCACTGGAAAATAAAAACAGTCTTTGGTATAAAATTTTCAACGATCAAGAACATTTTAAGGAAATGCATCGTTCATTTATTGGAATTAGAGGTAGCTGGAAAGAAAACGAATCTCCTTTTGATTATGTCGGACGAATTAAGGGATTCTCAAAATGCATTTCTTTGCCATTGGATACGATGAAGCATAACCCAGAAGTACTCTTGCCATTGTTGAAGCAGAGAAAGATTGTCCCTTCCAGTGCGCTTATGGTCCTTATTTTCCAAAGTGCCAATATCATGGCGCATGGGGGGTTCTTTCAAACAACGTATGCGGACAAGATAAAAAAACGTTTTATTCACTTATTACAAGACATGGGAGAAACAAAAAGAGCTGAACAATTGCAAAAATTACCTGTTGATATGGCCTTGCTTTCTTTGGCTGTTGTCAAGGATCGGTCTGAAAAGCCAATGAAATTATCCGAAATTTCAAGGATGTCTGTTGATAAAAAAAGAGAGTTATTGGATACAATTCCAAATTATCCTTCCAATCAAGCGGTAACAAATGCATTGCCAACGCTGGGAAAATATCTTGATTCCACGGCGCCAGGTTATGTCCAAGCTGAAGCGGCAGCAAATGCCGTTAAAATACAGTATAATAACCGCACTAATGCAGCCAATATATCTTCTGTAGTTCGTAACATTTTGGCGAGGGCAGTATGATTTTAAAACGTATTTCTTTACCGCATATTCGGTCAAAACTTTTATATGCAACAACATGCAATTCTTTCTATAAGGATATGTATTCTGCTTTTGGCTTAAAAGAAGCGCTTGTGCATCCTAAATTATATGATTGTCTGATGCAGTTAGAAAAACAATTGGCGGAAAAGCACCTGATTTTGGTGATTTATGATGCTTTTAGGCCTTTAGCTGTTCAAAGGTTTATGTATGAAACAGCACCAAGTTATATGAAACCATATATCGCACCACCACCCCAACCAGGTTCCAAAAGGGGGTTCCATCCACGTGGTGTTGCTATTGATTGTTATTTAACAGATATGAAAGGGAACATGCTTGTTTTCCCAACAAAACCAGATGCATTTTATCCTGGCTATGAAAACGATCCAAATTATCCACATTATCTTAAAAAATGCCATAGAGACTACAATGAATCTGATTTAACAGAAGAACAAAAAAGCAATCGTGCACTTTTGGAAGAGATGATGCAATCTGTTGGATTAGAGGGCCTTCCCCACGAATGGTGGCATTTTAATTTGCCAAATGCATGGGAATATCCTTTAATTGATTCAATAGATGAAATAGAAATTTCTGATTGAATTCTGTCGAGCTGTTAACCTGATGAAGGTATAATAGAAAGTGTATCACACTTTTTATTATATCGTGATGGTTTTGAATTGTACACGCCCATTTGCCAATCCCAGAAAATTTTTAAGTCAATTTTGGAGCCGATGAACGTTGAAACTTAGGCGTTTGTACAACAATTTGCTCCAAAACTCACTTCCCCAGAGATTTCTATTGCTTTTCAATGAATAATCCTGTATTTTATAAAGGATAGGAGGTTACTATGCAATTACCTGAACAAATTAACTCTGAACGGATTATTTTAAAACACCCCCTAAAGCCGACTTTTAAGTTGGCTGAAGAGCTTTATGCGATTGTGGATAAATCCAGAAATACCCTGCGAGAATGGCTCCCTTGGGTGGATAAGACGAACTCTGTGGAGGATGAATTCACAGGATATCTGGTGAGTCTGAATCAAAAACATTGGGATGAAGGAAATGGTTTCGGTTATCTTATTTATCAAAAGGAGACAAATCAGATTTTGGGCGTTGTGGATTTATGCCATGTTGAGGAAAAACATCAATCCGCTGAAATCGGGTATTGGCTCTCTGATGACGCAACAGGTCATGGGTATATGCAAGAGGCTGTTCATGCATTGGAAAAAGTTGCTTTTCAAATGGGAATTAATCGCATTATTATTAAAAATGATACCCATAATTTACGCTCTGCCCATGTGGCTGAACGTTGTGGCTATGTTCTGGAAGGCGTGATGCGTCAAGATTGTTGGGATGATTATCATCAGCATTTACGTGATACAAATATCTGGAGCAAGCTCAAATCCGAATGGGAGAAAGAACAGAAATGTTAATTTTGAACATCAATGGGCCAATGAATTCTGGGAAATCTACGGTTTCCAAGATTTTGCTGAATATGCTCCCTAATGCTACTTTTATTGAAGTAGATGATCTGATGAGTGATGAGGAACAGGAAAAACTGGGACTATCCCTTCAACAAGGGTGGCGGGAACGTCATAAACGACTGAATCAGAAATTACAAATTCTCAAAAAATCGCGTGAGTATGAAACAGTGATTTTCGCTTATCCGATTGCCGACAATACCTATCAAGAATGGAAAGCGCTGGAAAATAATGAGACAAAGTTTCTGAACATTACCCTTGCGCCAAGTTTAGAGGAATGTTTGAAAAATCGTGGTACACGTGAGCTTGATGATTGGGATAGAAATCGCATTCGTGAAATGTATGAAGAGGGGTATCAAAATCGCCCATATTCGGACTTTATTATCAATAACGATAACCAAACACCAGAAGAAACTGCCGAAATTATTAGAGGTTTTGTTGAACATGCTCTCTCCCCAAAACAACAATGGTTGCATTTAGTGGAAAGACGTTGGTCAGCTTTGTTAAATGGCGAAAAGACTTCAACATTTCGTTTGAATGAAGGATTTGTTCATAAAGGATTTTTGGTCTATAAAGACTGCCCCAAAGAACAATGGGCAGAGGTGGTTTATGTAACGCGCGTGTATTATGTACCCTTCAGACAAGCCGTAGAAATAGATGGCTACGATGATTGCACGTCGGATATGGAAACAGCCCTCAAGCAAATGCGTGCATTTTATCCAGAAATTACTTTAGAGACGCCTCTTTTACTAGCACAACACCTTGGTGTTCCCGAAACAAAGGCAAAATATCCAGAAGAAGTCAAAAAGATATTGGAGAATCTATGAAAAGAAAGGAACTAGCATGACGCTCTTTTTAAATGGTGGTGGATGTGGGAAACAGGTAAAGGAGGGCTATGCGCTTTTTAAGAAAAAAGTTGATACAAGTAAGCCACTTCTTTATATTCCCTTGGCGATGAAAAAAGAAAAGTACCCCAGCTGTTTGGAATGGATTTCGGGGGAACTTAAGGATTTTCATTTTCCTAAAATTGATATGATTACCTCAGCCGAAGAACTCTGTGCTAAAAATTTGGATGATTATGCTGCCCTTTTTATCGGGGGCGGAAATACCTATAAATTGCTGGCAGAGCTGAAATCCTGTGACGCTTTTCAAAAAATCAATACCTTTTTAGAAGAAGAAGGAATTGTCTTTGGTGGAAGTGCTGGGGCGATTTTATTTGGAAAAACGATTGATTCTTGTCGCCACGCTGATCCAAATGAAGTGGGGTTGAAAGAGATCTCGGGCTTTAACAAAGTTTTTGGGGCTTATATTGGGGCGCATTATCCAAATGACGATCCTGCCAAAACTCAAAGAGCTACAGAATGCTTTACTGAACTTTCCAATGATGTCCCTGTCATTGCTCTTCCCGAAGAAGATACTTTGGTGATTGATAAAAACACCGTCCAAATCGTTGGACCTAAACCTTATCATTTGTTTAAAGATGGTTCCGTCCATCAATTGGAGCCAAATCAAATTTATTTTACGCAGGAATTCAGAAAATTTATTTTATCTTCCGAATGACTTTACAGGGAACCCCATAGGCCAAAGTATTGGCTGGAATATCTTTTGTTACAACACTCCCCGCACCAATGACGACGTTATCCCCAATAGTAACACCGGATAAAATCGTCACATTTGCCCCAATCCATACATTATTTCCGATTGCAATATCCTGAACCGTTTGCCAACCTGCCATGCGTTCTTTAGAATCTAAAGGATGTTGTGCAGTATAGATGCCTACATAGGGGCCAATGATCACATTGTCACCAATCTTGATTTTTCCACCATCACCGATAGATAAGTGGTGATTAAAATAGCAGTTTTTACCAATTTCGGTAAAACAACCATAATCACAGTTCAAAGGAAATTCAAACCAACTATTCTGCCCTAACTTTTTGAATAGCTTGGGTAATAGCTCTTGATGAATTTTGTCTCTTTGATTAGGGGTAGAACTGTTAATTTTATATACTAATTCGGCGGCCTTTTCTTTTAAAGCCAAAAGTTCATCATCATTTCCTTTATAGGGTGTATTTTGTTTAATTTGTTTCATTTTTCTAATCTTTCAGAATAATAATTTTCTGGCAAAAATTGACACTTACATTGAATTTTACTCTTTCCGACATAATTTCATACCTATCTTAGCTTCTTTTGGACTTTTTGACGTCATTTAACTTTTTTTTTAACAATAATTCCTCTTGATGATATCGATTAACGATATCACGATCATAAGACTGAATTCTTCCGGAAGGTAAAATAAGCATCTGATCAATTTTAAAATCACTTAAAAAATCCAAGTCATGAGAAACCATTAAAATAGTTCCTTGATAGTCTTTCAGTGCATCAGCAAGTATTTTCTTTGTGGGTAAATCTAAGTGGTTCGTTGGTTCGTCCAATAACATTAAATTGGGCTTTTTCATACATAGCTTTAACAATGCCAAACGACTTCTTTCACCTGGGGAAAGTGTCTTTACCTTTTGGAAAACTTTATCTCCAGAAAAGTTAAAACGTCCAAGAACATTTCTAATTTGTTTTTCTTTGTATTCTGGTGTTGTTACCTCATCTAATACGCTATTATAGTCAGAAATGTTTTCCTGTTCCTGAGCATAATATCCAATAGTTGCTTTATTCCAAATATTAATGCTTCCTTTTCTGGGCTTCAACAATCCATTGATTAATTTTAATAATGTTGTCTTACCAGAACCATTTTGTCCAACAACAATAAAACGTTCGTTTGGGTAAAGAGAAAAACTAATATTTCTGATGACATCACGTTCACCATCATAAGAAAAGAATAAATCAGATACACTTAGAGGAGATCTATCCGTTTTTTCATCCAAATCAAATGAAATTTTTGCAACCTTTGATTTTTTAGGAACAGCGACCACATCTGCTTTCATTTTTTCTAGCATTTTTTCACGACTTTTGGCTTGTTTTTTCTTCTTCCCAGAGGTTCCTTCCAAACTCTGAATAAAAGCCTCTACTTTTTCAATTTTTTTCATTTGATTTTTAAAAGCCTTTAACAGATATTCATCTCGTAACTTTATAATATCCAAAAATTCAGTATAATTATTGGTAAATAATTCTGCCTTTCTGGTTCTATCATCAATCATTAAAATTTTATTAGCTGTTTTCTTTAAATATTCCTCATCATGGGAAACAGAAATAACTGCACCTCTATAATTTTTGATATAGTCCATAATCCAGTCTTTTGTCGCTTTATCTAAGTGATTTGTCGGTTCATCCAAAAGCAAAACATCAGGATCTGAATATAATAATTGTGCAAAGGCAACCCTAGATTTTTGTCCCCCAGAAAGCTCTCTCAACTTAAAATTTAATAAATCATCGACACCACATCCTTTAGCCAGTTTTACAATATCTGCTTCAATTGTATAACCACCATTATGTTCGAATCTGTTTTGTAATTCCTCTATTTTATTATAAAGAATTTTTTGCTCTTTTGGAGTTAAATTACCTTTGGCTAATTCTGCATAAGCTTCATCAATTTTTGTATTTACCAGCTTAAGATTTCTTCCTTTTTCAATAAAATCAAAGACGGTATCATCCAAAAATTGTTCATCAACCTCCTGTTTTAACCAACCAATATGCTTAAAACCGCCAACTAAATCGATGCTCCCTTCGCAATCTAAAATTCCAGCAATAGCCTTCAAAAGGGTTGTTTTTCCTGCACCATTATTTCCAATGATTGCTAGATGGTCTTTTTCACCAACAGAAAAACACACATCTTTCAAAATCAAATCTGAACCGTAATATTTAGTTAAATGATCTACGATTAACATTGCTCACCTCTTACCAAATAATTTTTGGGATCAAAATTATTACTCATTATGTATTTAATCCATCGACAGTAGTGTTCATCAATATTGCCCAGGCGTTTATGGCGGAAAAAAGCACTTGCTACACATCCACTACCACATAAAGCAACATATTTACACTTTAAACATTTTGAATTGTTAAACCTGCTATAATTTCTCCAATACTGGATATTATCGGTATTTGTCAACCCTGTGTTTACATTTCCGATCAAAGCCTTTTTATTGTCAGAAATAGCTTGGCATGAAAATATTTTTCCATCAGGAAAAACAGTCATTTTCCTTGAGATGCCACAAGATTGTTTAACAATATCAAAGCGTTTTATTTTTTGAAATACAGAATCAATTGAATCATCTGAAACAGAGATTTCTTTGGTTTTTCTGCAGGCCTGGACCATTTGTTTCGCCGCTTCTTCAGGGTAATTCTTGATTGGATTAATCCCCAAATCAATAAGCAGATTCATACCATAATACTTCAGCTGATATTTTTTGCATAAATCATATATTAGGTTGGGTAAATCAGCTAGGTTATCATCGGTAACTGTAATTAATGGTAAAACATCAATTTTTGAATCCACTAATTTTTTCATACCCTGAACTGTTTTTTCATAACTACCTTTTTGATTAGGAAAAACTCTGTTCTTATTATGAACATCTTTATTACCGTCAATTGAAATTTGAATTTGGACATTATATTTTCTTGCCCAATCCAAAACTTTTTCAGTAATTAATGTTCCATTTGTATTAATAACCAGCTGTGTTTTTGATGAAAGTTTGTTCTTATTTTTTAACAGCTGAATATATTCAGTTATTTTTTCAATACATTCAAAATTTAATAATGGTTCTCCACCATAAAAAGTTATTTGGGAAAACCAATCTAAAGATTTTTCATTTTTAGTACGATTTTTAACAAAAAGATCAACAGCTTTCTTAGCTGTTTCAAATGACATTTTATTTTGTTTTAATCCGTGCGAATTTTGATAAAAACAGTATTTACAGGCTAAATTACACTGGGTTGTCATGATCAAAAATAAATTATTAAAGCCAGAGTCTTTAATTTTCCTTTTTACTTCTTTCAGTAAGTTCTCATCAGATTTTTCTGATGAAATAAATCCATGATGAATCAAAGCATTTACTTCTGGGGTATAGTTGTTATCGAATGAAATGTTTTTCTTTAATTTTTTGTATAACTCATCGGACACATTCATCGATTTTCCAAGCAATGAATGCCAAACAATATTATTTTCACACAAATGTACATACTTTGATTTTTTTAACATTTTCCAACAAGCAATCTGGCACACAATGTGCTGTGTGCCAGATACCCCATTATCCTTTCCGACAATTGTATCTCACACCCATTTTGGAAACAGATGCGATTCTTTTTTTAAACAACTTTTTCATAAGGAACCTCCTTTTTTGTTTGACCCGACTTGATCCGAGAACCAAGTATCCTACTCATCACAAGTAGAATCTCTTAGCGCGTATTTCGGAAACTTTCCCAATTCATATACTTTTTGGCAGAATGGATCCGATGCATATATATCTCCGTAAGTAGCCATCGCATGAACACGACATCCACCGCGACAGAGCTTCTTTGCAAGACATTTTGCACATACGCCCTTTAATTTGTTGCAATTGTAATTTTTGAAGAAATTTGCGACATCACTATTTATCCAAATTTCCTTCAAAGATTTTTCCTTTAAATTTCCAAAAATGAAGGCTTTATTACCCGAACGATTATGACAAAGGCTCACTGTGCCATCGTAACTTATGCCCAAACTATTTTTTCCCCAAGGGCATAACATGAAATTTTCTATATCAAACGGAACTAAAGCAATATTAACGCTAAGGGAAATATCCTTTCCTTTATGTTTTCTCATAAAATCGTACATGAAAGAGTTCAAAACATCTTCTATATCTGCATATGGAACCTCTAGTTTTATGCAATTACAACTATCTTTTGTTTCTTGCTCTAAAATTGATGGTAAAAGTCTGAATCCAACACCAAGTTCTTCAACAAAATATCTAGCCATATCAGGAATTTGATTTTTATTGAACTGTTGCATAACTGTATTTACACGCACCCTGACATCCGATTTAGACAAATTTTTCAGAACATTCATAGTCTTGTCAAATGTCCCTTTACCTCTGATTCTCTCATGCGTTTCTTTATTTAGGCCATCAACACTAAAAGCAACTCTTAATCTTGAGCCATATTTTTTTAACTTTTCAATATCCTTATCTTGGAGTAAAACACCATTTGTTTCAATGTTAATGTTATATCCCAGATCAAAAGCCTGATCTAACAAATCAAAACAGTCGTCCCGGATGAAAATTTCTCCACCTGTGATATTAACAGAAGTTGCTCCCAACTCTTTAGCTTCCTTCAGGGCATTTACAAAAACAGAAACTGGCAATTCATCTTTTTTGGTATTATTGGCAAAACCATACCCACAATGAATGCAATGCAAATTGCACCGGCTACAGAAAAAAATAGAAACAAAATCAAGTCTATTCTTTTTCGAAATCATAGGGGCCTCCTACTGTTCTTCTAAAAATTTTAGCAAAAAAAATGCATAAAGTCAAATAAAATGTTAAATTATTTCACTTTTTTGCTTTTTATAATTTTTAGTTTGATTCGATTTTAAGATTGCCTTTTCAGAAAAAAATCGGCTAGAATTTACAATATTATGATTCTGTCGAAAGGTTTAACTGATGAATGATACACAAAGGCGCATAGAACAAGCCCTTTCCCTACGCGATCCGCAAAAGGAAAGTTTGAATATTTTGGCTCAAATCTTAGAGAAGATTGATTTGACCAAAGATACTTCTGTGGAAGAAACTTTGCGTCTTATCCAAGAAATCCGTCCTTCAGTCAAAGATTTTGAAAGAATTTTCCCTTGTATCTGTTTTGCGATCGCTACCGGTGTTGGTAAAACACGTTTAATGGGAGCTAAATGCATTGGTGAAGAAAAATGGTGCGTGTCGCAAAAAAATGTATCACACTTTGTATCACAGTTTTGAAGGGGGTGTGACACAGGGGTGTTTTGAGAAGGTGTCAGTTTGTTTAACTTATTGATTTCGTTAGATTTTGCAAAATTAAAAGACCCTTGATCTTGCGATGGAGTCTTTTTACGAAGAGCCTGCAAAATAAGGCTTTTTAAATGGTGAGCGCGGAGGGATTCGAACCCTCGGCCACCTGATTAAAAGTTTGTTCCAAGCAAAATTCAAAAAAATTTTTCAAATTTTATAACATATTGATTTATAATTGTTTTATTTGCGATATCAACCGAAAATTGTGCTTGACAATCGCTTGTTTTTGCGCTAAAATCACCTCAAATTTGTGGTATTTTTGTGGTATTTTTTTTAGGAGGATAAAATGAAAATCAGTTTTACCGCTAGCAAAATTCAGCAACTCAAACCCAACAAGAAGAGATATACCGTGTGCGACAGTAAAGTACCACATCTCGTTGTGCTGGTTTATCCAAAGGGAACGAAAACATTTTGCTACCACGGTAGAGTTGATGGAAAAGAAGTGGTGTATAAATCTCTCGGACAATTTCCTGCAACAAGTGTTGAAGAAGCAAGACAACAGGCAATAAAGATACAGGATACAATCAATCAGAAGAAGAACCCTTTGAAGAATAGCAAACTAGAGAAGATGTATTTCAGTCAATGCTACGACATGTTCATCAAATTCAAAGAAATCACATTGGCAAAAGGAAGCATCTACGATTACAAAAAAAATTGGGAGAAACACCTTGAACCAGAATTAGCAAATAAGAAACTGTATGAGATAGATACAGACATGCTACAAAACATTCACTTGAAGATGAGAGATACACCATATCAAGCAAATCGAGTAATTGTGTTAGCAAAGTCAATCTACAATTATATGATACGAAAGAAAGGATATGTCGGTACAAATCCTGCAAACGGTGTTGAGTTGTATGATGAACGCCCGAGAAACTCATTTCTATATCCCGAAGAAATCAAGAAACTGCTACAAGCAATGACAACAGAAGATGGTATCGATTTCTTATTGAACATGGCAATCTTATTCTTGATTGTATTCGGTGTTCGTAAAACAAATGTGCTGGAGATGAAGTGGAAAGAGATTGATTTGAAGCACAATCTATGGACTATTCCAAAAACAAAGAACGGAGATGAAAAGATTTGTACCATTCCTGCAATGTTGTTGCCATTCTTTGAAAAATTGAAGAAGTACAAAATTGACGGCAACGATTTTGTGCTTGCTTCTCCTACCAGTGCAACAGGACACATTGTAGAGATTAGAAAGCATTTCAACCAGTTGCTCAAATCCATTGGTATTGAACGACATCTTCGAATACATGACTTGCGCCATACATACGGAACGATGAGTGCATTACTCAATCATAGTCCATCAATCATCAAAACGGAATTGGGACATCGTACGATGAATGCATCAAACCGATACATCAACATTGCAAATCAGATGATAACAAACTACCGAGATGAAACCGTGAGCAAACTATTGGGACAAATTAGCACGCCAACGCTAATCCTTGATAACAACAAGGAGGCAGAGAATACTGTTGCTTCACAACTGGCACAGAATATGCGCAAAACAAAATCTCCAATCATTACTGATGGTGTATCGCAAAAGGAAATCAATAAAATGTTCCGTGAAGCACACGCAAAGAAAAGGAAGAAGTGATTACACAGCGACTTTGAGATACCGATAGAGTGTCGGTTTGCTGATGTGATACTTGTTCATCAACTCACGCTCCGTTAGATTTGCAACACGATCTGCATGAATGTTTGCAATGATGAGGTTGTTCAGTTTCTTTGGATGCGCTTTCTTGTATTTGCCTTTACGCTTTGCTATCTCAATACCTTCTTTCTGCCGAGAGAGTATCAGGTTCCGTTCAAACTCTGCGAATGCTCCCAACAATGTCATCATCAGTTTCTGTGTTGGGTCTGTTGTTGATGGCGTAAAGGTCATGTTCTCTTTCTTGAAGTGAATGGTTGCGCCCTCGTGTTGTATTGTTTCCACAATGTCCAACAGGTCTTTCAAATTACGAGCAAGACGATCAAGTGAAGCACATTCTACAATATCATCCTTACGCAATGCTTTGAGCATGTTGTTGAGTTCTGGTCTGTCTTTGTTCTTACCGGATATCTTCTCTGTATAAACTCTGTCGTAGTTAGCAACATCATCTAATTGTCTATCAAGGTTTTGATCGGCAGTTGATACACGAGCATATAAAAATTTCATTTAATCCCTTTCAGTTAGTATCACATCGTTTATATTATACGATACTATCAAACATTTTTCAAACAAAAAAGTGCTGAAACGCCTTATTTTATCGATCTTCTGACAATTTTGTTTTTAGTATCATTTAACCTTACTTCGTGATACTACGAAATTGAAAAATTCCGTTTTGGAATTTTTGAACGATAAATAATTTTGTCGGGGATAATAAAGTCCAAGACATTGCAAAAGGAGAATAATAAAAAACTTTAATACAGATTTTTATAATGTAAGAGAAAACATATACCTAGTATATCCCTCCTTCTGCTATATAAGGAGGGATTCTTATTTTGCAAAATGAAAAATTCCGTTTTGAAATCATTTTCATATAAATACGATTGATAAGAAAGTGATGTTCTTATCACGGACTTCATCATCACGGAAGTCCAAATTGTTGCAAGGATGTTTGAATAGCAGATGCTTACTGACAGAGTTGTAGCAATCGGTTTTGCAAAACAAAGGGATTATTCAAGGAATGTGCAGGTCTTGGATAATCCCATCTATTAGGAGAACACTATGAAAATCTTTAAGAACAGAATGACACAAGAAGATGATAAGACATTGAACAAACTGAAAGGCACATACATCAACATGAACTATGACAAGACAACAACACCTGATACGCCCGATGGATTGTTCTTTATCACACTACAACCAAACAATCCCGTTGATGAGATACGATTGGAAACGGATTTTAATTTCATCCTGTGCCTGTATTATCGTTGGAGATACGGAAGCAAATGGACACACTTAAAGAATCTGCAACACAAATTCAACGGTATCATTGAGAAGCAACAAGGCAATCACAATCACATCCATTTCATTTTAGCGAATGACAACATTGAAGAAGTGGCAATGTTCTTGGGATACATCAAAGCAATGTTTAAGGAACTGTATCCGAAGTCATCCACAAATTTTCAACGAGTATATAACATCAACGATTGCAAGGGATACATTGCACAAAATAATCAACACAAAGGTCGTATTGCACCAGTGCTTGTCATAAGCAACAGATAATTTTTGTAAAAGACTCTTGATTTATGTTTGTTTTTAATATACGATACACTACATAGCGTATGTTGAAAGGGATTTTCTTTGAAGAAAAATAATTTTGTTCAACCATTTTTGAAGTGGGCAGGCGGCAAAAGGCAATTGCTGCCGGAACTCTTGTCAAAAGTTCCAAAGAAGATCCGCACCTATTACGAACCATTTGTAGGAGGTGGCGCTTTGTTTTTTGCTTTACAACCGAAAAATGCAGTGATTAATGATTTCAATAGCGATTTAATTAACACTTATGAGGTGATTAGAGACGAACTAGAACCATTGTTGCAACTCCTGTCCTCATATAAAAATGATGTCAATTTTTATTATAAGATTAGAGAATTGGATAGAAATCCAGATAAATTTGGCAAACTCTCCTCCACAGAAAAAGCGGCACGAATTATTTACCTAAATAAAACTTGCTATAATGGGTTGTTCAGAGTAAATAGTGCAGGAGAGTTCAATTCTCCCTTCGGATATTATAGAAATCCCAATATTGTGAATGAAACCGTCTTAAGAGCGGTAAGCACCTACCTTCGCTCTGCGGATGTAAAACTCCTGTGTGGAGATTTTGAAAAAGCGGTTAAAAATGCAAAAAAAGGGGATTTTGTTTATTTTGATCCCCCTTATGATCCTGTATCACAATCATCAAATTTTACAGGTTATACAAGCGTAGGATTTGATAGAGAGGAACAGATTAGATTGAAGAAATTATGTGATGCGCTACATAAAAAAGGTGTCAAATTTTTACTCTCTAATTCAGCAACACGCTTCATACTAGATCTTTACAAAGATTATCACATTGAGATTGTGTCTGCAAAAAGAATTATTAATTCAAACGCTAATTTACGGGGATCAGTAGATGAAGTGCTGATTAGCAATTATGAAAATTGATCTTTGGGAACAAATATTTGAGAAATATAATATTTTAGATCATATCCGGAATTATGGACAATATGAGATCACATCCAAAGTGATTAATGAATTTAGAGAAGCAAGACTGATGACTAAATTTGATAATGCTTCACAACTACCTACTATTTTTACACAAAATAAATTATCCATATTACCGATAACAAGGGGGAGTTATGTGATTGCTCCAATGGACACATTTTGCCAATTCCCGACATTAGAACACTCTAGAGATATTACTTACATAAACTTTCCTGAAAACATTCAAAGTTTATCTCCCGAGAGCATTACCAGTGAAGCACTGGCGTTAAACGCAGCGTATTTTTCTGGGATTTTCAAGGATTTTGTTGGAGACGAACACTTATTTCCTACAATAAGCGGAAAAATGTCTTCGCAGACTTTTAATTTTAATATAATGAACCATCAAACAAATCGTGAAATGCAACTCAATGTTAATAAGGCACTTATTGAAATAGATGGAGGATATGAAGGTGCTGAAAATTTGTTAATATTGGAAGCAAAGAACCATCTCGCAGACGATTTCATAATTCGGCAATTATATTATCCTTTTCGTAGATTACTTAATAGTGATATTGATAAGGATATACGAACTGTTTTTATGGTTTATACCAATAATACCTTTTATCTATATGAATATACTTTTTCAGATCCTCAGAAATATAATTCATTAACCTTAAAAGGATTTAAGAAATATCGTTTTGAAAAATTGTCTATTACAACAGACGACATTGAAAAACTATTAGAACATTCTATAATTAAAAGCGAACCAACTATTCCTTTTCCTCAAGCGGATAACTTTGAAAGAATTATCAATTTGTGTGAATTATTGTATAAAACTCCTTTAACTAAAAACGATATCACAATGGAATATGGATTTGATAAAAGACAGACGGATTACTATGTGAATGCAGGGAAATACTTGGGGTTGGTAGAGGAAACAGAAGAAAAATCTCTAAAACTAACGGATTATGGTGCAAATATTATGAATAGCACTCCGACTCAGAAGCAATTAAAATTTGCTAGGAGTATTCTTGCACATTCTGTATTCTATGAAGTTCTAAAACAACAAATAAAGATGGGTGTTGCTTTATCCAAAAAAGAAATTGTCAATATTATGAAACAACAGCGTCTTTTCAAAGTGGCAAGTGAAGAAACTTATCAAAGACGAGCATCTACAGTGAGTTCTTGGATAGATTGGATTACCTCTTTGACATCCTTATAGATTTTCCACTATTTAATGTAAATCATTTCATTCATAAATCAAACACGATAAATACTTCGTGAGCAAAAACAAAGGAAACGGAATGGATGAGATTATCCCACTAGAGAATGGTGTGAGAATCGTATCAGCAGATGTGCAATTCATTATGAAGTGCTATAAACTGCTACGCAAACTCGGATATATCAAATCGCAGTATGAGTTTAGTGAGCAGTTCTTGAACAAAAACAAATACTATCTCGGCATGGTGTTATGCGAAGGAAGACAACCATCTATTGACGCATTACACAATCTTGTCGTCAATCTGAACAATCTGCAATCGCAAAATGCTGTGACCTATATTGCCCAAATGCATGAACAAGGGCAACAGATTCTTACACAACGATTGCTGAAATTCCTGTAATTCAATTAAAAAAATCCGCCAAAATCATCCTCAAAATTACCCAAATTTGTGGTATTTTTGTGGTATTTTACATTTTTAGGCAATAAAAAAATCAAGGGCAAATTTCGATTAAACCCTTGATTTTATTACTTTATTAAATGGTGAGCGCGGAGGGATTCGAACCCTCGGCCACCTGATTAAAAGTCAGGTGCTCTACCAGCTGAGCTACGCACTCACGTTGCGGTATGGGAAATATTTTATATCACTTGTGAAAAAAAGTCAATCCTTTTTTTGTAAAAAACATATTTTTCATTTTTTTGATGACTTGTCGGGAAAAATCATTTATAATTATAGGCATGAATTGGATTTTAACAAAATACACGGTTAAGAAGTTTATCACAATCTTTCTCGTAACACTGTTTGTATTGACAGTCGTTGTTGCTTTGTTTGATTTAATTGAATTGTTGCGTCGTATATCCAAAGGTGAGACTGCTGGATTTTTCGATGCGTTGATGATGGCTGCTTTAAAATCGCCCCAGATGGTGCATATTATTTTGCCGTTTGTCGTACTGTTAGCAGGTTTGATTTTTTGCTTGTTGTTCAATCGTTCCAGCGAATTGATTGTTATGCGTGCGGTGGGATTGTCGGTATGGAATATCTTGGTGCCGTTGGTCGTGGTGGTGGTGATGATTGGTTTATTGGATACAATGGTGTTCAGCCCCGTTACAGCGTGGACGGCCAGACGATATGAGCGTATGGAAGAAAAGTTGGGGATGACGCATTCTAATCCGTTGACGTGGTCTGAGGACGGTTTTTGGTTGAGGGAACAAACAGATCAGGGGGTTCAGATTTTGCGTGCCTCACAAATTATTCAAGAAAAAAAGAAGGTGTATTTAAAAAATGTTTCCGTATTTGAATTGAATAATGACGGTGTTTTTGTGCGACAAACAGAAGGGGAAGAAGCCGCCCTCAACAAAGGAATTTTAAGTGTTAAAAATGCCTTTGTGCTGGATCCTATTGGTGAAAACATTAAGACGCAGGAGGTCCAAGAATTTGATACAGAGTTAAGTTTGGATCGTATTTTGGAAAAGTTTGATGATCCGCAAACGATGTCATTTTGGCGTTTTCCTCGGTTCATTAATTTTTTGGAAGAATCCGGTTTTTCCACCGCTCAACATTCTATGTATTTTAATGAGTTGATCGCATTTCCGATGTTTTTGTTGTCAATGCTATTGATTGCCATATCCGTTACAGTTTCGTCTGGCAATCGTCAAGGAAAAACATTTATGAAGGTGTTGTTAGCTATTGGTTGTGGCTTTGTACTTTATTTTGTTTCACGCATTACAAATGTATTGGGATTATCGGGAAGTTTACCTTATTTTTTGGCGGCCTGGGGTCCGTCGCTGATTTGCATTCCGCTGTGTTTGTCGGCCCTGTTACATTTGGAAGATGGTTAGGAGTTAGATATGAAGAAGCTGATGTTCATGTTGATGATGAATATAATGCCTGTGTTTGCTTGGGCTGGTGAGGATGTTTTGGGATATTGGAAAACAATAGATGATGAAACAAACGAAGCCAAAAGTATTGTGCGTGTTTATGAGTATAAGGGCAAGGTGTATGGCCGTGTTGTGAAGGTTTTGACGGATCCAACCGCCAAAGCAAAATTACCAGGAGATCCTTTGATCGAAGGGCTGGATATTATTTGGGATTTAAAAGCCGAAGGAGAAGAATATACTGATGGTGAAATTTTGGATCCTAAAAAAGGAAAGGTTTATGGATGTGAAATGTGGCGTGAAGGTGACAATTTGATTGTGCGTGGCAAGATTGCGTTCTTGGGCAGGAATCAGATATGGCTGCCAGAGACAACGATGACTGATAAAACACCACTTGTGCCGAAAAAACCAAAGTTGAAATAAAAAAAAGCCCCGAGTTATCGGGGCTTTTCTGTTGCCTAAGTTTATCCCTTGATCACAATGTTGACCAATTTATTTGGAACATAGATTTCTTTGACAATCTCTTTGCCTGCCAAATAATCTTTAATTTTGTCTTTGGCCATGGCAATAATCGTGTCCTTATCGGTTGTTTTGGCAACTTCAAATTGGCCGCGCAATTTGCCGTTTGTTTGTATAACAATAACCATATCGTTTTTCACTAAGGCATCCTCATTGACCTGTGGCCAAGGTTGATTGTGGACAGAATAGGTTTGACCCAAGCTTTCCCACAACTCTTCGCCCAAGTGTGGTGCAAATGGTGCCAACAAAACAACATATGTCCTTAAACATTCATCAAGGAACGCCTTGTTGACGGAGCCTTGCACATACTCGTTCAAAGCATTTAAATATTCCATCATACGTGCCATAGAAGTATTGAATTGCATGGCATCTAAATCTTTAGTAATGGCTTTGATGGTGCTGTGGCGTACAAAGTCCAAATCTTTTTCGCGCTTGCCCATTTCTGTTCCCGCATCCGTTAAGGTTGTGGCTTTTTCAAATAAGGCCTCCACACGCTTCACGTAACGAGACATGGATTCAATACCAGCATCGGACCAAGGGCCACCGTCCGTATACGAGAAGGCAAATTCAAAGAATAAACGCACTACATCCGCCCCATATTTATCCACATAAATATCGGGGTTAATGGTGTTGCCTTTTGATTTACTCATCTTTTGCCCATCTGGCCCTAAAATCATGCCTTGGTGCACCAAAGCGGTAAATGGCTCGTCAAAGTCAAGGTAGCCCATATCGCGCAACGCCTTTGTAAAGAACCGCGCATAGAGCAGGTGCATGGTCGCATGTTCTTGTCCGCCGACATACATATCGATTGGACACATATGGTTGATTTTATCTTTGTTAAAGACTTCTTTATCGTTACGAGCGTCTGGATAACGCAAGAAATACCAGCTGGAATCCACAAAGGTATCCATAGTATCTGGATCACGTTCGGCATCGGCGCCACAAACAGGGCACTTCACATGCATAAATTCTGGACAGCGTTTCAGTGGCGATTCTCCATCCGGGCGGAATTCCACATCATATGGCAATTTCACAGGTAAATCAGATTCAGGTACTGGCACTGTGCCACAATGTGGACAATGAATCATCGGGATTGGTGCACCCCAATAACGTTGACGGGAAATTAACCAGTCGCGTAGGCGATACATGGTGGTGAGTTCACCTTTGCCGTCTTTTGCCAATTTGGCAACAATGGCGGGAATAGCTTCTTCTGTTGTCATGCCGGAAAATTCTTGGCTGTCAATCAATTTTCCGTGTTCGCAGAAAGGCAGTGGTTGTTCGTTGCCGTCTTTATCCACAATGACGCGTGTAATTGGTAAATCATACCGTTTTGCAAAATCATAGTCGCGTTCATCATGCGCAGGAACAGCCATCACGAAGCCTGTACCATAGCTTGCAATCACATAATCGGCAACCCACACAGGAACTTTGCGCCCATCTACAGGATTTGTTGCATAAGAACCTGTGAAGACGCCAGTGCGTTCTCTGGATTCAGACATGCGATCAATTTCTTTTAATTTAGCGGCATCGGCCACATATTTTTCAACGGCTTCTTTTTGCTCTGGCTTTGTTAAAGACGCAACGGCAGGATGTTCCGGTGCAATAACCACATAGGACAAACCATACAGTGTATCTGCACGTGTGGTAAAGGCTTTTAATTGCATGCCATTATCAATATCAAAAGTAATCAATGAACCATGCGATTTGCCAATCCAGTTTTTTTGAATCTTTTTTGTTTTTTCAGGCCAATTCAATCCATCAATGTCTTGTAATAATTCGTCAGCATAATCTGTAATCTTAAAGAACCATTGTTTCATATTTTTTTGAACAACGGGTGTATCACAACGTTCGCAACACCCATCCTTTACTTGTTCATTGGCAAGCACTGTTTGGCAAGAGGGACACCAGTTCACAGGGGCCTCTTTTTGATAAGCCAATCCTTTTTTATACAATTGTACGAAAATCCATTGTGTCCATTTATAATATTCTTCATCACAAGTATTTAACGAATAATTCCAATCGTAATTTGCCCCCATGGCAATTAATTGCTTTGTCATGATATCAATGTTTTTAAGGGTGGAATCCTTTGGATGAATACCCGTTTTGATGGCATAGTTTTCGGCTGGGAGTCCGAAGGCGTCAAAGCCCATTGGATGAAAGACATTATATCCTTGCATCTTTTTAAAACGAGCCCATGTATCCATTGGCGCGAAATTATACCAGTGGCCACAGTGCAAGCTGGCCCCCGACGGATAAGAGAACATTTCCAAGCAATACAACTTTTCCCCTTTGGCGTTTTCATCATATTTATACAGGTTGGTTTCAACCCACTTTTTTTGCCATTTTTGGTCAGTTGTTTTTGAATAAGACATTTTGTTCTCCTTTGTTAAATTAAAAACGAGGGGTATTATAGCAAAAAAAAGAACAAAAATCTAGTGTTAATTTATGATTTTTTGAATCAATTCACAGGTTTGAGGAGACAGTTTTTGATCCATTAAACCTTTCAACACTTGCTCGGCGTGGGCGCGGCGGAAAGCATCCATTTTTTTATAAATGCTGAACGCTTGTACCAAACGGGCTGCCATATGTGGATTGACTTTGTCCAACTGGATAACGTAATCCGCGAGGAGATGATATCCTTCTTCTTGATGAAAGGCCGCTATGTTGCTACAAAATACACCCAAAACAGCTCGAACGCGATTAGGATTTAACAGGTCAAATTTGGGGTGTTTCAAAAGTTTCTTGACGGTTTCAATGGTGTCAGCTCTGGGGGAGGAACATTGCAGTCCGAACCATTTGTTCAATGCCAAATCATCTTTTTCATAGCGAATATAAAAATCCGCCAATGCATCCACTTTATGTGTCATATTGTTATGTACCAAAGCCGCCAAAGCTTCGGTCAAATCTGTAAAATTGTCCGCGGTTTTATATTGTGTCCAAGCGCGTTCATCATCTTCTGTTAACGCCAAATAGCCAAGTGTCATATTCTTTAAAGCCCGTTTGTTGGCTTGTTCTGGCTTAGGGGAATAGGTTTCGTGGACAACATTTTCTTCATAAATTTTTGCCAATTGATCGTGAAATGTGGTGGCGATGGCTTTGCGCACAGCCGCACGTTTGGCCATCACTTTTTCTAAATCAATTGTGTCCAATGTATTCATAATCTCGGATAAGGTTGGCAATTGTAAAGCTGCCGCGACGAATGCGGGATGTTTTGTATCACTTAAATAAGCTTCCACAATGTCTAATAATTTGGCAGGTACACCTTTGTCATAGCGCACCATATCGACCAATGTATCTAACATATATTGATGTCCGACGCGGTGGCGATTAAAGAGGTCGGAATCGTATTTAATTAAGTGCAACTTTTCATCTTGCGTATATTCAATGTCCAAATCCACAAGTGCGGAAAAATGACGGTTGATGGATAAAACGGGTTTTTCGGCTACCTCAAAAGACCAATCTTGGTGCGATTTATCAACAATCAATGTGTCGGTCAACATATCTTTGCCATCTGGTCCCACAAGGCCAAATACCAAAGGAATGACAAATGGATCATCGGTGCGTTTGTGCGATTGCTCCACATGAATGGTGAAAATATGATCTTTATAATCTGCTTGTACCAAAACTTTTGGACGGCCTGGGATATGATACCATTGGCAAAATTGCGTTAAATCCATACCGCTGGCGTCTTCTATTGCGCGGACAAAATCTTGGATTGTGACGGCTTGTCCATCGTGGCGTTTAAAGTATAGTGCGCAGCCCTTCATAAAATTTTTACGTCCAACAACCTCACGCATCATGCGGATCACTTCAGCTCCTTTTTCATAAATGGTGGTTGTGTAAAAATTGTCCACGGATTCAGCCGTTTCCAACAATACAGGATGTGCCAACGGGCCATCGTCTTCCACAAACTGAACGGCACGCAATAGATCAACATCTTCAATACGTCCCATTTCCTTTGTGCGTACATCGGCGCCAAATTCAGTATGACGGAAAACAGTAAAACCTTCTTTTAAAGATAAATGGAACCAGTCACGTAAGGTGACGCGATCACCACTATAGTTATGAAAATACTCATGTCCAACGGTTGTTTCAATGGCAGCATATGTCCAATCGGTTGCGCTTGTCGGACTTGCCAACAGCAAGGAATCATTGAAAATATTCAGCGATTTGTTTTCCATAGCGCCTGCATTAAAATGGGATACCGCTACAATGGAAAAACGATCAAGATCATATTCTAAACCAAATGTGTCTTCATCCCACTTCATCGCCTTTTTAAGCGATTCCATCGCAAAGGTCAAGCGTTCTTTTTTCCCAGGTTCACAATAAAGATATAGATCAACTTTTTTGCCAGATTTTGTTGTGTAAGAATCAGTGAGAACGTCCAGTTTCCCTGCCACCAAAGCAAACAGATAACATGGCTTTGGATAAGGATCATAATAAGTAATCGAGCTGGCATTTTCTTTAATGATATTGCCGTTAGAAAGACGGACTGGATACGTCTTTTGATTGGCTTTAATGGTGACTGTATAAGTGCTTAAAACATCTGGATGATCGGGATAATAAGTGATGCGGCGAAAACCCTGTGGTTCATTTTGTGTCGTAAATAACCCGTTTGACATATAGAGTCCAGCCAGACATGTATTTCCTTTTGGATTGATTTCAACTGTCGTTTCAAGTACAAAAGATTTTTTGCTTGGGGAAAGCGTAAGCTTTTCTTTCGTTTGCTTGTATTCACATGGCTTGCCATCCAATAAGATTTCTTTTAAAACCAAATCCACACCGTCCAAAACAAGGGGCTTCCCGAGATGGTAATTTTCGAAATAAAGCTTTGCTTTGACAACGGTTTTCGTTGGATCCAAAACAAATGTCAACTCTGTTTTAGGTAGCCGATAATGAGGTGCAACATAACTGTCCCGATAAAATGTCATTTATGCCGCCGAATCTGTTTCATCCAAAATTGATGTTTTTCGGGATCTGTCGTGCGGTAAATGTTGGCCAAACTTTTCATCGCATTCAAATGTCCTTGACGTGCGGCGGCTTCATACATTGGTAATACCAATTCTTTGCTGGCCGGACCAAAGTATTTACGTTCCGCCCAAACAGCCATCACATACTGGGCATCGGCTAAATTGGCTTGCTCGGCCTTTTGCAACCAATAAATAGCACGCTCTCTGTTTTCAGGAACGCGATCGCCAATATCATATAAAAGAGCTAACCGATAAGCGGCTTGTGCGTCGCCATTTTGAGCTTTCGCCAATAAATTTTGCTCAATCACGGGGCCACACTTGACATAATCAGGATGATGGACATCCACTTCACCAGAAAGACAACGACGTGGTTCGACAACATGACGATAATAAATCAGACCTGCAATAGCAACGACCGACAGGATAATGAGGAACAAGAATAATTTTTTCAAAATATGCATTTTTACTCCTTTACAACTCCTCAACAATTTTATATTATAGAGAATATTTATAAAAATCAAGGAAAAATGTGAAAAATTGTATTTTTTATTTTGACAAGTTTGAATTTGATAAAAAAACAGGAGAAATATCGTTTTTTTACCGCGTGAATGATGACTACGAATTTGTTGAAAAAATTGCTTTTTCTGGGGCGCCATTTAAGCTTGATGCAATAACAAAAAATGCGCTCAATCAGGTGTTGTTTTTGGCCCATATCGCCTGTGGTATCAGTTATTATAAGGCTTTTTTGCCAGATGAAATTAAAGTTTTGTCAGGCGCTTTGACGCCAGAACAGGCGGCATTTTTTGATGATTTTTATTTAAAAGGGCTGGGTGAGTTTGCTATTAAAAATAATTTGAATTTACAAGGCAAAATTCATTTTCCGTTTGGTGAAAAAAACATTGAAAAAATGGCTTTGCCTCTTGAGAAAAAGGCTCTTGTGCCTGTGGGTGGCGGCAAAGATTCTTGTGTGGTTATGGAATTATTGAAAGAATTAAATGTACCGGCGACAGGTGTGGCCTGTGGCGGATCGAAATCGCAAAGTGCTTGCGCAGAAAAATCGGGCTTGCCCTATATCACTTTTAAACGGGTCATAGATCCTCAATTAATCGAGCTCAATAATTCGGGGAAAGTTTATAACGGACATATTCCAATTACAGGGGTGCTGGCTTTCTTATTATGGGCCTTGGCGTTGCTGCAACATGAAAAATATGTCGTGATGGCATGTGAAAGATCAGCTAATAGTGGCAATATGAAACAGGGCGACTTAACCATTAACCATCAATGGTCCAAGTCATTTGAGTTTGAAAAAATGTTTTATGATTTGACACAAAGTATTACTCCTGATTTTAGATATTTTTCAGTTTTGCGTCCCATTTCAGAAGCTTATATTGCACGGTTATTTGCTCAAAAGTGTGAAAAATATTTTGATGTGTTTACAAGCTGTAATAAAGCTTTTAAGTTGGATTTAAACAAGCGAATTGACAGGTGGTGTGGAGATTGTGATAAATGCCGTTTTGTTTTTTTGATTTTGGCTCCGTTTATGGATAAAGATACATTGATCCGTGCGGTTGGGACAAACCCGCTTAATGATGTCAATCAATTGGAAGGCTATCGCGAATTATTGGGGCTATCGGGGCATAAGCCATTTGAGTGTGTGGGAGAAGTGGATGAGTGTCGATGGGCATTTAATCAGCTCAAAAAAAATCCCGCATGGCAAGATGATTGTGTTGTTGGGGCGTTGGAAGTTCCAGCCATTGTGGCGCCTTTTGATGTGTCGGATGAACATTTGATTCCAAAGGAATTGCAAGATGTTATGGCAAGATTTAGATCATAAATGTGTGGCGATTTGGGGCATGGGACGTGAAGGATTAGCTGTAAAACAAGCCCTTCAAAAACACGTACCAAGTGCTGAAGTTTTGGAAATTACGGAAGACAATTTGGATGATATTTTTACCGCGGATGTTTTGATTAAATCCCCGGGGGTGTCATTGTATCGTCCCGAACTTTTGAGGGCAAAAGAGCAGGGGATTGTTGTGACGAGTGGTACAAACTTGTTTATGGCAAATAAAAATCCAAACACAAAGGTGATTGCGATTACGGGAACGAAAGGCAAAAGTACAACGTCCAGTTTGATGGTGCATGCCTTGAAAACTTATGGATTTAAAGTGTGCCTTGGGGGTAATATCGGTGTCCCCCTTATTGACTTTGCAGATGAACCTGCAGATTATGTTGTGGCAGAACTTTCTAGTTATCAGTGTGCAGATTTTGTTGGAAAACCAGATATAAGTGTGTTGTTGAACCTGTATCCCGAACATTTGCAATGGCATGGCTCGCACGAGCAATACTATGCGGATAAAAAGCATATGTGGCAACAAGGTTTGTGGCAACTGGATAACCGGGAGAATATTGTTCATATCAAAGATGATTTTTTTTACGATGGAAAACAACAGCTTTTTCCGATTTCCAGTCTAAATCTGCGAGGCATTCATAATGCTCAAAATGCGTGTGCTGTATTGGCTGTGTTAAAGCATTTGGGGTTAGATTTAATGAAAGCAGAAGAAGCTTTTAAAGCTTTTGAAGGATTGGCACACCGTTTGCAAATTGTGGCAGAGCAAGATGGCGTTACCTTTGTGGATGACAGCATTTCCACCACCCCTGAAACAGCGATTTGTGCTATGGAAAGTTTTAAAGATAGGTCGATTACTTTGCTTGTTGGTGGTTTTGACCGTGGACAAGATTATGCAGAATTGAACAAATATATTAAGGAACATGGTGTGCTAACCATAGCGTTGCCCACAACCGGCGACAGAATCAATACACCCCACCATGTGCAAACAGTGGTCGAGGCAGTTGCATTGGCCAAACAAATAACGCCGCAAGGTGGAATTGTCCTGCTATCTCCCGCCGCCCCCAGCTATAATCAGTATAAAAACTTCGAGGCGCGTGGTGATGACTTTAAAGCGGCTGTAAAATCCGCTTGACAAGTCTTGTAAAATCTGATATAATCTTGTTCGTTTCCCAAAAGGGCTAATATCATTTGGCTGCCCCGCGGGGTGATTAAAACAATAACAAAAGGAAAGAAAATGCCAAAATTAAAGTCTAAAAGCTGCGTGAAAAAACGCTGCAAACTCACCAAAAATGGTAAAGTCAAAACTGGTCACGTGAATAAACGCCACTTGTTTATCCACAAGGATAAAAAGCGCACACGTCAAGCACGTCGGACTCAGGTTGCTTCTACCACAGTTAGCAAAATTTTGAAATTCTTTATTCACGGGAAAGGAGTGTAATCCATGGCAAGAGTTAAACGTGGCACGATTTCTCGTGCAAAGCATAACAAAGTTTTGAAGTTGGCAAAGGGCTATCGCGGCCGTAATTCCAAGGTCTTTACAATTGCTAAAGAAAAAGTGGAAAAAGGTCTGCAATATGCTTATCGTGATCGTAAAGCAAAGAAGACAGATATTCGTCAATTGTGGATTGTCCGTATCAATGCGGCCGTTCGTGCAAATGGCATGGTCTATTCTCGCTTTATGGATGGATTAAAGAAAGCCGGTGTCGCTTTGGATCGCAAGGTCTTGGCCGATATCGCTTTGAATGATCCAAAGGGCTTTGAAGCCTTGGTGAAACAAGCCAAAGATGCTTTGAAATAAGCTATTTGCTTTTAAATAAAACCCCTCGATGCGATTGCTCGAGGGATTTTTATATTTTATCGACAAACGGCATAATAATCTGTTTGATTTTGGGTGTTTGGATGTGTTGCAAGCCCACTACGCAAATATACTCCATAGCGATAAATGCATGCAAAGCCATCTGTGCCATAAAAAATGGAAGAAGTTCGCAAATAACGATTGTGGTTATATACTTGGCGTATTGATCTAAGAGTTGGGCTAAAAGTTTCCAAACTAGACCAAGTGCTGGTTTCTTCACATACTTCATTCGCTGCACAACATGCTTCTTTAGTACCCATCCCAGAGACTACCAATTCATTTGTTCCGGATCGATAGCATCCAAATTCTGAAATGTCGGGCATGCGGAGTCCTTGTGCTTTGCACCAATTTTCTGCGCCCCAGTGTGTCATTGGCTTTGTGCTAAAACGAGCAACAGTATTCCATTCTGGAATGAAGCCCATAATGTAATCATCTTCTGTAATAGGTGTACAAATGCCTTTATTCGGGTGATTTCCATAAGGTCCTGTTAAATTACAATACTCGTTTTCTGCACAATCTGCGTTTGATTTGCAATTCGTTTCTTTATCCCAGCAAACCTTAAAACCTTGATAATCTTCCGGTTCATGGTCGCAACATACAGTCCAGCCGTTATAACCAACCTGAGGATAAATATCATCTGTACAACAGGATTGTCTGTAAGTAAAGTTATTTTGCAATGTGGATTCTAAAACACGATAAGATGTGCCATTGGGGCAACAGGAAGTGTCTAAAATTTTTTGTGTATCAGTCAATTTCCAATAGGAAAAAAACACAGGGCCATTTGTTCCACAACAAGATTGATTTACAATGCTATACCCCATGGATTCATTGGCATTGCAACATTTGCCTTCGTCCACATTACCATCAATATCTTGATAACAGCATTTATCACCATCCACACACACGTTTCCTTCTCCACAACAGGTAGTGCCACATTGACGATCCGTCGGACAATTTGCTAAACAGGTTGCTTCATCTGCCACACATGTTTGCAAACTGGCGCACCAATATTTTCCTTCGGCTTCACAGGTGGCAGAGGTTGCCGGTATACATAAACCTCCATCCATTTTATAATTGGGATCACATTCACACAGAGCGGTCAAAGGATTGGGTTTGCTATGTGGCGGACATTCCAAAGGAACAGGTTTATTATTCCCATTTTCATGAATGTGGACACCAATGGTATCTACACCCCCATGGCGTTCGTAAAAACGACGGATGCGACCACCACCTCCGCTACCCCCAAAGGCAAAGACGGAAGTTGAAGTAAGCAATAATAAAACGATACCAATCTTTTTCATAGTAACTTCTCTTATATATCTTATACAGACGCAAGGTAATGTCAAGAAAAAATTATAGCTCTTTTGCGTTGCGTAGAACTTTTGTAGCGCTAGGTGTTGATTTGTCGGCGTGGGTATGCAAGACAATTCCTGATAGCAATTGTGTGGGCTTTTTAGACCCCAATGTGCCACGAATGATAACCCGTTTTGCGGCCTGACCGACTTTGGAATAAATTGGAATAATCTCAATTCCGCCCAATTTTTGTTCTAAAATCATCAAGATTTCAGCCAACTTTTCGGGGCGATGAATCAAGGTAAAAGTTCCCTTTGCGCGAATATGTTTCAAACAATAGATCAACCATTTATCTAAATTAAATGAGGCCGTATAGGCTTGTGCTTGTTCTGCATTAGCGCGTGTCGCCCCCGTTGTATCGTAAAATGGAGGATTTGTCACCACATGATGAAATAGTTTTCCCTTTAAAGGGTCTGTGTGTTGAAATAAATCTGTGCGAATAACGGTAATTTTGCGGTCATTCAATGCGGCATTTTCTTGAATCAACTGAACTAAGTTTTCTTGAATTTCCAAAGCTGTGACTTGAACAGGGACACGAGCGGCAATACACAATCCAATCACACCATTTCCGGCACCAACATCCAACACAGAATTATTTTCCTTGGCTTTAACGGCAGCAGCAACCAACACCGCATCGGAAGTGGCTCTCAGCCCGTTCACAGATTGACGCAGTTTCACTTTGCCATTTAAAAAATCATCTGTCGTCACGTTTTTCATGCGCGGCAGTATAGCAAAATTTTATTTAAAAGTAAAGAATTATTTTGAAATTCTTTTTTGTGCTCTATCAAGGGCATCAAAAATTTCATCCGGTGTATTTGCCCAATCAACAAAGACCAACTGTTTGGGATTTATGGCGCCATGTTTCAGCATGATTTCAAATTGTTTCTTCAAAGGATCCCAAAATCCGTTGAAGTTCAGGAAAATCATTGGTTTCACCGTTCTGTCGCCCAAGCTGCTGGCATGAACACCTAGCGAGGCGATCTCATCCAATGTGCCCCATCCACCCGGCGCAATTAACAAAGCGTCAGCACTTTCCATCATAATATGTTTGCGGTCGTGCAACGTATCAACAATTTGCACTTCTCCTTCTTGAAAAACAGATGGATCAGGACATTGTTTGTGAAACAATGATGGGATGGTAATGCCTAAAACTTTACCACCTTTTGAACGGACGCCACGGAAAGATTCCCCCATTAAACCATAATCACCAACTCCGAAAACCATTGTAATGCCCTTTTCGGCCAAAAGTGCACCCGTTTCAAAAATGGGTTTCCTAAATGCTTCATCAATGCTGTCCCGTGCAGAACCAAAGACGGCAACAGTTTTATATTTAGTCATATCTACTCCTTAATTACATATGTTTCAGGATATACAGATCCTTCAGGTGCTACAGGCGCACTCATGCGCCCACAGGCAGCCAAAATCAATGCAATAAAACAAATTAAAACGATCTTTTTCATGCTTTCAAAATAATACAAGAACCCATGCTTGTCAAGAGAAATTTAATAGTGTGGTGGGGGTGTTTCTTCGGATAAAGGTTTGACCAAGGAAGCATCCACGCTGTCACGTAAATCTCGATAATCTTTTTCTAAGCGATCGATTTTTTTTCCTTGTTGAATGACGACAGTATTTAAATCATCCACTTGTTTTTCCAAGTCGGCCACGTGACGTTCAATTTCTGTTAAACGATCTGTATCAGCCATTGATTTTTAACCTCTCTTGCACTTCTTCTTTGCCCAAGATTTTCATGATGGAACACAAATCAGGACTTTGCGTGCGACCAGTAATCGCTACACGTAAGATTTTGGCCACATCAGCCACAGAGCCTTTGAACCCAGATGGATCGGCCTTATATGCTTTCATATCGATTGCAAAACCATTTTGTTCGGCCACTTGTTTGACTTTTGTAAACCATGCTTGATTATCATCAGCGGGGTCATAAATTGCCGCAAAATCGGCCGCCACTTTTTGAATGTCTTTATGAGTCATAGGGATCAACAAACTTTCATCATACGCAGGGCGATTAAAGAAGAAAGATGTTTCATTTTCAGCATCTTCCCACTTGAATAAATCTTTGCGAGATTTTGCACCGATACCGCGTTCAATGTTGAAAATAGCAATGCATTTTTCACGATTGTTTTCCAGCAAAGTGGCGAATTCGGGTTTGTATTCTTTAGCCCATTTAAGCACTTTATTATATACTTCTTCTGCGGTCATACGCGCCACCACTTCGCGGGCAATACTGTGTAATTTTACGAAATCAAATAAAGCGCCTGCTGTATTTGAAATCTTGTTAAAGTTCATCGGAAAATCAAAAGCGGGCAAAGTTGGGTTTGCTCGACGCCAATCTTCAAAACTGGCGTTTAAAAGATTGAGCAAATATTCTACTTGCGCTTCTTCCGGATAGCCATGTTCCCAAAAATAAGTAATACTGGCCTCGGGATCTAAACGTTTGGAAAGTTTGCGACGATTACCATCATCAATTTTTTGAATAGGGGCCAAGTGTGCATATTTTGGTGGCTTCCATCCAAGAGCGATAAATAATTGAATATGCAATGGCAAAGAAGATAACCATTCATCACCACGAGACACGACGGTTGTGCCCATCAAATGATCATCCACAGCGTGGGCGAAGTGATAAGTTGGTAAACCATCGCTTTTTAAAATGACGATATCCATATCGTTTTCAGGCAAAGATAAATTGCCCTTCATGAGATCTTTTACGACGATTTGATTCTCATATTTACCTGGTGCCTTAAAACGCAACACCCATGGTTTACCGGCTTTTAAGTTGGACAATACTTCCTCATCTGTTAAATTGCGACATTTTGCATGAGGACCATAATAACCAGGACGCAAGCCTTGTTTAGTTTGAATTTTACGGCGCATTTCAATGTCTTCTGCGGAACAAAAACAAGGATAGGCCAACCCTTTTTCGGTTAAACTTTTTGCAAAGATTTGATAAATTTCTTTTCGTTGAGACTGTGTGTATGGGCCATAAGAACCTACATCTTTTCCGTCGGCCCCAACTCCTTCGTCTAATTTGATGCCATAGCGCGCCAAAGAAGAAATAATCAATTCAGCAGCGCCTTCCAATTCACGCTTTTGATCCGTATCTTCCAAGCGCAAATAAAACACGCCCCCCGATTGATGAGCGGCACGTTCGGCCAATAACGCTTGATATAAAGTTCCCACATGCATTTTGCCAGTTGGACTTGGTGCAACGCGCATCACACGGGCTCCTTCCGGTAATTGCCGTGATGGATATTTTGATAAAATTTCATCCACAGTTGGCAATTTATTGGGAAATAATAAATCTAAAATTTCAGGCGTCATTTGTAATCCTTTCTTAAATTTAGCCAAAATTATAACATATTTTTGCTTGATTTTCAAGGGGGATTTTGATACAATATAGGACAAAAGAAAAGGAGCAAAAATGAATCTGTTGTCTGTTATCAATGAAAAAGCGGCTACTGCTTTTAAAGCGGCTGGGTATGACAATGCACAAACATTGGTACGAGCGGCGGATCGTCCAGATTTGGCTGATTATCAGGCAAACGGAGCGTTGGCATTGGCGAAAAGTACCCACAAAAATCCACGTGAAGTGGCCGAAAAAATTGCGGAAGAATTGAAAAAAAATGATTTCTTTGCGGAAGTTTCTGTGGCGGGGCCCGGCTTCATCAATATGAAAATAAAAGATGAAGAATTGACACGTTTAGCAGCGTCCATTTTAACACAAGAAAAAGCGGGCTATGAACGTGCTGATGAACCCAAAACAGTTATTTTGGATTATTGTGGTCCAAACGTGGGTAAAGTGTTGCATGTGGGGCATTTGCGTTCCGGAAATATCGGCGATGCAGTGCGGCGCATTATGACTTTTGCCGGTGATAAAACCATTGGGGATGCGCATTTGGGGGATTGGGGTCGTCCGATGGGCTTGGTGTTGACGGAATTGCAACACCGTTGGTCTGATATGCCTTACTTCAAAAAAGATTACAAAGGGGACAAAGGTTATCAAGTTCCTTTTACCTTAAAAGATGTGGTTGAAGCGTATCCTGTTGCATCAGCAAAAGCAAAAGAAGATGAAGCCTATATGGAACAAGCAAAAACTTACACGCGTGAACTGCAAGAAGGAAACAAAGCTTTGCATGATTTATGGAAAAAGTTTGTGGATTTGACCATAGGTGATACGCAAGATTTGATGCAACAATTAAACGTGCATTTGGATTTGTGGTGGGGTGAAAGTACGGTCAATGATCGTTGTAATGAGATGGTTGAACGTTTGAAAAAATCAGGCGTGGCTGAGTTGGATGATGGGGCGTGGATCATTCGTCAGGAGGGTGATACCCCGCCGTTGATTTTGGTTAATTCTGCCGGCGCTTCTATGTATGCCGCAACAGATTTGGCGACATTGGAAGCACGTATGGAAGAATTTAAACCAGATGTTGTCTTATATTTCACGGATGCGCGTCAAGGGTTGCACTTTGCACAAGTGTTTGCAACAGCCAAAAAAACAGGCATTGTGCCCGAAAATGTGAAGTTGGAGTATCAACCTTTTGGCTCGGTGAACGGCGCAGATAATAAGCCGTATAAAACACGTGATGGTGGTGTGCCGACCTTGCGTTTCTTAATTGATTCAGCTGTTGAAAAAGCGCGTGCGAAAATGGAAAGTGGGGAGATTGGGCGAGATTTAACGGATGCTGAAAAAGACGAAATTTCACACACGGTTGGTGTGGCGGCATTGAAATTTATGGATCTCATGAACGATAAGATCAAAAACTATATTTTTGATGAGGATCGTATGTTGGCGACCGAAGGAAAAACGGGGCCATATTTGCTTTATGCAATGGTGCGGATGAAGTCTGTTTTAGAGAAATTAGGTGAACCAAAGGATGATACTTTAATCATGACAAATCCGGCTGAACGTAAATTATTGTTGAACCTTTACACGTTCCCGGAAAATGTGCAAATTGCCTATGATAATCGTGCGCCACATGTGATTGCTGATTATTTGTACAAATTGTGTCAGGATTTTAATTTGTTCTATCACGATTGCCCGATTAAAGATGCGGATGAACAAACGAAAAACAGCCGTATGAATTTATTAAAATACACATTGAAAGTGGCATTGATTTGCGCCGATATGTTAGGATTAAAAGTACCAGAAAAAATGTAATTAAATATCTGGTTGCAAATCGGGTGGCAGATCCCAATAGGTTGCTTCTGGATGAATTGGAAGAAAGGTGGAAATATAACGATCCACACTGACCCCCAAGGGATTAGACAATGTTTTTGGACGATTAAAGGATGTGCGCATCCAAATCTTTTTGCGTTCGTGATTATGGGCTTTTTGTATTTTGCAAGAAAGACATGCTTTTGAATTATCGGAGCAGGTGCATGGAGAAACAGCATCATCCGTGATTGGCAAATCAAAGGTTTCGATGATGGCTACCCACAAGTTAGATCGTAGCCACTTTAAATCGTAGATGTGAACTTCGCGAATTAAGCTGTTCCCGCGTGTTTTAGATAAAACGGCACGTGCTTCTTGATCAAAGGCTACAAACACTCGCGGGTCAGACAATTGAGCAATAGGACCCGTTGGACCGAAATTGATAGTCATGGCATCCATACTCCAAACAGTACTGTTTCGAACCTTTAGGTATTCCACCAATTTTTCTTCTGTAACTAATCGTAAAGGATCAACCAAAATGCCAGATGATTCTGTGGCTTTTAATTGTTTTGCTTCCGGATCAATGCGATAAAATTGCCATGCCGACCCCCGCTTAACGGTCACATCTAAATGGGTGATTTGATAATTCAAAAAGACTCCCAAGGATATCAGCAATGCGGCCAATAAAACCACAGAAAGAGTTAATGCGCGCGTCATTTTGAAAAAACGACGTTCGGGCAAGGCAGATACGTTCAGCCTGAGAGGATAAGCCTCTAATTTATCATGTGGCATTTCCGGATAGTCGACCAAGATTACCTCCAATCATCAAAAAAAAGAATACGTTATTTTTTTAGGGCTTGCAATAAAAAATTTAAAAACACCTTGTGATTTTTATAAAAATGTGGCCTAATGAAGGAAAAGAAAGGAGTTAACATGAAAAAAAATATGTGTTTTATTCTTTTATGTTTGTTTTTCGTGCAACCAACACTGGCACAAAATATTAAAAAAATGTCAGATGCAGAACAATTGGGGATGATTGCGGGATTGGCTGTGGCATGCGGGGCAGATAAGAAGTTGGAAGACTATGAATTAATTTCTTCCAGATTACTGGCAAACCAAGCGGCTACAGATGAATTAGAAAGAAAACAGGCGCAAGAATATATTGAAGCCAAATGGGACGCCATGCAACAACAAAAAAAAGGAAATCCTTCCGATTGTCGTGAAATTTTAGAAAGTTTTGAGAAGCTACCTTTATTCAATTCAACAGTGTATGCAGATGGATCTGTTAAATTGCCGGATGGATCGTGGTCAAAGCCATTGCGTCCAGTCAAAAAGCGTTAGGATATAAATGCGGCCAGATATATTGAATTCGTTGTTTGCCTCTGTTGGCTCATTTCGGGGCATTGGGCCAAAACTGGCTGCATGGATTAATCATTTATGCGGTGATCAGGTTGTGGATGTTTTATGGCATTTGCCGACGGGATTGAACGAGCGAAAGCTTCTTAAAACCATGCCAGTTGAATCCACATTAGCAACTTTAAAAATGACAATTACGGAACATAAAATTCCAAGGACGCGGCGTCAACCGTGCATTGTGTTTGGTGAGAGTGATTTAGGTGAAGTTCAGGTTGTTTTCTTCAATTACCATGCCTCATTTTTGACAGACAAATTGGCGGTTGGTGAAAACGTTTGGATATCGGGTCAGATGGTGCAAGAGGGCGATATTATTAAGGTCTTGCATCCAGATTACATTGAACGAGAACCAAATAAAATCCCCGAATTTGAGGCTGTTTATCCATTAAAGGCCGGAGCCAATGGTAAGGTCATTCGAAAACTTATCGATCAAATTATGCCGACGATTCCTGATTTGCCAGAAGAAATTGATGAGAAAATGTTGAAGGACAATAACTGGCCTTCGTGGTGCGAGGCGGTTCAGTTGGCTCATCATCCCCAAAAACTGGCTGATTTAAGTCCAGAGGATCCAGCCAGACAACGTCTTGCCTTTGATGAATTGTTGACAAATCAGGTCGCTTTACATTTGGTGCGAAGATACAACAAAAAACAGTCGGGAAAAGTTTTACCGCACCAAGATAAATTAAAGTTGCAACTGCCATTTCTGCTGACAAATGCACAACAAAAATGTTTAAAAGAAATTCGTGATGATTTAGCGAGCAAAGATCGGATGACACGCTTGTTGCAAGGAGATGTTGGATCTGGTAAAACAATTGTTGCTTTGTTGGCAGCGCTGCAAGCGGTAGAGAATAAAACACAGGCCGCATTTTTGGCGCCGACAGATATTTTGGCGCACCAGCATTTTGACAAGATTCAAGCATTGTGTGCGCCTTTGAAAGTGAAGGTTGAATTGCTGACCGCCCGTGAAAAAGGCAAAAAGCGCGATCAAATTTTAACAGATTTAAAGACAGGAAAAATTGATATCATCATTGGCACACACGCTTTGTTGGAAGATAACGTAGTGTTTCATGATTTGGGATTGGCGATTATTGATGAGCAGCACCGCTTTGGCGTGAAACAACGGGTGGCGTTGGCGGAAAAAGAAAAAGGTGTGAATGTGCTTGTGATGACAGCAACTCCGATTCCACGGACTTTGGCCTTGACGGCATATGGCGATATGGATGTGTCCATCTTGAATGAAAAGCCGGCGGGTCGTCAACCGATCGATACACGTGTGATGCCGTTTGCGCAAATTGATCCGTTGGTGGAACGATTAAAGAACAATCCAACACAGGTTTATTGGGTGTGTCCGTTGGTAGAAGAATCGGAAGAATCTGACTTGATGGCGGCGGAAAAAAGGTATGCCACACTTTGCCAAGTTTTTGGGGATGAAGTGGGCCTTGTCCATGGTAAGATGAAAGCGGCGGAAAAAGATGCAGCGATGGCGGATTTTATATCTGGTAAAACAAGAATTCTTGTTTCTACAACGGTGATTGAGGTTGGTGTGGATGTTCCTAGCGCAGGCTTGATGGTGGTGGAGCATGCGGAACGCTTTGGTTTGGCAACACTTCATCAATTACGTGGTCGAGTAGGGCGTGGTCAAGACAAAGCTGTGTGTATTTTGCTGCACGGGCGTTTATCACAAACAGCACGGGAAAGGTTAGCTGTTCTTAGAGAATCAGATGATGGTTTTAAGATTGCTGAAGCTGATTTAAAATTACGGGGGGCAGGCGAAGTTTTGGGTATTCGTCAAAGTGGTGTGCCTTTGTTTAAATTGGCGGATGTGGCCGAACATGCACATCTTTTGATGCAGGCAAACGAAGAAGCACAAAAGATTTTAAATGAAGATCCAGATTTACAAACAAATCGTGGACAGGCATTAAAAAATATGTTATACCTTTTTAGAAAGGATAAAGAAATCCATTTGTTAAAGGCGGGTTAGATGACGGTTAAATTTACATTACAGCCTCCGGAAGTAACAAAGCGTTTGCGTAAAGAATTTGACCACAAACGGTTGAACAAAGTGTTTGTGTTGTGGCTTTACCGCACGGGACGTTTGAATCCATATAGTCATGAAATTGATTTAATCCGTGCGTCACGTGGACTGGCACCATCTGGTTTTGATGTGCATCATATTGTTCCGCTTTCTGGCGGCGGACAAAATAAGTTTTCCAATATGTGTTTGATTGAGCGTAGTTTGCATAAATTCATCAATAAAAAATGTTTTGATCCGGCGTTAAAAGGGATTAAAGTGGGCGAGACGGTGACAATTGATGTGCCAGATTTTCCGCGTGTGGCGTTGCGTCGGGAATATAATGGTTGGATTGACAAGATTGTTCAACAATCGCGTCATCCAAGTAGATTTTATAAGTTTTTACGTCGTTCCTAGGAATAAGTCTTGACAAATTGATTTATTTAGCATACAACCATATGTCGATGATTGTACTGATTTTATTTATGTGAAAGTAGACAATGTTTTCAGCAAATGTTAAGGTTCCAAAGAATGTGAATTGTATCCGTAAAATCGGTGAAGGTGCCAACCAAGAAGTTTTTTTGTGTTCCAATAACAACAAGAAAAAAATATGTGTTTGCCTACCTAAAAAAGAAACGGAAGAGCAAAAATGGTTGCGTTTTTCAAGAAGGGGTATGACGATTGGGTATTATATGCCAAAAACAAAAAAAGTGCACCTTGCTTCTGGAGAATTGATATACAGAAACGGAGAGTGGCAATTGCATGAAAATTACGTTTCTGGTCGTCCTTTTAATGAAAAGATGTTTAATAAATTGTCCGCCGATCAACAGGCACATGCAATTTTTGATTTTGCGACATTTATGTTGGATTTAAATACATTGGATGTCAATGTAGATAAAGAAATTTTTGGTAAAATAGAGGCTCCTATTTCAATAAAAGACACCCTGAAATTGAAGTACAAGAAATGTGTGCATAGGTTTGCTTGTTATAAAAAAGCTTTCTTATCTGGTATTTCAAATAAGCACTATATAAAAGCAAAAGATCTGAAACGTATCAAATGTCTTTTTAAAGTGTACAATTTCTCACGTCAAGAAATTGAATGCTATGATTCTTTATTAAAATCCATTGAAAATAATGTAAATGTATGTAAAATGAAGGGACCTTATTACAGTGATTTTCATCAAGGTAATATTTTATATGACGATAAAACACATTCGTGGGGTATTATTGATTTGGCGGGGACCCATTATCATGGATTGGTGTATCATGGTATGGCTCGATTGTTTCCCATTTTTGGTGAGGATATGTTGGAAAAATTATGTTGGTGTTATAACGAACTAGCACACAAAAAAGGCAAGGAAGTTATGATGGATTTTCATACTTTAAAGAAATGTGCGATTGTCTCATTTGCCCGAAAAGTGGTGGATGGTGAAAAAGAGGCCCAAAAGGTAGGTAGCATGTTGAAAAATTATCCACAGTCATTTTTTAATGTCGGCGTGAGGTTGAAACCCCATACAGAACGGATTTTGCAAAAATTAGTCAAAGACTTTGCCGTTACTTAAAATCATATGTCGCTTATATAAAAGCGGGCGCCGATTGGCACCCGCTTGTCTTTTGTTTCATTTAGAAAGTATATCTTAAACCCAAAGTTACCTTGCTATTCGTAATCTTTGTTTTGCTATCATAATCTTTGATTTTGCCGAGATATTCGTATCTATAACCTAATGAGAGGTCAATGTTTTCATTTAAGGCATAACCAACGCCGAATCCAACATTCCAACCCCAATCTTTATCCTTGATACTTTCTTTTCTCAATCCAACAACACTTAGATCTGCGGTTCCTTTCAACCAAGAATAACCGATACCAGCGCCGATGTAGGGTTTAACATTCTTTGGTTCTCCTAATGGAATATCCCAATAGCCATTCAAGAAGAAACCTTTTGTTTCGCCTTTTACTGGCACAATATTCAAAAGTTTATCTTCCATTTTGTCATTGTAATAACCTTCTAAACCAATTCTAAATTGGTTGATCTTCGCCCCAACTTCCAAAGCACCACCGAACACATTGTCCTTAAAACTTTCTTTTCCGAAACCTTCTTCTTGGTATTCTGCTTTTAACCAGTTGTGATTTAATTTGCCCTCAACATAAGGTTTCACTTCCACAGCGGAAGCACTTGTAGCAACCAAAGCGATTGCGGATAACAATAACAGTTTCTTCATTTTATTCTCCTTTGTTAGAAATTTAAAACCACCTGAAAAATCAGGTGGTCGGAGAGTTCGTAAATCAAAACATAATGATAATGATCCCTGTGGCCTTTAAGGTTATGCCCCCGAAAGGGCACAACCCCTGAACATACACCACAAGCTCCCCGACCATAAGTCAAGGATGGGGCTGAAATGGGTATTTACTTTTGAAAAGGAAACACGCCATTTCGGGTAGGGTGTTCAAACTACCCCATTATGTTTGAGCTTACGAGGCTCTTCGGCACCTTATTCAGGTACTTTGGACAAACGGCTTTCCGTCTATCCAATGTCAGTTTAGGAAAAATAAATTATAATGTCAAGAGAAAAATAAAGCGGGCGCCGATTGGTGCCCGCTCTTTATAGAACCAGACGAAATTATTCTTCGTCTTTCTTGGCCTTTTTGGCTTTCTTTTCCAAAGCCGCGCCCAAGATGTCGCCCAAAGAGGCGCCCGAGCTTGTGGAACCATATTCTTCCAAAGCACGTTTTTCATCTTCGATTTCGCGGGCTTTAATGGACAAATTGACCTTGTGGGCTTTGTTGTCCACAGACGTCACTTTGGCATCCACTTTTTCGCCAATGGCAAAACGTTCTGTTTTTTGTTCGGAACGTTCTTTGGCCAAGTCTGTGCGTTTGATGTAACCTTTCACACCATTCACATCAACTTCCAAGCCGTTTTCTTCAATGGCGGACACAACAGCGGTCACCACGGCGCCTTTCTTCAAGCCTTCCATAGAGCCAGCCATTGGGTCTTCTGTCAATTGCTTGATGCCCAAAGAAATACGTTCTTTTTCAACATCAATGTCCAAAATCTTGGCTTTGACAGTCATGCCCTTCTTGTAATCTTTGATGGCTTCTTCACTTGGTTTGTCCCAAGCAAGGTCAGAACTGTGAATCATGCCATCCAAGTCTTCTGTTAAAGACATGAACACACCGAATTCGATTACGTTCTTGATTTCGCCTTCAATGATATCGCCGACTTTGTGTTCTTTAGCGAATTTTTCCCATGGGTTTTCTTGCAATTGCTTCATGCCCAAGGAAATACGGCGCTTGGATTCATCCACTTCCAAAACGATCACATTGACTTCTTGGCCCAATGTAACAATCTTGCTTGGATGTGTATTTTTCTTTGTCCAGCTCATTTCAGAAACATGGACCAAACCTTCGACACCATCGCCCAAGTCAACAAATGCACCGTAATCGGTGATGTTGCTGATTTTGCCGGACAATTTGTCGCCTGGGTGGAATTTTGTATCCACACCAGCCCAAGGATCGGCTTCCATTTGTTTCAAACCCAAAGAGATACGGCCTGTTTCTTGGTTGAATTTAATAATCTGAACTTTAATTGTTTGACCAACGGACAAAACTTCAGATGGGTTATTAATGCGTTTCCAGCTCATGTCTGTTACGTGCAACAAACCATCAACGCCACCCAAATCAATAAAGGCACCGTAATCGGTCACGTTCTTCACTGTGCCATCGACCACTTGACCTTCGGACAAGTTCTTGATGATTTCGGAAGTTTGTTCAGCACGAGCTTCTTCCAACACAGCGCGACGAGACACAACGATATTGCCACGGGCTTTGTCCATTTTTAAAATAGCAAATGGTTGTTCAACACCCATTAATGGGGTCATGTCACGAATTGGACGGACATCAATTTGGCTGCCTGGCAAGAACGCAGTTGCGCCTTTCAAATCAACAGTAAAGCCACCTTTGACACGGCCAAAAATTGTACCGTTCACATGTTCGCCCTTTGTCATAGCTTGTTCTAAATCGCCCCAGGCTTCTTCACGACGAGCCTTTTCACGGGACAAAACGGCGTTGCCTTCACGGTCTTCGTAACGTTCAATAAAGACTTCTACAACATCGCCTGGTTTCACAGCTTGAACGCCAAATTCAGACAAAGGAATGCGTCCTTCGGATTTCAATCCGACATCAACGACTACTTCATCATCATCAACGCGTGTCACTGTTCCGGATACTGTCTTGCCTTGCAAGGATTTTTCAGCACCCATATATTCATCTAATAAAGCACCAAAATCTTCTGTGATTTCGGGTGTTTCTTGTTTTTTATTTACCATAAAATACCTTAAATTTTTTTGGTTGGCCAACGGTCAAAAACCGCGGACTTTATGTATTCTTCAAAACAACAACCGGGTGCGAATACAAAACCCGATAGACTCTTCCACTTTAAAAAAGTGAGACAAGTATATCAGGTTTTTGAGGAAAAATCAAGAGTTTTTTTGTTTATAAAACGTCTTTTCCGCACAAAGCGTTTAAATCCACCGCTTTGCCGCTTAATCGCATTGTCACATCTTCCACCGTTCCATCTTCCATTGGTTCATTACGGACGGTAAAGTCAATATCGGAAACACCGTTAACCCTGACCATGGTTGTTAATAAGCGACGGCACATTGATCCTTTAATGCGGTCACCTTTTTGGTCAGTAATTTCGGCAACGAATTCTGTTCCTGTAAATTCATGGTCAGTATCACGAGGCGCCTTGAATGAGATGTTATATCCGCCTGTTTGTGCTGTATATTGTGTCAAGAATGCATCCATTGCATCGGGTGTATCGAACTTTTGATGGGTTAAACTGCTTAAAATTTGAATGCTATTTAAATTGATCGTGTTAATAATGTCATTGATTTTTTGCTTGTTTATCATATGGCGAAAACCCGCAATTGTACCAACAGATAAAACGCCAATGATGGCCAAAACGGCCAACATTTCGGACATAGACCGACCAGATTCATTTGTGTGTTGCATATTCTCCTCCCTCTTTGAATGTCATCAGTTTAAAATATTTTTTTTAATAATTCAAGTATTATTTTTTTGGTTTACACCCGCAATATGTTTGGCGGTATAAATTTTTCTCTTTTCCCAAACGTTCAGCACGTTCTAATCCACCATTTTTGCGCCAGTTTGTTGTGTCATAAGGAATGCCAATTTCATTTTCTACTTTTTTCCCAGCTCGACACACTTGATCAAAATCTTTGAATCTAGAGATGCCAAAAACAGAGGAAATGCGAGTAAAGCCATGTGCTTTGGCATATTCTGCGCCAATTTTTAAGCGCAAATAAAAACAGGTGTCACAGCGTTTACCGCGTTCGGGTTCGTCTTCCAATCCTGAGGTGGCTTGTTGCCAAAGTTCCGGCACATAATCGCCCTCAATAAATGGGATATTTAATTCTTTGCAAATACGTTTGTTCTCTTTTAAACGTTTTTGATATTCTTCTTCAGGTTTGATGTTGGGATTGAAAAACATGACGGCAAAATCTTGACCTCTTTCGGCCAATTCTGTAATGACGCCGACAGAGCAGGGCGCGCAGCAGGAAAGCAATAATAACTTATCCATTTTTTCTCCTTAAGATATCTTGTAAAATGCGGGTACGAGCGGTTGGAAGAGCGCCCAAATGTGCATACAAAAAATGTCCTGTTAAAGCCAGTCCATCAGCCAAATCGTCGCATGAAGTGGGGGCATCTTGCCATAAAAAGCGAGGTAGCTTTAATAATTTATCATGATAGGGTTTTCCTTTTTCGCGGCTGATGGCACGTCCAGTTTTTGGGGAAATGTATGCCAAATCATTACTATCTCCTCCGCCCGCACATTCTGTCATATCAAGTGCAAATCCCAAAGCTGATAGTAAAGCAACTTCAAATCGCACATAGTTTTCGTAAAAATTATCTTGATTCAAAGCGGCTAAAAAATCCAAAGTTTGGGTGTGTAATTCTGGATATTCTTGACGTTCGGGAAGGGCTTTATCCAATGTTGCACATAAATTTGAAAGTATATTTAAACGTGGCATATCGTCCAACAATAGCGGGGCATACGCTTTTGTTTCTTCCAAGTAAAAAGTGCCTAATTGTTCTGGGAGTCTTGCTTTCCAGATTACTTGACATAATGTGCCAATTTCAGGAGGATGCTTCTTTTTTAAAACCCCTAAGTGGCGACCATTTTCAGATGTAAAAACGCTGATAATAAAAGCCGCTTCTCCCAACGGCTTTGCATTTAAAACGATGGCATTTTTACTTGTGAACTCAGGCATTAAAATCTAGCCCCCATGGTTTGTATTGATTAGGATCTTCTGCCCAATTTTCACGCACCTTGACGAACAAAAACAGATTAACTTTTTTCCCCAGTTGTTTTGTTAATTCAAGACGGGATTGTTGCCCAATTTTTTTAATCATTTGACCGCCACGCCCCAAAATAATCATACGGTGTGCCGCGCGTTCCACAATAATATTTTGTTCAATGCGAATAGAAGTTTCTGTTTCTTTAAATGATGTTGTTTCTACAGTCAAATGGTAAGGCAATTCATTTTGCAAATTCATAAATAATTTTTCCCGCGTCACTTCGGCCGCAAAGAGACGATCGGGCATATCTGTCATTTCATCGGGATTAAACATCCATGGTGATTTGGATGCTTTAGAACACAGATAATCCATCAATTCTGAAACACCTTTTCCCGTTTTGGCAGATACATAAAAAATGGCGCTCCATAGATTCATTTTACCAACAGCTTCAGCTAATGTCGCCAGTTTCGTTGGCGTAACTTGATCAATCTTGTTGATAGCAAGGACGGCTTTTTGTTTGGCTTTGGTCAGGTTTTGAATAATAAGATTTGTGTTGTCATCAATGCCTTTTTTTGCATCAATTAAAACAAGGCGCATATCTGCATCATCAGATTCGGTCCAAGCCCCCGCAACCATCGCGCGATCCAACCTGCGGGATGGTTTAAAAATACCAGCGGTATCAACCAAAATTAATTGGGTGTCGTCTTTGATATAAATGCCACGCACCTTGCCACGTGTGGTTTGAACCTTTGGTGAAACGATGGAAATCTTGCTGCCTATAATATAGTTTAACAGAGTTGATTTGCCTGCGTTAGGAGCCCCCAAAATTGCCACAAAAGAACATTTTTGTTCAGCCATTGTATTGCTCCAAAAGGTTTTGTGCGGCTTCTTTTTCGGCCTCTTTTTTATTATGTCCCACGCCGAAAGCGGTTAATTTCCCGACCTTGATTTGAACCTTAAAGATGGGTTCGTGTTCTGATCCCATCTGTTCCACCATTTTATATATGGGCAAACATTTATATTTGCGTTGAGCCCATTCCTGACAAGCAGATTTGGGGTCTTGAGGTGCTTGAAGGTTTGATTCCATGAGTGGTGTCCAGACGGGAAGCATGACCTTTTTGACAACTTCTAAACCTTGATCCAGATACATTGCACCCAGTACAGCTTCGCAAACATCAGATAAGATGGAATCGTTTTCGCGCAGTTCTTTTTCTGTTGTTTTGACAAGCTTGTTTAATCCCCATAAATGCGCTACTTCGGCCAATGTTTTTTCACAAGTCAAGGCGACAAATCGTTTGGCTAATGCTCCTTCTTTTTCTTGGGGGTGGGCTTTATACAATAATTCCGCAACAACCAAACCAAGAACGCGATCTCCCAAAAATTCCAAACGTTCATAGGCGGCGGCTTTTGCTCCATGAGCTAATTGTAAAGCTTGATCAAACAATTTGGGATTTTTGAATAAATCTCGCATTAATGAATCTCCGTGAAAATACGTTCCAAACGCAAGAAATCTGTCCAACGCCAGAATTGGAAAAACCATCCATTTCCATTGGTGGAATAGAAAATCAAACGGGCTTTTCCTTCCAATAATTCCTCTGGGACAAGGCCAAAATAACGGCTATCTTGAGAATTATCACGATTGTCTCCCAACATAAAGTAATGACCTTCGGGAACAATAATAGGGTCTGTGTTGTCTAAAATCATGTGATCATTTAATTCATAAATGTCATGTTTGACACCATTGGGAAGATGTTCTTCATAACGAGTATATTGTTGCCATCCAGATTCTGTCAGCCAATTTTCGCGTCCCAGTTCTTCACGACCCACCAAGACATCATTGATGTACAAGCGTCCTTTTACCATTTGAATCGTATCTCCTGGCAGACCAATAACGCGTTTAATATAATCTGTTTTTTTGTCCTTCGGCCATTTGAAGACCACGACATCTCCACGTTGCGGAGGATTATTGAAAATACGTCCCTTGGGGATCAAAGGAATTGAAAAAGGAAAGGAGTGTTTAGAATAGCCATAATCGTATTTGCTGATAAATAAATAATCACCAACCAAAAGAGTGGGCACCATAGAACTTGATGGAATATTATATGGTTCAAAGGCGCAAGAACGAATACATAATGCCAACAATGCAAGCCACAACAACTCAACCCATTCATTTCGTTTATACTTTTTTTGCTGTACAGGTTGGGCGCTTAAGTTTTGAATTTGATTTGTTTGATTATCCATAGTATTTCCTTTCAATTTCAGACAGTGTAACACAAATCAATTGAAATGTCTATAAGAAACTCAAACAAAAGTGATGCGTGTTTTGGGTGATCCTGTATAAAAAATAATCCATAAATTTCATGTGGTTGTAAAATAATATGTAATTTTTATTACATTTTTGTTGCATTTTTATGACAAAGTGTTATAATCGCCGCTATAAACATTGAAGGAGGCAATATGAAAAATTTAGTTCGTTTCTTATTACGTTGTGCTTTCCGTGTTATGAAAGTGCGTGTTTCATTTCAAGCTAAAGAAGAAGGAGAATGGCCATCAAAGGGAATTTATATTTCCAATCACGTGTCATGGTTGGATCCTGTTATTTTGTTTGCCTTTTTACCAAATGATCCGGTATTTTTGTTGCATGCAAAGTTGTATCGTAACAAGTGGATTCGCTTTTTTATGCATTACGCTGATAAGCGTGAATTCAGCTATATCAACGTCGGTGATACAAAAGATGTCATCGAACTTATCAATACCAATCGGTATTGTTTGATGTTCCCAGAAGGATGTATGACGGACAATGGTGATATGATGAAAATTTATGAAGCCCCAGCGGTTGTGGCGGACAGAACTGGCGCGCCGTTTGTGCCCATTTGGATTAGTGGTGCGGAATATAGCCGCTTTGCAGAAACGGGAGATAATTTGCCGCATCGTCCATTTCCCAAAATTAAAATTAAAGTTGGAGCTCCGAAGTTTATTGAAATTAATGATGACTTAAAGAAAAACCGTGACTATTTGCGTGATGTGACCTATCACCTGTTAAACAAAATGCGGTTTCAAATGAATTTCAAAAGCAACATTACTTTGTTTAAAAACTTTGTGCGTATTACACGTATCTATGGAAAAGAAGGATGGTTCAAACGTCGTGAGTTTTTGGAAGATATCAATCGTCAACCCCAAACATATAAGGATGTGTTGTTGAAAAGTTATGTGTTGGGCCAAAAGTTTGCCCAAATAACAGAAAAAGGTGAAAATGTTGGGGTGATTTTGCCGAACGCTGTGGCAACAGTGGTGTCCTTCTTTGGCTTATCTGCTTATGCGCGTGTGCCGGTTATGTTGAACTTTTCGTTGGGTGCACCGATTGTGGTAACAATGTGCCGGACGGCGTGCGTGAAGCGTGTTATTACTTCCAAAGCATTTATTATGAAGGCAAAGCTGGAAGAGGTGATTGAGGCCTTAAAAGCAGAACACATTAAAATCACATATTTGGAAGATTTGGCCAAAACAATTAAGCTCGGTGAAAAATTGCGTGGGCTTTGGTATTACAAAATTAAGAAGATTCCTGTGGACCAAAAAAGTTCGGATCCAGCGGTTATTTTGTTTACTTCAGGGTCAGAGGGAACACCAAAGGGTGTGGTTCTTTCACACAGTAACATTATTGCGAACGTGAATCAAACACGTTGCTATGAACAATTGAATGCGCGCGATTTGTTGTTTAACTCGTTGCCAATGTTCCACTCATTCGGATTGTGTGTTGGTACATTCTTTGGAATTTTTTCAGGGGCAAGATTGTTCTTGTTCCCATCGCCATTGTTGTATCGTACAATTACAGAATTATTGTATGAATTAAAGGTGACTGTGATGGCGGCAACAGATACATTCTATAAAGTTTATGCCAACATTTCGCATCCACATGATTTCAGAAATGTGCGTTTGTGCTATGCTGGTGCTGAAGCAGTGAAACAAGAAACACGCGAGTTGGTGTCGGAACGTTTGGGTGTTCGATTGATGGAGGCGTATGGAACAACCGAATGTTCTCCGGTGCTTTGTGGCAATAATACATTGTTTAACAAGTTTGGCACATTGGGTAAATTGCCTCCCGCCATTGATTATCGTTTGGAACCTGTGGAAGGTATCAAAGAAGGCGGTGAATTTGTTGTGCGTGGTCCGAATATTATGAAAGGCTATTTGTATGCCGATAATCCTGGTGTTTTGGTGCCAGTCAAAGATGGTTGGTACCACACAGGCGACGTAGTGGTCGTGGACGATTTGGGATTTGTGAAAATCGTGGATCGTGTGAAACGTTTTGCCAAGATTGCGGGTGAAATGATTTCCTTGACTGCGGTGGAAAATATCGCTGTGGAAATTTGGGGTACAGATGAATTCCGCTGTGGTGCTATTGCTATTCCATCAGATAAGAAAGGTGAGCAAATTATTATGGTGACAAATAATAAAGATGCTTCACGAGCTGCTTTTGCCGAAAAAGTGCGGCGCAAGGGCTTAAGCGAACTTTATATTCCTGTTGAATTTATGTATAAGGAAGAATTACCCCTATTTGCGACGGGTAAAGCCGATAATATTACTTTAAAGAAGTGGGTATTAAAGGAAAAGGGACTTGCCTAAAATAGGACTTGTTATTTTCAATAAAAAAGAATATAATAAGCCCTAGGGGTGAAAAATGAAGTCTGATACAAGAGAAAAGATTGTCGAAACGGCAATTTATGAATTCGCTGCAAAAGGCTATGAGCCAACGGCAACGCGTGATATTTTGGCCAAGGCTAAGGCAAATGTAGCGGCGATTAGCTATTATTTTGGTAATAAAAATGGCCTGTATGCAGAGGTTTTAAAACGTATTTTGGTGCGCATTAATCAGAAATTTACGGACGCGATGGAAGAATATCAAAACGAACTTTCGCTTCGTCCATGTCCTGAAAAAAGTGAAGTGCTTTTGAAACGCTTTATTCGTGGTTTTGTGGAGCTGTTTTGTTCGGACAGATTGACGACCGCTATGTGCACGATTTTTGTGCGCGAATACGTCGAGCCATCCCAGAGTTTTAAAGAATTATTTCAAGGTTTAAATACACACTATCGTCAAATCTTTGTGGATTTGTTGGTGGATGCCAACGAAGGGAAAATGACCTATAAAGAAGCGGTATTGCAGGTTGTGATGTTGTTCTCGTCAATTTTTATGTTGGTGTCACGCAAAAAGATTATTTTGGATGCGATGCAATGGAAAGGATACACAGCCGATTCTGTAGATGAAATTTTGTCGGTCTTTTATCGAGGGCTGTTCAGAAAATAGGAGTACACATGAAAAAAATGATTCCAATGGCCATCTGTTATGATTTTGATGGCACTTTATCTCCGGGCAATATGCAGGAGTATGGTTTTTTGCGGGCAGTTCAGGCAGAATCTGCCAAGGATTTTTGGGAGGAAACAAATACCCTGGGCTTGCGCGAAAAAGTGGATGATATTGCTGCATATATGTGGGTGATGTTGGAAAAGTTAAAAGCAAAAAGAATTAAACCAACGCGGGCGGCTTTCCGTAAATTCGCGTCGGACATAGAATTGTTTGCGGGCGTTTCCGAATGGTTTGACAGGATTAATGCTTATGCTAAAAAACAGGGTGTAGAATTGCATCACTATATTATTTCATCTGGATTAAAGGAAATGATTGAGGGAACGAAAATTGCCAAAAAATTTCATACAATTTTTGCTTCCACGTTTATGTATAATAAAAAAGGTGAGGCGTTTTGGCCGGGTATTATATTGAACTATACCAGTAAAACACAATTTATTTTTCGAATCAATAAGGGGTGTGAAGATTTGGCTGACAATGAAACAGTAAACAAATATATTCCGCGCCCGTTGCGGCCGATGCCATTTGAAAATATGATTTATGTGGGGGATGGGCTGACGGATATCCCCTGTATGAAAATGGTGAAAGCCGAAGGGGGACATTCTGTCGCTGTTTATGATGCAAGAAAGCCAAAGCCCAGAAAGATTGATCAATTGGTAGAGGATAATCGCGTCAATGCGGTGAAGCCTGCCGATTATCGTGCAGGAAAACCTTTGGAGCGTTATATTCAATCAGTGATTGATAAAATCGCTGCGACCTATGCGGTCAAAGATCAAGAAATCAAAAACTAATCTTTATACGAAGCGCGTTTAATGCGGTCGTTGATGGCGCGGCCTAACCCTTCCATGGGAATGGGGGCGATAGCGATTTTGGTGTATTTTGTTTGCTCTTCCGCCTTGTGCATATAGGCAAACAAGTTGGCAGTGGCTTCGCGTAAATCACCGCTTTTACTTAAATTCAAATGGCCGTCAATTTTACCAAAGCCAATCATGAACTCATCAGTGTTGGGTTCTGCGACGTTGATTCTGGTTTCATATTTAGGAGCGTAGTGCTTTAGCATTTGTCCGGGGGAAGAGGGCAAATTTGGATTGCCACCAGAAATCAAAACTGGTTCGCCTAAAAATTCGGAAATTTCTTCCATCGGAATACCACCCGCACGCAATAAAACAATGTCTTTACTAGTTAGGTCTATGATGGTGGATTCTACACCCACACCACAGGAGCCTCCATCCAAAATCATTGGTACACGAGCCCCCAAACTATGTTCTACATGCTCAGCGGTGGTTGGACTGATGCTTTGTGAACGATTGGCAGAAGGGGCCACAATCGGTGTTTCACTTTTACGGATTAATTCTAACGCCACAGGGTGATTTGGCATGCGCACACTGACGGTTGGCAAACCAGCACATGCTAAGTCTAATGATTGCACAAATTGTTTGCGCTTTAAAACCATGGTGAGTGGGCCCGGCCAAAACTTTTTGGCAAGTGCTTTTGCGCGCAAATCTGTTTCGGCGTAATCCTTCAAAAACTCTATATCGGCGATATGGGAAATAAGGGGATTAAATGTAGGTCGATTTTTGGCTTCAAAAATTTTGGCAACGGCGGTTGGGTTATAAGCATCCGCGCCCAGCCCATAAACTGTCTCGGTCGGGAAAGCCACAATATCGCCTTGTTGAATCAGGCGAGCGGCCTTTAAAATGTTTTCATCTGTTGCTTTAAAAATCGGCATAAAAAATCCTCAAGCGGTTGGCCCGAGGTCCCAACTTAAAAATTATTTTGCAGGTGGGAATTTTGCGGCATTTTCCGCATTATATTGAACCCACTTCTCATCTGCCTCGTCAGAGGACTTAATCGCACCCTGAGGGCATTCACCCAAGCAAACACCGCAATCAATGCAAGTATTTGGATCAACAACCATTTGTGTTTCACCTTTGTGGAAAGCACCCACTGGGCAAACTTCGGCGCAAGCGCCACACAAAACACATGAATCATTTACTACTGAAGGCATATTTTTCTCCTTTTTAAAAATTGAACGAAACTAATGATATGTCAGAGAAGAAAAAAATGCAAGTATTTTTTTGTTGCATTTCATTTTTGCGTGTGATACAATGTGCTCGTTTCGCTCGGGTGAGTGGCGACCGTGGATTTAACCTAACTTGTCCTAGGTCAATGGAGTTGAAAAGGAGATGAAAACAATGGCAGCTAATGAAGTTATAAAAAGAGATGAATACACAAGCGACGGTGTGACAAAAATTACTGAACGTTTTAGAGATGGTTCTTTTCAAGTTACCGTAATAAATGAGTATGGAAAAACTGTAGATCTTTACGATAAAAATGGAATTGGACAGTCTTATACGCGTTACGACGCGAAGGGAAAAGTTATTCAATCCCAAGAATGGAATGGAAAGCAGCGCATTGATAAGGATGCTGAAGGCAAGATGCGAATCATTGAGACTGAATATGATAGCGAGCATCGTGAGATTAAAGCTACGATTAAAGAATTTAATGCAAAGGGTGAATTGCTGAGCGTCTACGTAAATGATGGTCGGAAAAACATGGCATTCTTGTACGATGGACATGGTAAATTACAAACAGCTTTTGACTATAATAAGCGTCAGCCGGATTATAAGCCAGTGAAACGCACAGGATTGCGCGCAAGGATTTCCGCTCTTCTGGTTAAACATCCAATGCGTTTAAGGGGAAAAGACTTGAGAAACTAAAAAACGTTTTTTTTATTTCTCCTGCTTGATGAGCGGGAGAAATTTTTTATTGCATTTCATTTTTGCGTGTGATACAATGTGCTCGTTCCGCTCGGGTGAGTGGCGACCGTGGATTTAACCTAACTTGTCCTACGTCAATGGACTAAACAAGGAGAAAAAGCTATGCTTAAAACAGCAGAGGCGGTGTCTATCGGCCACCCGGATAAAACAGCCGATTATATCTCAAGTTATTTGTTGGATGAATTATTAAGGCAGGACCCGTGGGTCCGCTATGCCGTTGAAGTGATGGTGAAAGATAATACGGTCATTTTTGCGGGTGAAGTGTCTGGGAAAATTGAAATGCCAGACCTGATTCAAGTGGCGAAAAAGGCGTATGCTGATATCGGCTATACACGGGAGTATAGTCAGGCATGGGGCGACAATTGTATTAACCCCGATAAATTGAGCGTTTTAAACATGATTGGGGCGCAATCTGCAGATATTGGGCAAGGTGTGGTGGCGAACGGTTGGGGCGATCAAGGCGTGTTTGTGGGCTATGCGTGTAAGGGAGAGGAGGCGTTGCCGTCAGAACTTTACCTAGCTCGAAAATTAAATGCCGCATTGTATGAAACGGCGTTGCAGGATAACCGTTTTGGCTTGGATATCAAGACTCAGATTGCTTTGGATGAAGCGGGGCAAATTACCACCGCGATTATAGCGATTCCAATGCGTTGCCCATGTGACGGCATAATAGATGCACTGGATGTTTTGGGACAAGCACCCAAGAAGTTGATTATCAATGGAACAGGGCGTTATACCACACACGGTGCGGTGGCTGATTGTGGTGTAACAGGGCGAAAATTAGCCTGTGATTTTTATTCTACAGCGTGTGCGGTTGGGGGCGGGAGCCCGTGGGGAAAGGATGCCACCAAGGCAGATGTCACTTTAAATTATGTGGCGCGAGCGTTGGCTAAAAAGTATTTGAACGATAATGATGAGTGCTATGTATATTTATCGTCCTGTATTGGCCAAAGTGAATTGCCCAGTGCCGAGGTCCGATGTCTCAAAAAGGATGTGGAAAAATGGGAAAAGATAGCATTAGACGAACCAGTGGCCTTAATGATTCAAAATATGAAATTGAATACGCCCATTTTTAAATCGCTTTGTCGGAAGGCAGTTGGATTAAAATAACGCTTGATTTTTTCGGATTTTTTCTGTAAAATAACCGCTATCTTAAATAAAGGAGCAGTTATGCAAGAAAAATTGTCTGAAATTAAAAATGCTACGTTGCCGGCGATTGAATCAGCAAAGACGTTGGCAGAGTTGGATGCTATTCGCGTTGGTGTAATTGGCAAGAGTGGTTCTTTGACGGGGCTGATGAAAGAATTAGGTTCTTTATCGATTGAGGAAAAGAAAACTTTTGGGGCCGCTGTCAATACAGTGAAAAATGAAATTACTGCAGCCATTGAAGCTAAAAAGGAAGCTTTGGAAGAAGTTGAATTAAATGCAAAATTGCAATCCGAAAGTGTGGATGTGACGCTTCCTTGCCGTCCGCAACATGTTGGACGTATTCATCCGATTACTCAGACAATTGAAGAAGCATTGACAATTTTTGCTCAGATGGGATTTGATTTAGCCGAGGGGCCAGATATTGAAGACGATTGGCATAACTTTGAAGCCTTGAATATTCCGAAAGAACACCCCGCTCGTCAAATGCAAGCAACGTTTTTCTTTGACAATAAAAACATGCTTCGTACACAAACATCTGGCGTGCAAATTCGCGTGATGGAAAATAAAAAGCCACCGATTAAAATCGTGTGCCCAGGTCGTACCTATCGTCGTGACTATGATGCAACACATACGCCCATGTTCCATCAAATTGAAGGGCTTGTGGTAGATGAGAAAACAAATTTGGCAAACTTAAAATCTGTTTTGTTGGAGTTCTTTAAATTATTCTTTGAAACAGACGACGTGAAAGTGCGTTTCCGTCCGTCTTACTTTCCATTTACAGAACCATCCTATGAAATGGATTTGGGTGGTGTGATGGCCAGAAACATTGGTAAAGAATGGATTGAATTGTTGGGCTGTGGTATTGTGGATCCGCGCGTTTTGAAAAACTGCGGTGTTGATCCCGACAAATATCAGGGCTTTGCATTTGGTATTGGCTTGGATCGTTTGGCTATGATGAAATATGGTATCAAAGATTTGCGCCCAATGTTTGAAGCCGATATGAAGTGGATTAAACATTATGGATTCTTACCTACGGATGTGCCGACGGTAACAAGTGGACTTTCCTTGAATGGAGGCAAAAAATGCGACTAAGTTTGACAACATTAAAAAAATATTTGGATACAAAAGCCTCAACCGAGGAGATTGTTGAAAAACTGACCATGATTGGCTTGGAAGTGGAAGAGGTGGAGGATTTAGCCGCTCGTTTGCAAGGCTTTATCATTGGTGAAATTAAATCCGTTGAACAACATCCGAATGCCGATCGTTTGCATATTTTACGCGTGTTTGACGGCAAACAAGATTTGCAAATCGTTTGTGGTGCACCGAATGTGCGTGTGGGTTTGAAATCCATTTTGGCGTTGCCAGGTTGTCTGATTCCCAAATTCAATGAAAAGTTGGAAGTGGGCAAAATTCGTGGTGTTGATTCCAATGGTATGCTTTGTGCTGAAGATGAATTGTTATTAGGTGAAGATCACACAGGTATTATCGAATTGGATACAGAGTTGCCTGCTGGAACACCAGCTGCAGAAGCATTAAATGCGGATGTCGTGTTGGATTTGAATGTGACACCAAACCGCCCAGATTGCTTGGGTGTAAAAGGTGTGGCGCGTGATTTGGCCGCCACAGGTATTGGTAAGTTTATTGATTCCTCTGTGCCAGAGATTAAGGGGAAATACAAATCTTCTGTCAATGTAAAAATTGAAGATGATGCATGTCCGATTTATACGGGGCGTTATATTCGTGGCGTGAAAAATGGCGAAAGTCCCGATTGGATGAAAAAGGCCTTAGTGGCGGCGGGATTGCGTCCAATTTCTGCTTTGGTGGATATTACCAATTATTTGAATATTGCCGAGTGTCGTCCGTTGCACGTGTTTGATGCTGATAAAGTTGTTGGCAATATCACAGTGCGTGCTGCAAAAGATGGTGAAAAGATGATGGCTTTGGATGATAAAGAGTATACTTTGTCGCCTGAAGTTTGTGTGATCGCTGATGATAAAGCGGCTCAAAGTATTGCCGGAATTATGGGCGGCGTTGATACGGCCGTTTCAAAAGATACCGTCAATGTGTTTTTGGAAAGCGCTTATTTCGTTCCTGCTAAGATTGCTAAGGCGGGCGGTTTGACGGGCGCTATGTCCGATTCCAGAAGTCGTTTTGAACGTGGTGTGGATCCAGCAAGTTCCATTGATGACAATGCCCGTGCAACGCGAATGATTTTGGATTTGTGTGGTGGTGAGCCATCCGAAATCGTGGTGGCTGGCGAAACACCAAATTGCACAAGAGTGATTGATTTTAATTATAACGAAGTGAAGCGTTTGACGGGTATGGATGTGTCCGAAAAAGATCAACAACGTATTTTGACCGCTCTAGGTTTTGATGTGAAAGGAAACAAGATTTCTGTTCCATCTTGGCGTTGGCATGATGTAAGCCTTCCCGCCGATTTGGTGGAAGAAGTGGTGCGTATCTATGGCCTTGATAATTTACCAGATGCTCCAATGCGCGCTGAGACATTGCCAATTGGAAGCTTGTTGCCAAATCAAAAACGTGAGGTTGCTGTGCGTCGCGCGTTGGCTGAACGAGGTTTGAATCAAGCAATTACATGGTCTTTTATGGATTCCAAGCTGGCAAAATATTTTGATTCAAAAGGTGTGAAACTGTCTAATCCAATTGCTTCCGATTTGGATGAATTGCGCCCCAGTTTGGTGCCGAATTTGTTGTCGGCCGTGAAGCGCAATCAAGATACAGGCGTGCAAGATGTCCAATTGTTTGAGGTTGGTCCAGAATTTTATTCCGATAAATGCGGTGAGCAACGTTTGGTTGCTTGTGCTGTTCGGGCTGGATCGTACTTGCCAAAAGCATGGAATGATCATGAACGCGCTGTAGATGTGTTTGATGCCAAACAAGATGCTATCTCTGCATTGATGGCGGCAGATGCTCCAGAGAACATGGTTGTGTATAAAAATGCGCCAAGTTGGTATCATCCGGGACGCAGTGGTTCTTTGCAACTGGGCAAAAATAAATTAGCGGTGTTTGGTGAAATTCATCCGCGGATTTTAAAAGCGTTTGATATTAAAACACCCGTTGTGGCTTGCGAGGTGTATTTGGACATGTTGCCACCCGTGAAACAGCGTGAAAACAAAATGCAAAAGGTATTCCAGAAATCACAATATCAAGCGGTGACGCGTGACTTTGCGTTTGTGATGGATAAAGATGTGGAAGCTCAAAAATTATTGTCCAGCATTCAAAATGTGGATAAGAATTTAATTCAATCTGTGTCTGTATTTGATGTGTATGAAGGTGAACATTTGCCCGAAGGCAAAAAACAGATCGCTGTTCAAGTGGTAATTCAATCGATGGAAAAGACATTGACAGATGCTGAAATTGAAACACTTTCTCAACAGATTTTGAATTACGTTACAAAGAATACAGGGGCGGAATTAAGAAAATAGTTGCATTCTGAGATTTGGCTTCATATAATGAAATAACAAGGAGAGCAAATGACAAAAGAAGAAGTTTTACAATTTACTGGCACCGTGATGGAAGCGCTTCCAAACGCAACCTTTCGTGTGCAATTGGAAAACGGCCATGAAATTATTGCTCATACATCTGGCAAAATGCGTAAGTTCCGCATTCGTGTAATGGTGGGTGATAAAGTGGATATTGAAATGACGCCTTATGATTTGACAAAGGGGCGTATTTCATTCCGCCATAAAGCCTAATTCAAACAAGGGGGAAAGAATGCAATTCATCTGGTTTTCTGTAGTCTTAGTGTGCCTTTATTTTGGAGCTATGTATGGTTTTTATGGGTGGATTCAAAAGCAGACAACACAAAAAGTGCCGGCCTCGATGGAAACAGGATGTGGTACCTTTTTGTTAGGATCTTTAATTTTAGGATTAGCTGGGGCTAGTGTTGTTTTTGGGAATCCAGCGTTGGTGGAATATACATGGATTCTGTGCGCTTGCTTTGCTGTCATGTATTGTGCAGCTTGTTTTCAAAAAACGAAACAAAAAGCGATTTGGGTGCCATTGGTAAGTGCTTTGGGTGTATATGTTTTGCATAAAGCAATGCCCGCAAGCCCAATTGATGGATGGAGTGCCTTGATTTTGACAGCAGTATGGAGTGGTGTTATGGGGTTGGTGATGGTCTTTGATCGCTTGCCTTTACTTAATTTTTTGACGGTGGGTACATGGGCAATGGCCTTTACAACAATGTATGTGCTCAGCTTGTTTGGATCGCCAGCAATTGCTGTTTTAAGCTTGTTGATGTTGGCTCCGTTGTGGGGAATGTTAAACATATTAGTGCGTGAGGGAGAAGGACATTTTGGTTCCTATGCGACGGCAGTTTTGGGATTTGTGATGGGCGGAATTATTGCTCTTTGTTTTGTGGCAGGATCGTATGGATCTGCGTTGGCGTTGTTAAGCTATTATCTGTTTGAAATATTTTTCTTTGCTTTGGCGTGGTTTGGATTACATCCGTTTGGCATGCAAAAAGGGGAGTTTGCTCTTGAAAAGGTACTCACCAACCACAATCCAACTCCCATTATACGGGTTATCTTTTATCGCCTGTTGATTTTATCATTAATTGGGGCGTTGATGTGGAAATCGAATAAAATAAGTGCATTAATTCTTATCATTTTAGTGATTTTGTTGGACACATATAATCGCTTGAAAGGTGCGGGAGCTCCTCCCCCAACAATTCGGTCAATGTGGCAAGATACGAAAGCCGCTTTTAAACAAACCTGGGCAGCTTGGCGTAATAAAGTAAGTATTAAAGAAGAAAAAAAGGTCGGTAAAAAGGCAGTAATAAAAACACAAAAAGTGCCAGTTAAGAAAAAGCCTACAAAGAGGAAAAACAAAAAATGATTCCTTTGTATGAGAAACAGGATTTGCAGGGGGACGCAGACTTTGATTTGGTGTCCCCTTTTTCAGCCGCAGGAGATCAACCCGAAGCCATTAAAAGTTTGGTGGATGGTTTAAAGACGGGTGAACATAATCAAGTCTTATTGGGTATTACTGGCTCAGGTAAAACATTCACGATGGCGCATGTGATCGCCAAAATGAAACGGCCAACATTAATTTTGGCACATAACAAAACATTGGCGGCACAACTTTATTCGGAAATGAAAACATTTTTTCCAAATAACGCCGTGGAATATTTTGTATCTTACTATGATTATTATCAGCCAGAAGCATATATTCCAAAGACGGATACCTATATTGAAAAAGATAGTGCAATCAATGAGCAAATCGACCGATTGCGCCACTCTGCCACACGGCATTTATTGGAGCGCAGAGATGTGATTGTGGTGGCGTCTGTATCGTGTATTTATGGTATTGGTGATGCGGAAAGTTATTCACAGATGGCCTTTCCCATTAAAAAGGGCGACACGGTGGATGTGCAAGATTTAACGCGCCGTTTGACTGAGTTGCAATATAAACGAAATGATGTGGCCTTTGAACGTGGTTGTTTCCGACAAAATGGGGATGTGCTTGATATTTTTCCAAGCCACTATGAAGATTTGGCGTGGCGTGTTTCTTTGTTTGGAGATGAAGTGGAAGATGTGTGCGAGTTTGACCCGCTGACGGGTAAAAAGAAAATGGCCTTGCCTGAAATCACGATTTATCCCGCCAGCCACTATGTGACGCCCCGTCCAGCTTTGTCGCAAGCCATTAAAACAATTAAAGAAGAATTGAAAGAGCGATTGGAATTTTATGCAGCCGAGAATAAACCGTTGGAAGCCGAACGTTTACAACAACGCACGCGCTATGATTTGGAAATGATGGAAGCAACGGGCTCGTGCAAAGGCATTGAAAACTATTCGCGGCACCTGACGGGGCGCAAACCCGGCGAAGCGCCACCGACTCTGTTTGAGTATTTGCCAAAGGATGCTTTGGTTTTTGTGGACGAAAGTCATGTGACGATTCCGCAGTTGGGTGCTATGTATAAAGGTGATAGAGCACGAAAAACAACCCTGGCAGAATACGGTTTTCGCTTGCCGTCCTGTATGGACAACCGCCCGTTGAAGTTTGAAGAATGGGATAAAATGCGTCCGGATACAATTTTTGTGTCAGCAACCCCTGGTCCATGGGAATTAGAGCAAACAAAAGGTGTCTTTACAGAACAGATTATTCGCCCGACAGGCTTGTTGGATCCAGAATGCATTGTGCGTCCTGTGGCAACTCAGGTAGAAGACTTGATTGCAGAATGTCAGTTAGAATCAGCTAAAGGTCATCGTGTGTTGGTGACAACATTAACGAAAAAAATGGCCGAAGATTTGACAGATTACCTGAATGAAAATGGGGTGCATGCAAAATATATGCACTCGGATATTGATACTTTGGAGCGTATCCAAATTATCCGCGAATTGCGTTTGGGGGATTTTGATGTGTTGGTGGGCATTAACCTGCTCAGAGAAGGTTTAGATATTCCAGAGGTTGCTTTGGTGGCAATCTTGGATGCTGATAAAGAAGGATTCTTGCGCTCTAGCACATCTCTTGTGCAAACAATAGGGCGTGCTGCTCGCAATGCCGAGGGCAGGGTAATTTTGTATGCAGATAAAATGACAGGTTCTTTGGAGTATGCTTTGACAGAAACGAAGCGTCGGCGTGATAAACAAATGGCCTTTAATAAAGAGCATAACATTACGCCTAAGGGTATTCAAAAAGCGATTCCCGACTTAATTAAAGACTTTAATGATTTGACGGGTAATACAGTGAAAGACATTGAACAAGTCCCAGAAACGGTGGAGGATTTACGCAAACAAATGCTTGCCGCCGCGGAAGATTTGGATTTTGAGCGTGCTGCTAAGTTGCGTGATCGCATTAAAAAGTTGGAAGAATTGGAATTAAAAGAACTTTAATCTTCTTTTTTTGGGGGGACATATGAATGGTGTGGTAAATAACCTTCATTTCGTTCTTGTTGTGCCTTTATCAATTGAGCTTGTTCATAAGCTTTTACGATACCGGATTTATTGTCATCATCGGCCCGTTCGGCAAAGGCGTTTTTCAAAGAACTGCGTTTGATAACATGCTTTTTATTGGGGTCTTTGTTGTTTTCTTCGTTGTCATTAGAAGTGGAGGATACAAAAGCCTGTATTTCTTTTTTTAATTCTGGCCCCGCATTTTCGTTTTTCTTTGCTCTATCAAAGAAATTTGCGGCTTTGTTTAATTCGCCTTCATCAGCTAAAAATTTGGCATATTCAAATCCCGCCATCGGATATCCCTTTTCTGCCATAATTGAAAGGGCAGCAAGGTTGTTCATATATTCTTCCGATCCCGCCTTGTCTTTGTTGCTTTTTAACCATTGAGCGCATTGAATTAAATCTTGATTTAAGGCAGAGTCTTTTTGTGCGACCTCTGGAGTCAATTGCCCTGGATGTTTATCTAATTGAGGGCGATTAGCAAAATTAGGAACGTTTTGTGTTTGTTCGTCATATTTATCTCCTTTTTTTCAAACTTAACACAAAGAAAATAGGAAGGCAAGTTTTTTGTTGAAAAAAGAGCAAAAGTTTGCTACAATAACGCTAAAGATAAGGAGTTCACATGGATACTTATAAAGAATGGCGATGGAAATATCTTTCGGGCGTTGATCGCGAAGGGTTAGATGTACCTATGGCGGCTGAAATTGTCAAAAAAGAACAGGAAAAGTTGCGGGCTGAAGCGATTAAAAATGGAGCGGATCCCAATAAGGTGGATGCGAATGTGTTGTATTTGCAAAGGAAGTATGGCTCGAATGCACGATAATAGGTGTGACAAATGAAAAAGAATTCTGAAACCATAGCGAGTAATCGCAAAGCGCATTTTAATTATGAAATTCTGGATACCTATGAAGCCGGCATCATGCTGACAGGGCCGGAAGTTAAGTCTTTGCGTGAAGGTCATGCCCAAATTGCCGAAAGCTATGTGGCACCTGACAAAGGCGAGTTGTTTTTGATTAATTCCCATATTGATGAATATAAAAGCGGTAAAAGTGGCTTTGTTGAACAAAATGCCACTCGTCCGCGCAAACTTTTATTGCATCAAAAAGAATTGTCAAAGTTAATCGTGGCGGTTCGTCAAAAAGGATTGACAATCGTACCGCTTGATTTGTACTTCAATGGGCGAGGGGTTGCAAAAGTGAAAATTGCCCTATGTCGTGGTAAAGATGTGCGCGATAAACGTCAAACAATTAAAGAACGCGAATGGAAACGCGATCAAGGCCGTATTATGCGGGCACACAATAGCTAATTATTGCGATTTATAGCGATTTTGCAGTATCATGGCAATGGTCTTTGCCTTGCTCATCATTTTGTGTAATTGAGTGGCATTGTTATTATTACGCGTATCAGGAATTTCAGAACGTAAATCTTTTAAACGTCTTTCAGAAACAAGTGGATCGGGGTCAGCCATGGCCCGAATCACATTTTGACCATAACGCATATAGACACGTGAATCTCGTTCAGTAATTTCTTCAGCGGTTAAATGTTTTTTCTTGAATTTGGCATTTCCAACTTCTTCAATGGCTTGAGTTAAATCATCCTTGTCTTTTTGTTGTTGCTGAGTTAATTTGCCATGGTAGAGATAGCCTAAAGCAAATAATTTCAGCATGTTTTCATAGTGTGGCCAATTGATGCCAGTATGTGCTTTATTAAATCCTGCTGAGACGATAGATGGAAGTGGGGTGAATGTTGTGCTGCCCTGCAATTGCTGCTTGATGGTTTGTTTGGGCGGTGTTGGTAAAGCCGCAGGGAATAAAGACAATGTCAATTGCTGTGCTTTTGATATGTTTGGCAAAGGAGCTTGTTGAGCCTGTGCTTGTTGGGCGCAATCTGTCAAGCGTGCATATTCATGTTCACAGGCGCGAATATGAGCATAATAAGGTGGATCCTTTTTCTCCAGATCCTTTAAGGCATTGCTGGGATACGCCTGATACACATTGTCCAGATATTCTTTTAAAAGTTTTCGTTGTGTGAATAAAAAATCAGCCATATTTTCTCCTTTGTTTTAAGTGGAATCTATTATAGCATAAAAATGCTTTTTTGTCAATTTTGAGATACCATAACGGGTTAAAATGTGTTGACAAGGGGATGAGAGTATGTTAGCATGGCCCTATGAAGAGCGAAAAGACAATTTCAACTGTTATGAAAGTTTATTAATATAACCAATTGATAAATAATGATAATTTTATAACGGTGGGTGGGGCTTGCTAAGCTTTTCATAGACGGGCTTGATGCGCGGCTTTATAATAACCACAAAACACTGACTGATATACGTGGTGCATACAGCGGTGTTCTTTTGTAACTGAAGGAGAATAAAAGATGAGTATGTCGGATATAATCAGGAAACTATGTGGTCCTTATGAGGATCATTCTAAAGATCGTATGAGGGGGAGGAAATCAGATCAGATTTTATCTGAGGATATGTATATGAGAGAGAGAATAGAAAACATGGCGCGATGTATAGAGGATGGACCAATGGTTTCTGAAGAGTTGGTAAGTTACAATAATGGTCCTCAGATGTTAGGGATGACTACGCTAATGGACCCAAATCTGACCTTGGAGAATTATTGTCGTGATATGTATGAGAAATGTCGATACATATATTCGAGAGTTAAAAATTCAAATTGGGATGGAGAGGAAACGTATTTTAGTGATGGTTGTGGAAACACGATTGGTATGCGAGGAGATCCCGATAATGGATTATACGTTTTGGTGCCTTTAAAACAGAGCCTTCAAAAGGGAGATCCGGCACTGTGGTTGGTTTGGAAAAGAAGAGAGGGTGTGGTGTCGGCGGCAAAAGGAATTGTGAATGGAAAGGGAGGCTTGCGTGCCGATAAAATTATTGAGGAAAAAACAGACCAAGTGGAAGTAACGACATGGACTGATGGCAATCAAGAGAAAAAAGTGATTTATGATCGCTATAAAGAAAAATTAATACCAGCGCATCTTCTGAAGCAATATGAAGCAAAATCACTACCCCGTCTGGAGCATCATGATCCAAAACCACTACCCAGAAGGAAAACTCGCGCTCGTGGTGAATAATATATAGAAACAATTTCCCCGCTTTTTTGGCGGGGATTTTTATTGTTTGTGAAAAATACCGTAAAAAAAGTTTAAAAAAGGGATTGACAGTTTTGTTAAAATCGGTTATAATAACGCCGCTTGTTCGATACTTTCGGGGTTTCTTTGGAAAGAAATTGCCAGAAAAATCGAGGAGTTTTTTTCAACGAAATCAATGTCTTATGACAAAGAGGTTGTTGGATTAAAATGAACGCTTTCGTCCGCTTGAAACAGGTTGATGAAAGATTTTTTGTTAATAAGAAGGTAAAAGGAAAAAGGATAGAATGCCTACAATTAACCAATTGGTTCGTAAGAGCCGTAAGAAAGTCACAAAGCGGAACAAGGTTCCTGCTTTGAAGGCGTGCCCCCAAAAACGTGGTGTTTGCACGCGTGTGTATACAACAACCCCTAAGAAACCGAACTCAGCTTTACGTAAAGTCGCTCGTGTTCGCTTAACAAATGGATTTGAAGTAACGTCCTATATCCCAGGTGAAGGTCACAACTTGCAAGAACACTCGGTCGTCATGATTCGTGGCGGACGTGTGAAGGACTTGCCTGGTGTGCGTTATCATATTATTCGTGGTACCCTTGATACTCAAGGTGTTGCTAATCGTAAACAAGCTCGTTCGCTGTATGGCGCAAAACGGCCTAAATAAGGAGAATAGAATATGTCCCGTAGACATGCTGCAATTAAACGTGAAGTGGTGGCCGATGCGAAATACAACGACATCGTTGTTGCCAAGTTTATGAACTGCTTGATGTTGGCTGGTAAGAAATCAGTCGCTGAAAGTATTGTGTATGGCGCCTTGGATGACGTCGAAGCTAAGGTAAAAAAGCCCGCTTTGGAAGTCTTTAAAGAAGCCTTGAACAACGTGAAACCTCAATTGGAAGTGCGTTCTCGCCGTGTTGGTGGTGCGAACTATCCTATTCCGACAGAAGTTCGTCCAGAACGTCAACAAGCGTTGGCGATTCGTTGGATCATTGGTGCTGCCCGTGAACGTGGTGAAAAGACAATGACAGAACGTTTGTCCGCTGAATTAATTGAAGCTTTTAACAATCGTGGTGCCGCCGTGCGTAAGCGCGAAGATGTGCATCGTATGGCAGAAGCAAACAAAGCGTTTGCTCACTTTAAGTGGTAAGGGGGAACCATGGCAAGAGAAACACCGATTGAAAAATATCGTAACATTGGTATTATGGCGCACATTGACGCCGGTAAAACCACAACAACAGAACGTATTTTGTACTATACAGGTAAAACTCACAAGATTGGTGAGGTGCATGATGGCGGTGCCACCATGGACTGGATGGAACAAGAACAAGAACGTGGTATTACAATTACATCTGCGGCGACAACAGCCTTTTGGCGTGGTCACCGTGTGAACGTTATTGACACACCAGGGCACGTGGACTTTACAATCGAAGTTGAACGCTGCTTGCGCGTCTTGGATGGCGCCGTCGCCGTATTTGGTGGCGTGGAAGGCGTGGAACCTCAATCTGAAACAGTGTGGCGGCAGGCTGATAAATACGGTGTGCCGCGTATTTGTTTCGTGAACAAGATGGACCGTATTGGTGCCGATTTCCCACGTTGTGTGAAGATGATTCACGATCGTTTGGGTGCTCGTCCAATGGTGATGACATACCCAATCGGTGCAGAAGCCAATTTCGTCGGTGTTGTTGATATTTTGAACAACCGTGCGGTTGTGTGGCATTCCGAAGACTTGGGTGCAACATTTGAATATCAAGATGTTCCTGCCGATTTAAAGGATATTTGTGATAAATATCGTCAAGAAATGATTGAAATGGCCGTTGAAATGGATGATGCGGCTATGGAAGCTTACTTGGAAGGCAAAGAACCAGATTTGGAAACATTGATTAAATGCATCCGCAAAGGAACAATTGAACAAAAATTCGTTCCAGTGTTGTGTGGTTCTGCATTTAAAAACAAAGGTGTCCAATTGTTGTTGGACGCCGTTGTTGATTATTTGCCATCTCCAATTGATATTCCTCAATCCAAAGGTATTGATGAAAAAACGGGTGCTGAATACGTTTGCGCCTCTGATGATTCTAAGCCTTTGGCTGCTTTGGCATTTAAGATTATGAACGACCCATATGTGGGTTCTTTGACGTTTACCCGTATTTACCAAGGTACATTGACAACTGGTACATACGTGCGTAACAGCGTGAAAGATGAAAAAGAACGTATCGGTCGTATGTTGCTCATGCATGCTAACCACCGTGAAGATATTAAAGAAGCTCATGCTGGTGATATCGTGGCCTTGGTGGGTTTGAAAGAAACCACAACAGGTGATACATTGTGTGCTGAAAACATGGATGTCGTTTTGGAAAAAATGGAATTCCCAGATCCCGTTATCGAGATTGCTGTGGAACCAAAGACAAAAGCTGACGTTGAAAAAATGGGTATGGCTTTGAACCGGTTGGCGATCGAAGACCCATCTTTCCGCGTTTCTTCCAATACTGAAACAGGTCAAACCATCATTAAAGGTATGGGTGAATTGCACTTGGACATTATTGTGGATCGTTTGAAACGTGAATTCAAGGTGGAAGCCAATGTGGGTGCGCCTCAGGTGGCCTACCGTGAAACAATCAGCAAACCATATGATGAAGATTATACACACAAGAAACAATCCGGTGGTGCCGGTCAGTTTGCTCGTGTGAAAATTAAATTTGAACCGTTGCCTCCTGGCTCTGGATTCCAATTCGAGAATACAGTTGTTGGCGGTAACGTTCCAAAAGAATATATTCCAGGTGTGGAAAAGGGGCTGCGTCAAGCTTTGGAAACCGGCGTTTTGGCTGGATTCCCTTGCACAGACTTTAAGGCCAACCTGTATGATGGTGCTTATCACGATGTTGACTCCAACGTGATGTGCTTTGAAATTGCGGCTCGTGCGGCCTTCCGTGAAGGTATGGCTAAAGCTGGTCCAAAATTGTTAGAGCCAATCATGAAGGTCGAAATTGTGACACCAGAAGAATATATGGGAGACATTATCGGTGATTTGAACTCTCGCCGTGGCCAGGTCAATAACATGGATTCCCGTGGGAATGCCCGTGTGATTGATGCAACAGTGCCTTTGGCTCAGATGTTCGGCTATGTTGGAAACCTCCGTGGAATGAGCCAAGGTCGTGCCCAATATACCATGCAATTCTCGCACTATGCGGATGTGCCGCAAGCGATTGCAGACGAAATCAAGGCCAAGATGGCTGGTTAAGGAGAAGGAAAAATGGATAAAATTAGAATTCGTTTAGAAGCTTTTGATCACGGGGTGTTGGATCAATCTACCCGTGAGATTCTCAATACAGCGAAACGGACAGGCGCCCAAGTGGTTGGCCCAATCCCGTTGCCGACTCGTATTGAAAAATTCACAGTGAACCGTTCTGTCCATGTGGACAAAAAGTCACGTGAGCAATTTGAAATCAGAACCCACAAGCGGGTGCTCGACATTATTGATCCGACACCACAAACGGTTGATGCCCTCATGAAATTGGACCTCGCCGCCGGTGTACATGTTGTGATTAAAGTGTAAAGGAAAAAGACTATGCGTACAGGTGTAATCGCAAAAAAAGTCGGTATGATGGGTCTGTTCCAAGAGAACGGTAATCGTATTCCTGTGACTGTTTTAGAAATTGACAGCACAGTTATTGATACCCGTACAAAGGAAAAAGACGGATATACCGCTGTCCAATTGGGATCTGGCAAGATTAAAGAAAAGAATGTTGCCAAACCTCAAAAAGGACATTTCGCAAAATTAAAACAAGAACCGAAAAAGACTTTGGTTGAATTCCGCGTGTCGGAAGACTGCATTGTGCCAGCTGGTTCCGTTATCGGTGCCAACCACTTTGTAGTGGGCCAATTGGTTGACGTTGTCGGAGTTTCCTTGGGTAAAGGTTATGCGGGTGTTATTAAACGCCATAACTTCCACGGTGATAATGCAACACACGGTGTGTCCAGAACGCACCGCGCCGGTGGTTCTACCGGTAACCGTGAATGGCCTGGTCGTGTGGTGAAAAACCGCCCGATGCCTGGTCAATTAGGCAATGAACAAGTGACAGTTCAAAACTTGGAAGTTGTTGCCATTGACGAAGCCCGTAATTTGATTATGGTCCGCGGGGGTGTTCCCGGCTATGATGGCGCTATCGTTTTGGTGAATGATGCCAAAAAGCGTGCCAAACAAGCTGTTGGTCCCGTTCCTGCAGGATTAAAGGCTTCCGAAGCGAAAAAAGAAGAAGTGAAAGCTGAACCAGTGGCCGAAGCCGCTCCAGCTGCAACAGAAGTCAAGGCAGAACCAGTGGCTGAAACAGCTGCTCCTGCCGAAGAAGTAAAGGAATAAACCATGAAGTATGATGTAGTAGATTTATCTGCGAAAAAAGTCGGAAGCATCGACCTGAACGATACAGTGTTCGGCGCCGAAGTACGCAAAGACATTCTCGCTCGCGTGATTCAATGGCAATTAGACAAACGTCGTGCCGGCACGCATAAAACAAAGGATAAAGGTGAAGTCAGTGGTTCCAGCATTAAGCCATTCCGTCAAAAAGGAACAGGTCGTGCTCGTCAAGGTGAAAAACGCGCCCCACAAATGTATCATGGTGGCGTGGTGTTTGGACCAGTCGTGCGTTCTCACGAATATGGCTTGACCAAGAAATTACGTGCCAAAGCCATGAAAGTGGCCTTGTCCACCAAAGTTGCTGAAAAGAAATTGTTCATCTTGGATGATATGACAGCCAAGAAAATCAGCACAAAGGCCTTTGAAAAGACTTTCAAAGCGAATAAGTGGAATTCCATTTTATTCGTTGGTGGTGAAACATTGGACGAAAAGTTTGCTTTATCCGCCCGTAACATCAAAAACGTTGATGTTTTACCGGTTCAAGGTGCAAACGTTTATGATATGATGCGTCGCGATATCTTGGTGTTATCCAAGGAAGCGGCTGAGAAATTGGAAGGACGGTTAGCCTAATGATTAAGAAGTCCGAAAAGAAAACATTAACACCAAAGATGACAGACGTTTTAGTGCGTCCGATCATTACGGAAAAGGCCATGAAAGTCGGCGAGAGCAGCCAAGTGGTTTTCGAAGTGTTAAAATCCGCCACAAAGCCTGAAATTAAGGCCGCTGTGGAAGGTGTGTTTGGTGTAGAAGTGAAATCAGTGAATACTTTGACCCAAAAAGGTAAGATTAAATTCTTCCGTGGTCAAAAGGGTGTTCGCTCCGATGTGAAAAAAGCAATCGTTACGTTGGCAAAAGGCCAAACGATTGATGTAACGGCGGGGGTGTAAGATGGCATTAAAGAAAACTAAAGCTATTGGAAATGCAAACAGATCTTTGATCGGTATTGATCGCAGTGAATTGCATAAAGGTGCCCCAGTCAAGACATTGGTTGAAGGCAAAAAGTCCACAGGTGGTCGTAACAATCACGGTCATATGACATCTCGTCGTATGGGCGGTGGTGTGAAAAAGGCCTACCGTTTGGTGGATTTCAAACGTAAGAAATTGGATGTTCCAGCCGTTGTTGAACGTTTGGAATATGATCCGAACCGGACAGCTTTTATCGCTTTAATTAAATATGAAGACGGTGAATTGTCCTATATTTTGGCGCCACAACGCTTAGCTAAGGGTGATACAGTTATTGCTTCTCAAAACGCTGATATTAAACCAGGTAATGCGATGCCGCTGAAAAATATGCCGGTTGGTACAATTGTCCATAATATTGAGTTGCAACCAGGAAAGGGCGGTCAATTGGCTCGTTCTGCCGGATGCTATGCTCAATTGATTGGTAAAGATGCCGGTTATGCTCAAATCCGTTTAAGCTCTGGCGAATTACGCTTAGTGTTAGCGGATTGTATGGCTTCTATCGGTGCCGTTTCGAACCCGGATAATCAAAATACAGTGTTGGCGAAAGCTGGCCGCGCCCGTTGGTTGGGCAAGCGTCCATCCGTCCGCGGTATTGCGATGAACCCAGTGGATCACCCACATGGTGGTCGTACGAACGGTGGTCGTAACCCTGTGTCACCATGGGGATGGAAGACCAAAGGTAAGAAGACAAGAAACAACAAGCGGACGAATAGCATGATTGTGCGTTCTCGTCACGCCGTGAAGAAAGCATAAGGAGGCATAAATGACAAGATCTGTCAGAAAAGGACCGTTTGTTGATGGCTATCTGTTAAAGAAAGCTGATGAAGCCAAGAAGAATGGTCGTCATGAAGTGATTAAAACGTGGTCCCGTCGGTCCACAATCCTTCCTGATTTCGTGGGATTGACCTTTGGTGTTTATAATGGACACAAATTCATCCCCGTTTCAGTAAACGAAAATATGGTGGGTCACAAGTTTGGTGAGTTTGCACCAACTCGTACCTTTACGAAACATACGGCTGCTGATGCCAAGGCAACACAGGAGTAACACATGACAAAAGAACAAGTGAAAACAGCATATGCTAAAGCACGCACAATTCGCGTGTCCCCGCAAAAACTGAATCTCGTTGCCGAAACAATCCGTGGTTTGAAGGCTGAGAAGGCTTTGGCCGAACTCACATTCTCCAAACGTCGGGTGGCAAAAGATGTGAAAAAAGTGTTGCAAGCCGCTATTGCCAATGCCGAACACAATTTTGGTTTGGATATTGATAAATTGGTGGTTGCAGAGGCCTATGTGGGCAAAGCAATGGTGATGAAACGTTGGCATGCTGCTGCTAAAGGCGCAGGTCATAAAGTTTTGAAACCTTTTTCAAACTTAACAGTTGTTGTGGCTGAAAAAGAAGCGGCTCCAAAAGCAGCTAAAAAGCCAGCAAAGAAAGCTGTTAAAAGTGAAAAGAAAAATGAAAAGAAGGAGAGTGTCTAATGGGACAGAAAGTTAATCCAAATGGACTGCGTTTAGGCATCAACCGTACTTGGGATTCTCGTTGGTTCGCAGATGCGGATTACGGTGACAAGTTGTTGGCTGATATTGAAATTCGTAAGTTCTTAAACAAAAAATTGGCCGGTGCTGGGATCAGCCGTATCGTGATTGAACGTCCAGCCAAGAAAGCCAGCGTCACCATTTATTGCGCTCGTCCGGGTGTGGTTATTGGTAAAAAAGGTCAAGACATTGAAACCTTGAAAAAGGATTTGGTGAAATTGGCCGATGGTGCCGATGTCAGCGTGAATATCGTTGAAGTCCGCAAACCCGAAACAGACGCCAAATTGGTTGCCGAAAACATTGCTCAACAGTTGGAAAAACGTATTTCCTTCCGTAGAGCCATGAAACGCGCTGTGCAATCTGCATTGCGTCAAGGCGCCGAAGGTATTAAGGTCAGCTGTGGTGGTCGTTTGGGCGGTGCTGAAATCGCTCGTACAGAATGGTATTTGGAAGGACGCGTTCCTTTGCATACCCTTCGTGCCGACATTGACTATGGCTATGCAACAGCTCATACAGCGTATGGGACCTGTGGTGTCAAAGTATGGATTTACAAAGGCGAAATCTTGGCTCATGATGCCATGGCTCAAGATAAACGCTTGAATGATCAACATTAAGGAGAGGAACTATGTTACAACCAAAAAGAACAAAATTCCGCAAAGGATTTAAAGGCCGTATTCACGGTGAAGCTAAATCCGCAACAACTCTGGATTACGGTACTTTCGGTTTGAAAGCATTGGAACCTTGCCGTATGACAGCCCGTCAAATTGAAGCTGCTCGTCGTGCTATTTCGCACGCCATGAAGCGTCAAGGACGTATGTGGATCCGTGTGTTCCCAGATGTACCTGTTTCCAAGAAGCCACCTGAAGTGCGTCAAGGTAAAGGTAAGGGATCTGTTGAATATTGGGTCGTTCGTGTGAAACCAGGTCGTGTTTTGTTTGAATGCGACGGTGTGAGTGAGGAAGTCGCGCGTGAAGCTATGCGCTTGGCCTCGGTCAAACTGCCAATCAAAACAAGATTCTTGGCCAGAACAGCTGATGAAGAGGTGTAATTATGACAAAAACAAAGTTTAAAGATATCAAAGGTAAGTCCGCTGCCGATTTAAAGGCAAAGGAAGTTGAGTTGAAGAAAGAAGCTATGAACTTGCGCTTCCAAAAGGCTCAAGGTGCTTTGAAAAACACAGCTCGTTGCCGCATGTTGCGTCGCGAGATTGCGCAAATCAAAACTGCGGCCTCTCAAACCGCTGCAAAGAAAGGAAAATAAACCATGCCAAAACGTGTTTTACAAGGTGTTGTGGTCAGCACAAAAATGGATAAATCCGTGGTCGTTCGTGTGGAACGTCGTGTGATGGATCCAGTGTATAAGAAATACGTCAAACGCAGTAAGAAATATACTGCGCATGATGAAAAGAATCTGTGCAATGTCGGTGATGTGGTACAGATTATTGAATGCCGTCCAATTTCCAAGACAAAATCTTGGATGGTTGTGACGGAAAAATAACTGAATCAAGAAAGGAAAACAACATGATTCAAGTAGAAACAAACCTTGAAGTAGCTGATAACTCCGGTGCCCGGAAAGTTCAGTGCATTAAGGTCATTGGCGGTGCCAAACGGCGTTATGCGACCGTCGGAGACGTGATTATCGTTTCCGTCAAGGAAGCTGTGCCACATGGTAAAGTCAAAGAAGGTGAAGTGCAGCGCGCTTTGATCGTTCGTACGAAGAAGGAAATCCGTCGTGAAGATGGTTCTGCTATTCGTTTCGACAGCAATGCAGTTGTGCTTGTTGATAAACAAGGTGAGCCGATTGGAACTCGTATCTTTGGGCCGGTGACACGTGAATTGCGTGCTGGTGGCTTTATCAAAGTGATGTCCTTGGCTCCGGAGGTTTTGTAACATGAAACTGAAACTGAAAAAAGGCGATAAAGTTATCGTCACAACAGGAAAAGATAAAGGCAAGACTGGCGAAATCACAACCGTTTTTCCAAAAGAAAACAAGGTGATCGTGGGTGGAGTGAATATGGTGAAACGCCATACAAAGCCATCTCAAGAATCTGCTGGTGGTATCGTTTCCAAAGAAATGCCAATTCATGTGTCCAACGTTGCTTTGGTTGATCCAAAGACAGGGAAGGCTACTCGTGTTGGTTACAAAGTCGAAAAAGACGGACATAAGGTGCGTGTTGCCAAAAAGTCCGGTGAAGTTGTTGATAAATAAGGAGTGACTCATGGAAACAAGATTGAAAAAATTATATGATGAAGTGATTGCTCCGAATTTGGTCAAAGAATTCGGCTACAAGAACAAGATGGAAGTTCCTAAGCTCACAAAAATCGTCTTAAATATGGGCGTTGGTGAAGCTGCTGAGGATAAAAAGGCGATTGAATTCGCGGTGAAGGATATGGAAGCCATTTCCGGTCAAAAACCGATTGTGACCCATGCCCGTAAATCCATTTCTACCTTTAAGTTGCGTGATGGTATGCCAATTGGTTGTAAAGTCACACTACGTAAAGAGAAAATGTATGAATTCTTGGATCGCTTTATCACAATGGCAATGCCTCGTATCCGCGACTTCCGTGGTATTTCCGGAAAGAGCTTTGATGGTCATGGTAACTATGCCATGGGTATTAAAGAACAAATCATCTTCTTGGAAATCAACTATGATGCAGTGGATGCCATCCGTGGTATGGACATTATTATTTGCACAAGCGCCAAAACCGATAAGGAAGCCAAAGCTTTGTTAGCCGGTTTCGGAATGCCCTTTAAGAAGGAAGGAAAATAAGCATGGCAAAATTAAGTCAAATTAATCGTAATAAAAAACGCGTGAAAACCGTCAAGAAATATGCCGGTAAACGTGAAGCTTTGAAAAAGGTGATTAAATCTAAGAAGTCTTCTCCAGAAGAAGTCTTTGAAGCCTCTATCGAGCTGGCAAAGTTGCCACGCAATTCGTCCAAAGTTCGTTTGCACAACCGCTGCGAATTGACAGGGCGTTCTAAAGGTTATTACAGAAAATTAAAACTCAGCCGTATTCAACTGCGCAAATTGTCCAGCGAAGGACAAGTGCCCGGTATGACAAAGTCGAGCTGGTAAGGAGAAGAAAATATGTCTATGACAGATCCTTTGGGCGATATGCTCACCCGTTTGCGTAACGGCGGCATGGCCAAAAAAGAAAGCGTAACAGTTCCTGCTTCTAACTTGCGTGCAAACGTGTTGGAAGTGTTAAAACGGGAAGGTTACATCCGTGGCTTTGAAAAAGTGAATGTCCGTGCGGGCATTGATGAATTCAAAGTGGAATTGAAATACCATGAAGGTGCTCCAGTGATTAAGGAAATCGAACGTGTTTCCACACCAGGCCGTCGTGTGTATTCCAAAGTAAAAGATTTACCCAAGTTCTATAATGGTTTGGGCATCTATGTGTTGTCAACCCCGTCAGGCGTGATGTCTGACCATGAAGCTCGTCAAGCCAATTTGGGTGGCGAAGTTTTGTGCAAGGTGTTCTAAGGAGGAAAGACAAATGTCAAGAATCGGAAAACATCCTGTAAAAGTGGTTGACGGCGTTAGCGTCAACATTACAGACAACGAAATTGTCGTCAAAGGTAAATTGGGCGAATTAAAAACACACATTCCCGCCGGTGTTTCTGTGAAAATGGAAAACGGTGAAATCGTTGTGAAGCCTTTACATAACACAAAGGAAGCAAAAGCTTTGTGGGGTACAGTGCGCCAAAACATTGAAAACTTGATGAAGGGCGTGAGCGAAGGTTTCAAAAAAGATTTGGAATTGATCGGCGTTGGTTATCGTGCGCAAGTGTCGGGCCAAAAATTAAAGTTGGTCTTGGGCTATAGCCATGATATTGACTATGATTTGCCACAAGGTGTGACAGCAACAGTTACAGATCAAACAAAATTGACATTATCCGGTGCGGATAAACAATTGGTTGGTCAAGTGGCTGCTGAAATTCGTTCCTATCGTGCGCCAGAACCTTATAAAGGTAAAGGTGTGAAATATGCCGACGAAACGATTTTACGTAAAGACGGTAAGAAGAAATAAGGGGAACTGAAAATGAAAAAACAAACAACATTTGATAGAAGAAAAGCGCGTGTGCGTTTTGATTTGAAGAAAAAAGCCGGTGACCGCGTGCGGTTGTCCGTCTATCGTTCCGAAAAGAACATTTACGCGCAAATCATTGATGATAACAACCAAAAAACTTTGGTCAGTGCTTCTTCCAAAGAAAAAGGTTTCAAAGAAAAGGGTTCCACATTGGCGGGTGCAAAAGCCGTCGGTGCTGCGATTGCTGAAAAAGCTTTGAAAGCTGGTATCAAGGAAGTTGCTTTTGATCGTGGTGGCTATCAATTCCATGGCCGTATCAAGGCCTTGGCTGATGGTGCCCGTGAAGCTGGTTTGGTCTTTTAAGTAGGAGTGTAAAATGACAGAAGAAGTTATTGAAAAACAAGAAAAACAAGCAAAGAAACGTGCTCCGAAAAAGGATCGGGCTCCTCGCGAAGATAAGACAATGGATGAATTCATTGATCGCGTAGTGCACATCAATCGTGTTTCCAAAACAGTGAAAGGCGGACGGAATATGTCCTTTGCCGCGTTGGTGGTTGTCGGTGACCAAAAAGGTCGCATCGGCTTTGCCCATGCTAAAGCAAAAGAAGTTCCTGATGCAATTAAGAAAGCCAACGAATTGGCTCGTCGCCGTTTGGTGCGTGTGCCGTTGCGTGAAGGTCGTACACTTCACCATGATGTGGTGGGTCGCTTTGGCGCTGGTCAAGTGACATTACGTACAGCCCCAGCCGGTACTGGTATCATCGCTGGTGGTCCTATGCGTGCTGTGTTTGAAGTGTTGGGTATCCAAGACGTTGTTGCAAAATGCACAGGGTCAAACAATCCACACAACATGGTTCGCGCCACATTTAAGGCTTTGTTAGACGAACATTCTCCACGTGCAGTGGCTGCTCGTCGTGGCAAAAAAGTCGGTGAAATTGTTGGCAATCGTGAAGGCAAAGTGGCTGATGAAGCTGCAGCTGAATAAGGAGAGGTAACATGAAACTGAATGAAATTAAAGATAACAAAGGCGCCAGAAAGTCCTTGATGCGTGTCGCCCGTGGGGTTGGCAGCGGTAAAGGTCGTACAGCTGGTCGTGGCTTTAAAGGTCAAAAATCCCGTACGGGCGTTTCTATTAACGCTTTTGAGGGTGGTCAAATGCCTGTCTATCGTCGTTTGCCAAAACGTGGATTTAAGAATATTTTCCGTAAATCCTTGATTGGTGTGAATGTTGGCGATTTACAAAAGGCTATTGATGCCAAGGCATTAAAGGCCGACAAAGAAATCAATGCGGTGGCATTGATGGAAGCTGGTTTGGTCAAAAAGGTCAAAGACGGTGTGCGTTTGCTTGGAGCTGGTAAGTTGACAAGCAAGGTCACAATCCGCGTTGTTGGTGCTACAGAAACAGCCAAAAAGGCTGTGGAAAAGGCCGGTGGCGAATTGATTGTTGAACCAATCAAAAAGACCGTTTTGGTAAAAGGCCAAAAGACTTCTAAAAAAGAAGTTAAAAAGCCAGTCAAAAAAGCCAAAAAAACAAAGTAAATAAGGGAGGGTGAATCACATGTCGTTATCAGATAAAATGGTCGCAAATATGGATGTGTCTGCTTTTTCGAAAGCAAAAGATCTGCATAAACGTCTTTGGTTCACCCTTTTAGCTTTGATTGTCTTCCGGATTGGAACATATATTCCTTTTCCGGGAATCAATCCAGCCGTCTTGAACGATTTCTTTTCGTCCAACCAAGGTGGCTTGATTGGTATGTTTAACGCCTTTACGGGCGGCGCGTTGTCGCGTATGTCAATCTTTGCTTTAAACATTATGCCATACATTTCGGCGTCCATTATTATTCAGTTGGGTGCCAGTGTGATTCCATCCTGGATGGCGCTTCGTAAAGAAGGTGAAGCGGGCATGCGTAAATTAAATCAATACACGCGCGCTTTGACAATTGCCATTACAGTGGTGCAATCTTATTTTATGGCGCTTGCACTGGAACGTGGTGGCGCTGTGATTATGCCTTCTGCACATTTGTTTGAATTATCCACGGTTGTGTCATTGTTAGGTGGTACAATGTTTGTCGTGTGGTTGGGTGAGCAAATTACCGCACGGGGCGTGGGTAATGGAACATCGTTGTTGATCATGGTTGGTATCGTTGCCAACATTCCATCTGCTTTAATTCGTATGTTGGAAGATGGTCGGGCAGGGGCCATGTCCACGATGACAATCTTGTTAATTGGTTTGATGATCTTTGCGGTTATCTATGTGGTGGTATTGTTTGAACGTGCACAACGCAGAATTATTATTCAATATCCAAAGCGTCAAGAGGCGGGCCGTTTGATGCAGGGGGTTAGTTCCCACTTGCCATTAAAGATTAATCCAACGGGCGTGATGCCCCCAATCTTTGCCAGTGCTTTGTTAGCTATTCCTGTGGGTATTTCTCAATACTTTTCACAAAATACAGAATCTGATTTTTGGAGTAAAACAGCTTTGTATTTAACCCCAGGTCAATGGGTGTATATGGTGACATTTGGTGTGTTGATTGTTTTCTTCACATTCTTCTATACGGGCATTCAATCCAATCCAAAGGAAACAGCGGAAAATTTAAAGCGTCAAGGTGGTTTTGTAGCGGGCATTCGTCCGGGAGAAAACACTGCGCAATATTTGGATTATGTGATTACACGTTTGACGGTGTTGGGCGCCGCTTATTTAACAATTTTATGTATTTTACCTGAATTTTTGATTGCCACATTTAATGTCCCATTCTTCTTGGGTGGTACGACGTTGTTGATCGTTGTTTCTGTGATTTTGGAAACAGTGAATCAAGTTCAATCTCATTTGGTGGCGTATCAATATGAAGGTTTGATCAGAAAAGCCAAATTAAAGGGGAGGTTATAATGGCTGCATACAATCGTATTGTGTTGTTGGGCCCACCAGGGTCTGGGAAAGGCACTCAGGGGGCTATTTTAGCAGAACGAATGGGCATTAAAGAAATTTCAGCAGGCGAATTGTTGCGTGCAGAAGTTAAAACTGGTTCAGATTTAGGAAAAGAAATCGCTGCTCGTATTGATAATGGACAATTGGTTTCTTCGGATTTAATTGTACGCTTGATGACTCAGGCCTTTTTGGCACCAGAAAATGCAAATGGTTTTATTTCCGATGGCTTTCCACGTTCTTTGGAACAAGCCGAGTTATTTGAAAAGATTGAAAATGCGCCAGAATTTGAAGGCAAAAAAGTTGATTTAGCATTGTTAATAGATGTTCCTGATGAATATATTTTGGAACGTATTTTGGGACGCAGCCAATGTGCAAAATGTGGTGCGTTCTATCATGAAAAGTTTAAACCCACAAAGGTCGCGGGTGTTTGTGACGTATGTGGGGGTAAAGAATTTGTCAAACGGGCGGACGACACCGAAGAAACGGTGGTATCTAGACTCCGCGTTTACCGTGAGGCAACAGCTCCATTGATACCTTACTACGAAAACAAGGGGCTATTGGTTCGTGTTGATGGGACGGGACCCATTGATGCGGTAAGTGAAAGGATAAAAGAAATAGTAAAATACTAATTTTGGACTTGACAAATTGCGAGAAATAGTTTATAATTCCCACTCGTAATTCAAGCCATCGCTTTAAGAAGCAGTTGGTTTTTACTGTTTTAAATTAGAAAAAATGGAGAAATAACCTTGGCACGTATTGCTGGTGTAAATATTCCGACAGATAAATTGGCCGTCATTGGTTTGACGTACATTTATGGTATTGGCCGGAAAAAAGCTGAAGAAATCATCAAGAAAGCGGGCATTCCCATGAATCGTCGTGTGAATGATCTGACAGATGATGAGACTTTGAAAATTCGTGAAATCATTGATAAAGACTATCAGGTGGAAGGTGACTTGCGCCGTGAAGTCTCTATGAATATTAAACGTTTGATGGATCTGGGATGCTATCGCGGATTGCGTCATCGTAAGGGATTGCCTGTGCATGGTCAACGGACCCACACAAATGCCCGTACTCGTAAGGGAAAGGCTGTGGCAATTGCTGGTAAGAAGAAAGTGACGAAGTAAGAGGTTGAAAATGGCTGAAAAGAAAGTAGTCAAAACGAAAAAACGCGATAGAAAAAATGTGGTGGCTGGTATAGCACACATTAATTCGACATTTAATAACACATTGGTGACAATTACCGATCAAAACGGAAATGCTGTTGCATGGTCTTCTTGTGGTGCGAAGGGATTCAAAGGATCCCGTAAATCCACCCCATATGCCGCTCAGGTGGCTGCGGAAGATGCTGCTCGCAAAGCCGTTGAACATGGGATGAAGAGTGTGGATATCGTTGTGATGGGTCCAGGCTCTGGTCGTGAATCTGCTATTCGTTCATTCGGTGTTGCAGGTTTAGTTGTAACATCTATTAAGGATGTGACACCTCTGCCACACAATGGATGTCGTGCGCGTAAACGTCGTCGTGTTTAATTTTTAACAAAAGGAACATACCATGATGATTCAAAAGAATTGGCAAGAATTGATTAAGCCTGATCATGACAAACAAGTTATTGAACAAATCGTGCCGGGCTACAAGGCCAAAATGGTGATTGAACCATTGGAGCGTGGTTTTGGTTTCACATTGGGAAATGCGTTGCGTCGTGTGTTGTTGTCTTCTTTGCAAGGTGGCGCCGTGACAGCAATCAAAATCGCTGGTGTGCAACATGAATTTTCTTCCATCCCTGGTGTTCGTGAAGATGTGACAGAAATCGTGTTGAATATTAAAAATTTGGCATTGAAAGTGGATGCCGAAGGTCCACAACACATTTATTTAAATGCAAAAGGGCCTGGTGTCATTACTGCTAAACAAATTGTGACAAATCACACTATTGAAGTGATGAATCCTGATTTGGTAATTTGCACATTGGATAAAGATGCCACAATTGATATTGAAATGATTGTGAATACAGGTAAAGGCTATGTGACAGCAGCGGAAAATCGTCCTGCTGATTGTCCAATTGGCTTGTTGCCTATTGATTCCATTTATTCTCCGGTAAAATCGGTGAATTATGAAGTGGAAAATGCCCGTGTGGGTCAACAAACAGACTATGATAAATTGTCCTTAACCGTTGAAACAAACGGCGTGTTGACACCAGAAGATGCAGTGGCTTTGTCTGCTCGTATTTTGCAGGATCAATTGAAGGTCTTCATTAACTTTGAAGAACCAGAAGAAGTAAGCGCCGAAGAAAAAATCGCTGAATTGCCATTTAACAAGAATTTGCTCAGAAAAGTGGATGATTTGGAATTGTCCGTCCGTTCTGCAAACTGCTTGAAGAACGACAATATTGTGTACATTGGTGACTTGGTACAAAAGACCGAATCCGAAATGTTACGCACGCCGAACTTTGGTCGTAAATCTTTGAACGAAATCAAAGAATTGTTGGCCGCCTATGATTTGCACCTCGGTATGCAAATTGAAAATTGGCCACCAGAGAATTTGGAAGAATTGGCTTCTTCCGTGTCTTTGGACGACTAAGAACCGAATGAAAACCGTGGGGGGATGATCCCCTCACGTCCTTTTCTTTGCACGCTGACGTAAGAGTGGAGAAAAAGGTTTTAACAATCAGCTTTGCCCCGCAAGGCTTTTAACGAAAGGAAAAGAAAATGCGTCATGGATTTAAAAAAAGAACATTGAACAAAAAAATTGCACATCGTCGTGCCATGTTTGCAAACTTAGCAAACGCTTTGATCAAACATGAACAAATCAAAACAACTTTGCCAAAGGCGAAAGAACTCAGCCCAATCTTTGAAAAGCTGATCACAAAAGCCGAAGACGGTACATTGCATGCACGTCGTCAGCTGATTTCTTTCCTTCGCGACGAAGCTATGGTTGAAAAGATGATGACTGTGTTGGTAAAGCGCTATGAAAAACGCAACGGTGGTTATGTCCGCGTGCTCAAAGCCGGTTTCCGTTTTGGTGACTGTGCCCCAATGGCCATTGTGGAATTGGTGGATCGTGATGTGAACGCCAAAGGTCAGGATTCCGGTAAGATTGTGGAAGTGGAAGCCGATGCCGAAAAGACAGAAGCTAAAAAGTCCGCTACTCCAAAGGATGAAAAAGTGACCAAGGTGCATAAAGAAAAAGCACAGAAGGTGAACAGCAAGACCACAGCCAAAACACAGGTTGTGCGTCGCGCCAATATGGGTGGTGGTTCGTAAGAGCTGTTGGTTCAAAAAATTAATCCCCGAGTGTTGTCTCGGGGATTTTTTAAAAAAAATTCTTGCAAAAGAGGAAAAAAGACGATAAAATGACCTCCATAACAGCTTGAAGGGGAAATCATGTTCAAGAAAATTTTATTGTTGTCTGCTGCATGCGTGGTGTTGAGCGCAAATGCTAGAACGTTGAATGAGGTGTTGGGTTACACCTATGAAAACAGCTGGAGCATCAATGCAGAACGGGCAGGTCAACGTGCCACCGACGAAAATGTAGCAATTGCAAAATCTGGATTTCGTCCACAAATTGCGGGCGTAGGTTCCATTGGCCGAAGCTATAACAGAAACAAATATGATTATACCCCCAATAAAACGGAGTTATATAAAACGCCAGACGATGTATCGATTCAAATGAAACAACCGATTTTTTCTGGTCTATCTACGGTTCAAGCGGTCAATGCCGCAAAAAGCCAAGCACGTGCTGGCCGCCAAGGTTTAATTGGGGCAGAGCAGAGTGTCTTGTTGGATGCAGTTGCTTCCTATATGGATGTGGTGCGTGACAAAGCGGTGTTAGATTTACGAGAAAACAACGAAAAGGTTTTGAAAGAACATTTGAATTCTTATCGTAAGCGCTTTAAGGTGGGTGGTTTGACACGCACAGATGTGGCACAATCAGAGGCGCGAGCTGAGGGTGCGACGGCTGCCAGAATTGCTGCCGAAGGTAATTTAAAAGTATCTCAAGCGAATTTTTTCAGTATAGTTGGTTTGCCACCGGAAGATTTGGAAGATGTGGCTGATTTTAAGCATGTCTTGCCTGCGACCTTGGATGAAGCTATTGATTATGCAATGGATCATAGCCCCCAAATCAGAGCAGCGAAATATGCAAAAGAGGCGGCCTCTTATAGTGTGAAATCTAAAAAGGGTGAGTTGTTGCCTCAGGTAGATATGACGGCTGCTGCCGGTCATCAGCATGAACAAATGACGGTGGACAAAGGTGATTATTGGCAAGTGAAAGCAAATTTAACAGTGCCTATCTATTCCGCGGGGGCAGATTATGCGGCCATTCGTCAAGCACGCCAAAATGAAAATAAAGCCAAAATTTTATGGGATAAAACAGTTCAGGATGTTCGTTCTGGTGTGATCAGTGCATGGGAATATTATACAGCAAGTCAGGCCCAATTAGCGTCAATTAATGCGCAAATTAAGGCCTCAAAGATGGCTTTGGATGGAGTGATTCGTGAAGCAAAAGTGGGATCGAGGACGGTTCTGGATGTTTTGGATGCAGAACAAGAACATTTGAACAATCGGGTGACTTTGGTAAAGACACATCGTGATGCCATCGTGGCGGGATATGCTTTATTGGCGGCGATTGGCCGTTTAAATCCGACGGATTTGGGATTGTCCGTGAAACCATATGATGCCAGAGAATACTATGATGATGTGAAAAATAAGTGGTTGGGATACGATATCTAAGGGGGAAAAATGGCAGGCGAACCAGAAGAAATGTCTATGAATGAAGTGTTGTCATCTATTCGACAAATGTTATCTGATGATGAAATAAAAGAGCCAGACAAATTGGATGAAGAATTGGATGACATTTTTGTTTTGACGCCAGCCATGCGTGTTTCCGAAGCAAGCGCTTCAGATATTCAAGAAAAAATGCGTCTTGCATTGACAAAGTTGGCTGAACAAAAATCTCAAAAAACACCAGAAGATTATCAAAAACTTGTGAAAGCAGAATTGCAACCGATCTTGAAGGATTGGTTAAAGGAACAGTTGCCTGCGCTTATTGAACAAGCATTAAATAATGAAATCAATAAATTGTTTGGTTAGGTAAAATCTCCTTGCGTTTTGGTAAAAAATGTGTTATGTCTTAACACATCAAAAGGGAGTGTTATGGCGGATAGAATTGCACAAGATATGTTATCAGGTCGTTTTCAGGGCGATCCTTTTTCTTTTTTAGGTGAGCATAAAGCCCTAAAAGGTTGGATTATTCGCACAATTCAACCAGGGGCTATATCTGTATCGGTAGAAACGCCAGACGGAAAAATTCTGGGCGAAATGATGCATACTTTAACCGATGGTCTCTTCACTCTTGAATTACCGGATGCCACAGAATATATACCTTATATTTTAAAAATCAAATGGACTGAAGATAACATTCAAACAACGCCGGATCCATATAGTTTTTTACCTGTGTTGGGAGAAACAGATTTATACCTTTATAATGAAGGGAATCATCTGGAAATCTATAAAAAACTGGGTGCGCATCTTATCACTCATCAAGCTGTGCAGGGTGTCTCTTTTGCTGTATGGGCGCCAAATGCCTCGCGCGTGAGTGTTGTGGGGAACTTTAATAATTGGGATGGACGACGCCATATGATGCGCCCCCGTGGATCAAGTGGTATTTGGGAAATCTTTATTCCAGGGTTACACGAATGGGATATTTATAAATACGAATTGACCGATAAATCGGGGCGCTTGTTGCCATTAAAGGCTGACCCGTTTGCTTTCGTGCAAGAGGTGCGCCCCAAAGCGGGTAGTCTGGTTTATGATATCAACAGCTATGAGTGGCATGATGAAGATTGGTTGAAAGTACGCAAAGAAAAAAATGATCGCAGACAACCGATTTCCATTTATGAAGTTCATTTGGGTTCGTGGAAGCGTAAAGATGGGCGTTGGCTGACATACTTGGAAATGGCGGAAGAATTGCCAAAATACGCCAACGAAATGGGCTTTACGCATGTGGAATTATTGCCCGTGGCGGAATATCCCTTTGATGGCAGTTGGGGATACCAAGAAACAGGGCTTTATGCGCCGACCAGTCGTTATGGTACACCAGGTGATTTCCGCTATTTGATTGATAAATTGCATCAAGCGGGTGTTGGTGTGATTATGGATTGGGTGCCAGCCCACTTTCCAAAAGATGCATTCGGACTTGTCAATTTTGATGGTACTGCGCTTTATGAGCATGCTGATCCGCGCTTGGGTGAGCACAAAGATTGGGGCACAAAGATTTATAATTATGGGCGTAATGAAGTTGCCAACTTTTTACTTGCCAACGCATTGTTTTGGATTCGTGAGTTCCATATAGACGGCCTGCGCGTGGATGCGGTGGCTAGTATGCTGTACCTTGATTATTCTCGTAAAGAAGGTGAATGGATTCCCAACAAATATGGTGGTCGAGAAAACTTGGAAGCAATCGCTTTTTTGCGTCGTCTAAACGAATTAGTGTTTGCGGAAAATAATGGTGCTACAACATTTGCGGAGGAATCAACCGCTTGGCCGATGGTGTCACGTCCCACTTATCTGGGAGGGCTTGGTTTTGGCTACAAATGGAATATGGGATGGATGCATGATACTTTAAATTATATGAAGGAAGATCCCCTCAATCGTAAATATCATCACAACGAATTGACGTTTGGTTTTTTATATGCTTTCACGGAAAATTTTGTTTTGCCTTTGTCACATGATGAAGTGGTTCATGGAAAAGGCACGATTTTAAATCGGATGCCAGGTGATGAGTGGCAACACTTTGCAAACTTGCGCGCCTATTATAGCTATATGTTTATGAGCCCCGGTAAAAAATTACTCTTTATGGGTGATGAGTTTGGGGCGACCAGCGAGTGGAATTATCAAACGGAGTTGCCTTGGAATTTATTAAAGTATGACTTTCATAAAGGTGTACAACATCTTGTAAAACAATTAAATTCTTTCTATAAAGAACATTCATCTTTGTTTGCCTTAGATACAGAGGGAAGTGGCTTTGAATGGATTGACGGGTCGGATGGAGAAAACTCATGCTTGACATTTATCCGAAAGGATGAAAAAGGAAATAAGTTGATCGTGGCTTGTAATTTTACACCAGTGCCTCGATATAATTATCGAATTGGAACAGACGAGCAGGGTGTATATCAAGAAATGTTTAATTCCGATTTAAAATGCTTTGGAGGAAGTGATACAAAAAATATTGGAGATATTCAAACAGAAGAGCCAGGATGGAATTTTAAAAAATATGCTTTGCGTGTTGTATTGCCTCCTTTGGCCGTGGTGGTTTTTGAGAAAATGGGAGTGATAAAATGACATATAAAGTTTTGGCGGGTTTGCCGTATCCACTAGGAGCCACAGTTGATAAACACGGCGTCAATTTTGCTTTGTTTTCCAAGCATGCTACAAAGGTGGAATTATGTCTTTTTGACCACGAAGGCAAAAACGAAGAACGAATTGTTTTACCAAACTATACGGATGAAGTGTTTCATGGTTATGTAGAAGGATTGCGTTGGGGACAACGTTATGCGTACCGTGTTTATGGGCCATATGAGCCAGAAAAAGGTATGAGGTTCAATCCCAATAAATTAGTGTTGGATCCATATGCAAAAAAGCTGACAGCCCCGTTGGAAGCACATGACAAACAATTGGGTTATATTCCCACAAGTCCTAAATTGGACCTGTCATTTTCCCGCGAAGATAGTGCGGATGTGATGCCTAAATGTATTGTTGTGGATGAAAATTACTTTGATTGGGGCGGTGTGGAAAAGCCAAAAACATCTTGGAGTGAAGAGATTATTTATGAAACACACGTCAAAGGTTTTACTGCGTTGAACCCTGAGGTGGATAAGGCGCTGCGTGGCACATTTAGTGGCTTGTCCACAAAGAAAGTGATTCAATATCTGAAGTCATTGGGGATTACAGCTGTGGAATTGTTGCCAATTGCAAGTTCCAGAACAGATGGAATATTGAAAAACAAGGGGTTGACCAATTATTGGGGATATGATCCTGTTTTATTTATGGCGCCGCATACGCCGTATTTGTCAACGGGGGCAACATCTGAAATTAAATGGGCGGTCAAAGTGTTGCACGAAGCGGGTATTGAGGTCATCTTGGATGTGGTTTATAATCACACAGCGGAAGGGAATCAGTTTGGTCCGACACTTTGTTATCGTGGGATAGATAATGCCGTTTATTATCGTTTGAATAAAGAAAATCCACGCTATTATGAGGATACGACGGGATGCGGTGCCAGTTTTAATTTGGATCATCCGCGGGTGTTACAATTGGTGATGGATTCCCTTAGGTATTGGGCAAATAGTATGCAAATTGATGGCTTTAGATTTGATTTGGCAACCACATTGGCTCGGGATAATGAAAATGCATTTACGCATAATAGCGACTTTTTATCAGTGGTACAACAAGACCCTGTTTTACAGCGCTTAAAGCTGATTGCGGAACCGTGGGATTTGGGCAATGGTGGCTATCAAGTGGGCACATTCAGACCTGGTTGGGCTGAATGGAATGATCAATTCCGTGACACAATGCGACGTTTTTGGAAGGGCGATATGGGGCAGTCTGAAACGTTTACTAAACGCATGCTTGGTTCTCCCGATTTGTATGACAAAAATGGCCGTAGATCTTGGGAGTCTGTGAATTTTATTACAGCACACGATGGTTTTTCATTGGCAGATTTGGTAAGCTTTAATCAAAAACATAATGAAGCTAATCAAGAAGAAAATCGGGATGGAAGAGATGATAATGTTTCTTGGAATGGCGGAGAGGAAGGGGCGACGACCAATCCAGCTATCTTGAAAAATCGTTTCCGGCGTGCAAAAGGATTGATGGTTTCCTTATTGCTGTCTATTGGAACACCAATGATTCGTTCGGGTGATGAAGTTTTGCAATCGAATAACGGAAATAATAATCTGTATGCTCAAGACAATGCACTTTCCTGGACGGATTGGAATGATGTCAGCCATGAGGGCAAAGAAATGTTGCGTTTGGTGCAACGTGTTGTGCGACTACGAAAAGAAAATCATATTCTTAATCAAGATCATTTCTTGGATGAAGATAAATGCGCATGGTTCCGACCTGATGCGGAGCGTATGCAACCAAAAGATTGGCAATATTTTGTGCGTGCATTATCTTGCCGCCTTAAAGAAAAAACAGGTAATTTGTTCTTTATTTTTAATGGATATGATCAAGATTTAAAATGGACATTGCCTGCGCCAACAGCCGGTAAGAAATGGTCCGTTGCTGTGGCGACAGAAAGCGTTAGTATAAAAGCAAATTCTTTAAAGGTTCCAGCATGGTCAGTCGTTGTTTTGAAAGAAAAGAAAAAATCTTGATTTTTTCGTAGTTTTATGCTATAATAGCAGCATGTTGAAACAAGCTCAATTTACAAGAACACAAGAAGATTTTACCTGTGAAGTCTGTGGGGAACAGGTCCATGGTAACGGGTATACGAATCATTGCCCGAATTGTTTGGTCAGCAAACACGTGGATGTAAATCCAGGTGATCGTGCCTCCACTTGTCATGGTATCATGGAACCTGTGGGCTATGAGGTTAAAAATGGTAAAGAATATGTGATTCAAAAGTGCGAAATATGTGGCCATACACGTCCAAATAAAGTAGCCCCAGAGGATAATCGTGAAACAGTGCGTTTGGTGGCCAGTGGCATGTGGATGCGATCTAGATTTCAGCGATAAAAATAAATCTTGACTTTATCAAATTTTTCGGGTATTAAATAGGAGTAAACTGGAAGGAGGTTCCCATGATCGTAAAGCTGCCAAAAAACTATCGTCCTTCGGAGAAAGAAGAATATATGTGCGAACGTCAGCTTGAGTATTTTAAACAAAAGCTGATTGATTGGCGCCGTAATTTGTTGCGTGGTATGGCCAGAGCATTGACGGACCTTCAAGAAAGTGATTTGCAGGAAGCCGATATTAATGATCGGGCGACAAAGGAAATTGAGCAAGCGTTGGCTATGAAGGCTCGTGATCGTGATCGTAAATTGATCGAAAAAATCAATGCGGCACTGGATCGGATTGAAGATGGCACCTATGGTTATTGCTTAGAAACGGGTGACCCTATTGGTGTGTTGCGTTTGGAGGCACGTCCGACGGCTACACTGTGTATTGAGGCCCAAGAACGTCATGAACGTCAAGAACGCACACAAGCTCCAAGGGATTAAAATGACAACCCCAGTATTGAATAAGAAATGTCCCATCTGTGGTAAACAAGCAGTGTTGGAGTATCAACCCTTTTGTTCCAAAAAATGTGCTGATATTGATTTGGGGCGTTGGTTAAAAGGTACTTATGTTGTCCATACAAATGAAACACCGGAAGATGAGGATTTAGCAAAGAACAAAGAAGATCAAGATAATTCTTGACAGCCCTTTTGAATATGTAGTATAAATCATTTGGAAGGAGAATAAAATGAAAAAAACACCAATGAAATTACCGCGCAAACCTATGATTTCACAAGATGCTTTAAGATTGGCTTTATTGGGGAAAAAGGCACCCAAGGATAAAAATGGCAAGCCTTTAAAAGTGAAATCAAAAAATGAAATCACTGCCCCAAAAAATCAAGCAGCTTTGATGTGGGTTCTTTCACAAAGGAAAGCGTCTAAAAGATGACAGTTGAGGTAGTTATTTCTAGCTTAAGCTAAAAGAAACGGGAACCGATTTGGTTCCCGTTTTTATTTTATTTCAAGAAAGCTTATTCAGCATCTTTTTCTTTTTTAGCTTTTGTTGCCTTTTTGGCAGCTGGTTTTTTAGCTGCTTTCTTTTCGGCCTTCAGTGCTTCATCCTTGGCTTCTTCAGCTTTTGGAGCTTCTTCTGCAACAGCTTCTACGACAGCTTTTTCTTTTTCAGCTTTGGCGGCCTTTGTTGCTTTTTGAGCAGCCTTTTGAGCTTCCGCTTCGGAACGAGCAATATTCACACGGATTGTTTGCTCAACATCTGGGTGCAATTTTAACACCACATCAAACACACCCATTACTTTAAATGGTGTATTTAATTCCACATGGCGGCGTTCCACCTTAAAGCCTTTTTCGGCAATAGCGTCACACACATCACGACCCGTCACAGAACCATAAAGTTGTCCTGTTTCGGCAGCTTGACGAATAATTGTGACGGACAAGCCTTTCAAATCCTTTGCCAATTGCTCGGCATCAGCCTTTAATTTGGCATTCATTGCTTCATATTCGGCGCGTTTTGCTTCAAAAGCCTTCATGTTATCGGCTGTTTTACGCAACGCTTTCTTTTGTGGAAACAAATAGTTGCGTGCATATCCGTTTTTCACGTTTACGACATCGCCCATTTGGCCGAGTCTGTCAATACGTTCTAATAAGATAATTTCCATGAAAACCTCCTTATTCTTCGCTCACATATGGCAACAATGCCAAGAAACGAGCGCGCTTGATGGCTTTGGCCATGCTGCGTTGATGTTTGGCACACAGACCAGATACGCGAGCAGGGGTCATTTTACCACGTTCGGCAATATATTTGCCAATTAAACGCAAATCTTTATAGTCAATTTCTTTGACACCAGATTTGCAAAATGGGCAATTATGAGATCCAAATGTCTTTTCCATCTTACACCTCAGCTTTCTCTATTTCAATTTCAAACTTGTCTTCCTTTTGACGACGGGAACGCACTTCCAACATAGCGGAAGGACCTTCCTCCAAAGCATCAACCTTGATTGTTAAATGGCGCAACACGTTTTCATCCAAACGCATTAAACGTTCCATTTCAATAATGGCTGTTGCCGGCGCGTCAATGGCCAACAATGTATAATAACCTTTGCGGTTCTTTTGGATTTTATAAGCTAAATCACGCAAACCCCAATCCTCGGTTTTTGCGACAACACCGCCGTTGTCTTTCACAACTTTGGCAAATTTATCAGCCAATTCTTTCACCTTTGCGGGTGTTAAATCTTGGCGTGTGATAAACACATTTTCATAAAAGGGCATATTATCTACCTCTCCTTATGGTTTTTCTCGTTTCGGTTTATGCGAAGGGGCCTTTATGACCGATCCGCCTGAAACATAGCCCGCATCCGGAGCGAGCAAGGATTACCGGAATGAGCGCATTATACCAGATTTTAAATCAAAATGCAAGAGATTTTTGCAAAATTTCCCCGATTCGTTTGAATTGGGGAATGATTTACAAGTTATGGTGTGGGTTAGTGTTATTTACAAAGAGCCGCGCAATCGGCATCGTTAAGTCTAGTCTCCCCATAAAAGCCCCCCACATACATTACCTGGGCGCTGTTTGAGTTTTTCATATCATCTGTCCACCAAGAATTATCACCAAATGTGTTTTGCAAAGCATCCCAGTCTATATTTTCGCAATCAGCTCCATCACACTCATAATGGCCCCATGAAGTTTTTGGTAAACCAGTCGTATCTACTAAATCAACCAATTTAACCATTTGTCTTCCTTGGGCCTTACACCAATTTTCCGCGCTCCACCAACTCATTGCTCCTTGACTTAATAAAAACTTAGTATTGTTCCATGTATACTCCATTCCAATTTCTATAGGCATACAGCTCCCTATCTTAGGTATTCCATCTCCGTATATGGCACAAAATTCTCCATCAGAGCAATCATGATTACTCTTACATAACTTTGCCTCAGTATTAGGACAAATTCGTGTCATGCCATAGTCAGCAAATATTGAAGCCATACATAAATTTATCATCCCATTACAACATCCACTCCAACAATCTCCATCTGTTGTGCATGATGGCGGATCCATCGGTGTTTCTGTTCCGCACGGGTCATCCATATACGATAGATACACATTCGCATTTTCACCCGCACATACACTACAAGAACCATCTGTATTTCTTTCTAACCCATCAGCACACTTTGGCAAACATTCTGTTCCAACCAACTCTTCGGTTTCACTATCGCAGGTGCGGATATCTATATTGGGTTTGTTATCTTTACCATCAATATGAATCCCGATTGCATCAACACCGCCATGGCGTTCATAAAAATGACGGGTACGACCACCACCTCCGCCGCCACCAAAGGCGAGGACTGTGCTTGCCACAAAAATTGAACTTAATAATAAAAATTTGCGCATCTTGTTTTCTCCTTTTTAAATTTTTTATTGACTTAAATAATCGGCCATTTGACTCATATCAGCGACATAATGCATAATAGTCTGCGTGGTACTCCTGCTGGGCATTCTGAAGGATTTTAACTTGGTTCTGCCCCTGTATGGCATATTCCACCAGAGTATATGCCGCCAAAGCATTGTTCGCATTGCTCGGCTGAAGTAGCACTAGCTATGTCTGCTGGACACTTTTTGCACTTATTTTCATCGCTGGAGTCTACATAACGTGGCGTTCCATATCCCGCACATACAGCACACTCTTCAACCGTTGATGGAGCCGTGTAACTACTGCACGAACGACAAGTTCCCGTGTTCGCATGGTATTTGCCAGATTCACAATCTTTTGGAGCACAGTAGTAGGATGTAGATTCTGCTTCTGTTACTTCAAAGACACGCCGTTGATCACCACAAAGCGCACATTCTGCTGGTGTTGCTGCAGCAGCTGTGGAGTAAACGGATGGATCACAAGATTGGCAGTCACCAGATAAGACATGGAATTTGCCCTCGGCACAAGGATTCTTACAGGCCGATCCTGTCCAATAACCACCAGGGGTGCAGGCAAGACACACATACTCCGATGTTCTTCCACTTAAAGTGCTTGGACATGTTTGGCAAAGCCCATTGTTGTCATGGTATTGCCCACTTTCACAGGATAGAATACATGCTTCGTTAAACATTTCATATCCTTCATCACACTCAGTGCAACCATCACCAGTGTAACCAGTTGGACAAGCAGCAGAACCTGGGACACATGTTTCTGTCAATTCATCATAAGTATAACCACTTGCACATTCGCATAATGCTGTAAAATAACCACCATAGTTATCATTATCTTCGTAACGAGGATCATATCCCAAGACCCCTTGGTTTATATTGACGATAGGTGCTTGACAAAGATTTGCTGGACCAGTGGATGTACTAGCCCACATGCGCTCGTTTCTTGTTCCAAGCCCCTGTCTTAATTTAATCATAATATCACTGTGCGCATTGACATTTGATTCATTTGTGATATTAGTGCCATTCCATGAACCACGCCAATCACCACAAGATGTGGATTCAGCGCAACACCAGCCCCAGGAATCTGCACTGGCAATAGGATTGGTGGTGCCGCTGAAATAACAACCAATTTTAGTGGCGTCTAATAATTTCATGCCTTGTGCTTGACACCATTGCTCTGCGCCCCACCATGTCATGGTCTGATAACTTTCTCTGACAACGCCAAGACCTTCAATATTTACGGTGTCGGTATTGCCTAAAGAGCGACATTCACCATTGTTTGGTGTATTACAAGAAGAGGAAGTGTTTGTTAGATAACAATACTGACCTGGATTGCACTCATCATTGCTCTTACACCCTGAGAATGAAGTTGCTGTACCACAAGGATCATCCTTATAGGATAAATACACATTCCCATTTTTACAAATGGAGCATGTGCCATCTCGTACGCTACGAGAAACATTCTCATCTGGACACACGGCAAGGCATTCTCCATTTGAGGCACGTTCTTGTCCTTCTGGACAGACTTCAACACATACGTCATCAATCTCTTCATAACCGTCGGCACATTCGGTGCAACCATCACCGGTGTAACCTGTTGGACAAGGCACAACCTCTTGGCACATGCCATTTTCGTCAATGACATAACTTGCCGTTTCTTGTGGTGTATCCGCATCAATGATGAGTTCTCCAATGGTGACATGTTCATTGTAATAAGTTGTTGTAATATATATACGCCAATAATTGTGAGCAGTTGTAGCATTTACATTGTGTGTTGTGCTAAGTCCATAGCCCATGGGATTTACACCAGAATATTGTGTATTCCAATTGCTATTGTCATCTGAGTATTGAATTTCAAAATTTTTGAGAGCTGTGTGTTCTTGAGTCTCTGGCCCTTCTGGTCTGTTCACAATAGTAATGGTATTTATCTTAATAGGACTAGATGTATACCAAGACATCCAAGATGGTGAGTCATAATCATTATTGTGCCAGCAATCTTCTTCTGGGTCTAAATTGGTTCCATCAAAGGCACGCCAAGCATATCTTACTCCACGATAAGTTGATTGATTACAAGCGAAATCAGAAACTCCCATTGTGCCGTTAGATGTTAAAATTGGTTGAGTCCATGTTTGCCATGAAGTTTCTGAGATGCAATCACCACAAATATTGTTTGTTGTATCGCGGTGTTCAGGGCATACACAAACCTGATTATCATTTGCATCATAAATGTTGGCATTCAAGCTACAAATCACATCTTGACAGACGTTTTGTGAATCACGTTGTTGATAGGTTTCACATTTAGGCAGGCATTCATTGTCTACAGGGTCATAGCTTGTAGGATCACAGACACAGGCGGCACCATTCCAAATTTTACCAGTGTCAGAGCAGAGTGTGCAAGAAGCAGGATCACCATAATAGCTCTCAGCATTATTACAGATACAAGTCCCATTGCCATCATCAACTAAGTGTGCAGAGGTATCACAAACGCAGGTGGTGCCATTCCAAATTTTACCAGTGTCAGAGCAGAGTGTGCAAGATCCAGCTGGGCCATAGTACATATTATCATTATCGCAAACGCATTTGTCTTGTTGTGCATCACAATGTTGATTGTCGCCACAAGTTCTGGGTACACATTGATCATCCACAGGATCCTCACAGGGATTACAAAAATGAATATCGGGCTTTTCCTCATTTTCATGAATGTGGACACCAATGGTATCTACACCACCATGGCGTTCATAAAAACGACGGGTGCGACCACCACCTCCGCCACCACCAAAGGCGAGGACTGTACTTGCCACAAAAATTGAACTTAATAATAAAAATTTGCGCATCTCGTTTTCTGCTTTTTAAATTTTTTATTGACTTAAATAATCGGCCATTTGACTCATATCAGCGCTAAATGCACACTCCTCTTTTCCCGTAAAGGGCAGGGAAGTATCCACTAATCGCTGTGCATAATAATTTAAATCTGCGCATTGTTGTGGATTGAATGTAAGATGATAAGGTGGGTATTCTGTGCTTGTCTGAGCAACGGCATCACAAGAATAAGCACGCGCTAACAGTTCTGATTTCAAAGTATCATTGTTAATTTTTTTGTCTTTTGCTAACAAGAAAAATCCCAGGTTTTCTTCGGCTGCAGGACAACCCAGCAAAATAGCCCGCCAAAAATATTTGAAAGATTCTTCCGCATTTTGTGGTAAACCGCCCATCCCGAACAACGATAACACACCCAAGACATTGTTTGGTTGCGCTTGACGTTGTAATGCGGCTTTTTGCAGTAATGGTAATGATTTGTTAATATCATAGTACGGGCTGTTCGGATTTACATAGAGCATTGCCAAACGTCCCGTAATAACGCCTTGAGTTTCTTCATCTAAGTCACCATGAATTGCCACATTGTAATAGCGCATAGCTTCGGCTACTTTGCCCTGATCAAACAATTCATGCCCCACCAAGACCAAAGAGTTTGATTGGCCAAATTTGGCCGCCATGTAAAGATAGTGTTTAATATTGGGATAATCGGCATGGCGTTTGTAAATTTCATATAAGGCGTTGCCCCACTTGTTTTGTTCGGCCAATGGTGCCCAATAAGCAATTGCTGTGCGCAGATCATTAAAGCCACAATCATCATAGGTGGTGACATCATATTCTGTTTCAGCTTCTAACACAAGGTTTTGACAGACATCCAATTCTTGCATAGATTGTGCTTGTGCCACTGAAATCATTCCGATGGATGCACAACAAAATAATGTTTTTAAAAGTTTCATTTTTCCTCTCCCAATGTAGTATTAGTTATTGTTAAGGTTCTGGCGCAGGACAGATAGTAACGTTTGTCTTCACGGGTGGTAAAAATTGTTGGGTTGTGTTATCCCACTTGGGCATCCAACGTTCTTCTTTTATTGTGGTTGTTGCACATTTGCACAATGAATTCTCAACTACGCGCCTGTCGGGACATCCATATTCCCCTGTACAATCTTCATTTTGTGGTGCAATAAATCCCTGCTCATAAGCATCTCCATAGTCACAACGAACACAATAATATCTAGATCCTTTTTTGCCGTAGAAACGCACACCTTTACAGACGTTACACATTTCTTTGGACAGAACCCCAAATGCTTCTACATTAGAGTCACACTCATAAGTGTTTCTTGCATCATCTACAATAAAGCCAGGTGCTGGTTGATTATGGCAAGTTCTATTTTTAGAATAAATCATGCCACATTGTTGGCAAGCCAGCCATGGGGTTGACTTGCCATCTGCGGCTGCGCAAGGAATACATGCGTTGTCATCATAACTATATATATATCCTGTGTCGCAATTTTCTGCCGTGTCAACAACGCACTCATCCTTGGCTGCGTTTGGTTTTGTCCCAACAGGACAACAGGTTTTCCCGTTAATGATTCTATCACTATCACAAACACAACTTCCTGATTGACAAACAGATTTACCAGCGCAAGTCAAACCTTCTTGTTCGCTATCGGTAATGCAGATGCCATTGGATGTGTCACATTTTTTGCACACACCGCATGCCGGATTACAATCATGTTGTTCGTCATACTCACATGCATTGCCTACACAGGTTCCTGTTCCGTGACATTCTGTATATGATGCTGAGCCGCCCGAGGAAGAACATTCTGTGCGACAACCGGATGGAACAAAATCACGACAAGCGTTGATAACGCAGATAGTATCTTCTTTTTGATATCCATCGTTGCATATACATAGGTCGTGTTCATTATAATGTGCGTTTGGATCGTCACATTCTCCAAAAATCGGAGGATCGATAGGGTGATCTGGGTCAGTATAAATCCCCATAGAGTTCATGCCATATTGTTTGCGAACACGATCTCGGCCACCGCCACCGCCGCCACCACCAAAGGCAAAGACGGAAGCAGAGAACAAAAGAATCATAATAAAGATAACTTTTGATCGCATAAAAAACCTCATGAAATCATGATAATCATAAACTATATCATATGTCAAGCAAAAATAACATTGATTTTTATTTTTGTTTCAGTTAAAATACCACCAAACAGAAAGGGATAAAATGCAACAAACACCAAAACAAATTAAAGCCGAACAACGCTCTATGATGTGGAGTATGATTTTGATTATTGCCGTTTTATTTGGTTTCCAATACTTTACAAAGCCATCGCAAGAAATAACTCAAGCGACGGAACAAGAAATTGTGCAAGAGGCTTTTGAAAAACCGGAAATTGTAACAAAAAGTGTGGCAAGCTCTGCAAAACACGTGAGCATTGAAAACGAAAGTTTAAGGGGTGAGATTGCCTTAAATGGCGGTGTCTTTGATGCTTTGACTTTGAAAAAATACAAACAAACGATTGAAGCCAACAGTCCTGATGTTGAATTGTTATCCGATAAATATACAGCTTATTTGAAGTGGACTGGCGCTGCGGCATTACCAGAAGAAATGACGGATTGGAAAGTGTCTGCGGATAAATTGTCTGCCGAAACGCCTGTGACATTGACATGGCATGGCGCTGGTGTTCAATTGACACGTCAAGTGAGTGTAGATGACAATTATATGTTTACAATCGTAGATACTTTAAAGAACAACGGAAGCACGGCAATTTCTGTGGCATTGAATGGGGTTGTGGCGCGCGCAGTTGATAATATTCAAAAAGAAAGAACATCTGTGCATACAGGCTTTGTGTCACTGGTGGATAATCGTTTGCGTGAAACAAACTATGATGATGTGGAAAAGAAAGAGATTTCTTTTAAAACACAAGGCGGTTGGACCGGTATGACGGATAAATATTGGCAAACCATTTTTATTCCGGATCAAGATCAAGCTGTTGAATATGTTGATAAACAAATGGATAATATGTATTTTGCTTCGTTCCAGACTGCGCCTCAAAAAGTCGAACCAGGGGCAACGGTTACAAAAACAACTCATTTGTTTGCCGGTGCAAAAGACTTGAATTTAATCAATGCTTATCAAAAAACACTTGATATTCCCAAGTTTGATTTGACAATTGATTTCGGATGGTTTTATTTCTTGACTAAGCCGTTCTTATATTTCTTGCAATGGCTGTACGCATTAGTCGGGAATATGGGAATTGCGATTTTGGTGTTTGCGACGTTGTTGCGTTTGGCATTATTACCAGTGGCAACCAAGTCTTATATTTCAATGGCGAAAATGAAAAAAGTTCAGCCACAAATGAAGATTTTACAAGAACGTTATAAAAATGATCGTGTGCGTTTGCAACAAGAAATTATGGCATTGTATAAACGTGAAAAAGTGAATCCCGCCGGTGGGTGCTTGCCGATGTTTATTCAGATTCCTGTGTTTTTTGCTTTGTATAAAGTGTTGTCTGTATCACTTCAAATGCGTCAAGCACCATTCTTTGGATGGATTAAAGATTTATCTGCACCCGATCCAAGTTCTGTGTTTACCTTGTTTGGACTTGTTCCGTGGCCGATCCCAAGTTTTTTGAATTTGGGTTTAATGCCTGTATTGATGGGGTTGACAATGTATATTCAACAAAAAATGGCCCCCCAACCAGCCGGCGCTGATAAAACACAAACGAATATGTTTAAATATATGCCGCTGATATTTATGTTTATGATGGGACAATTTGCTGTTGGTTTGATTATCTATTGGACGTGGAGCAATATTTTATCTATCGCACAACAAAAATACATTATGAAAAAGGTGGGGTAAATGGCATTTGAGGAACGGGGAAAACAATTGTTTGCCGATGGCGTTCAATTCGAACGCGGGGCTCGTTCCGAAGCTGATTTACCCAAACTTCGTTTACCAGAAATTGCCTTTGCTGGGCGTTCCAACGTTGGCAAGTCCTCTTTGATTAATGCTTTAACGGGACAAGTAATTGCACGTGCCAGTAATACACCCGGACGAACACAGGAGTTGAATTTTTTCAAAGTTGGAAAACGGTTTTTTATGGTAGATTTGCCAGGTTATGGATTTGCTTCTGCCCCTCGGGCTACTGTCCAAGCATGGACACAACTTATCCATGCGTATTTGCGTGGTCGTCAACAATTAAAGCGCGTGTTCTTGTTGATTGATGCGCGCCATGGGTTAAAGAAAGTGGATCAAGATATTATGGTGATGTTAGATCGCGCGGCGGTGACATATCAGATCATTTTAACGAAAGCCGATAAGGTGAAGGAATCCGAATTGGAAAAGGTTTTAGCCAACACAATGGCAGAGGGGAAAAAGCATGTAGCATGCTATCCTGAAATGTTGGTGACAAGCAGCGAAAATGGGTTGAATGTTGCTGCGCTTCGTGGCGAGATTTATAAGGTTGTGGAGGAATTATAATGTATCAAAATGGTGATACCATTTATGCGTTGGCAAGTGGTCTTGGTACAGCGGGAGTTGCCGTTATCCGTGTATCTGGCCCAAAAGCAAAAGAAACATTAAAACGTTTAACCACTATCAAAAAAGTGGAAGCGGGCAAAGTTTATTTTGCCGCTTTAAAAGATGGTAAAAAAGTTTTGGATCGTGCCTTGGTTTTGTATTTCAAAGCACCGCACAGCTTTACCGGTGAAGACATTGTGGAATATCAAGTGCATGGTGGTCGTGGCGTTATATCTTCAGTGATGCAGGCGCTTTCTAAAATTGAGGGCTTGCGTCCGGCAGAGCGAGGCGAATACTCACGCCGCGCTGTTATCAATGGCAAAATGGATTTGACAGAGGCCGAAGGTTTGTTGGATTTGGTTCATGCGGAAACGGAAGAACAGCGCAAACAAGCTTTGGCACAAATGGATGGAAATTTAAGCGCGCTTTATGAAGGTTGGCGGAAAAAATTGGTACATCACTTGGCGTATGCTGAGGCCTTTATCGATTTTCCAGAAGAGGAAATTCCGCCCGAGAAAGAGCGTGAAATTGATGGAGATATTCAAAAACTTGTCAAAGAAATTGATAAACATTTAAATGATGATCGTCGAGGGGAGCGTTTGCGTGATGGTTATCAAATTGCAATTGTGGGAGCGCCCAATGTCGGTAAGTCTTCTTTGATAAATGCTCTTACCAAACGGGAAGTGGCAATTGTGTCGCAAACGGCTGGAACTACGCGTGACATTGTGGAAGCTCATTTGGATGTGGCTGGGTTCCCTCTGATTTTGGCTGATACAGCAGGCCTTCGTGAATCAAAAGAGAAAATTGAAGCGGAAGGAATTCGGCGTGCAGTGAAAAAGGCGGAGAATGCCGATTTGATTTTGTTTGTGCAAGATGCAAAACAGTATCCAAAAACGGAAAAGTTACCAAAAGAATTACTTAAAAAACACATCATAACCATATGGAATAAAACAGATTTGTGTAAAATAAAAGAAAACAAAACGGATTTTTTCATCTCAGCCCAAACAGGCAAAGGAATTCAAAAATTATGGGACGAAATTAAATCAGTTTTGACAGCTTCATTCGCAGGCGGTGCGGCGATTACACGGGAACGTTATCGTGTCGCATTAAAACAATGTCTGGAACATTTGAAAGATGCGTTAAGGGTGCAAGAACTCGAATTAAAAACAGAGAATTTGCGCTTGGCTGCGCGTGCCTTGGGTCGTATTACGGGACGTATTGAAGTGGATGAATTGTTGGATGTGATTTTTAAAGATTTTTGCATAGGAAAGTAGCAGATGAAAAAACAATATGATGTCGTTGTAGTTGGTGGAGGACATGCTGGTTGCGAGGCTTGTACTGCGGCGGCACGTATGGGCGCAAAAACACTTCTTGTGACACATCATATCAAAACGATCGGCGATATGTCGTGTAATCCCGCTATTGGTGGTCTGGGTAAAGGAACGTTGGTGCGCGAAATAGATGCTTTGGATGGTGTGATGGGACGCGTCATAGATAAGGCTGGCATTCAATTTCGTATGCTGAATGCCAGTAAAGGTCCGGCCGTTCAAGGACCCAGAGCGCAAGCCGATAAAACAGAATATATGCGCGTGATGCAAGAAGAGTTGAAAAACTATCCGAATTTGGATTTGTTGGAAGGTAGTGCTGAAGATTTAATCATTGAGGGTGGCAAAGTGTTGGGTGTTGTCGTAGATGGTAAAGAAATTCGTGCTAAATCAACGGTGCTGACAACAGGGACATTTTTAAATGGTGTGATGCATGTTGGTAAAGAAAAAACAAAAGGGGGACGATTTGGTGAGCCTGCTTGTTATGGTATTACACCGGCTTTGAAAAAGTTGGGTTTAACTCTTGGTCGATTGAAAACAGGAACGCCGGCAAGGTTGGACAAAGATACCATTGATTGGTCAAAATGTGAGCGTCAAGATGGCGACAATCCACCACGCCCTTTTTCATTTATGACAGATAATTTGCCGCAAGAACAAGTGCCGTGTTGGATTACGCATACGACCCCTGAAACACATAAGATTATTTTAGATAACTTGGATCGCGCCCCTTTGTTTGATGGACAGATTACTTCCACAGGGCCACGCTATTGCCCCAGCATTGAAACAAAACTGGTGCGTTTTAAAGGGCGTGATAGTCATCATATTTTCTTGGAACCAGAAACACGCGATGGAAAAAGTATTTACCCAAATGGGATTTCGTCCAGTGTGCCCAAAGATGTGCAAGACGCCTTTATTCACTCAATACCGGGGTTAGAAAAGGTCAAGATTTTGCGTTATGCCTATGCGATTGAATATGACTATGTGGATCCGCGCGAAGTGAAATTGACATTAGAGACAAAGAAGGTTCCGAATCTGTTTTTGGCTGGTCAAATCAATGGCACAACGGGTTATGAAGAAGCGGCAGGACAGGGGCTATTAGCTGGTGTAAATGCTGCGTTGAAAGCTCTTGGTCGTAAAGAAGAATTTACCATGGATCGGGCGGATAGTTATTTGGGTGTGATGATTGATGATATTACGACTTTAGGCGTGGATGAACCCTATCGCCTTTTTACCTCACGTGCGGAATATCGTTTGACAATGCGGGTAGATAATGCTGATTTCCGGTTGACACCCACAGGTATTAAAATTGGCTGTGTGGGGGCCGTGCGTGCCAAAGCTTTTAAAGCAAAACAAAAGAAATTAAATGAAGCCCGCAAATTAGTTTTGTCACTTTCAAAAACACCAAAAGAGTTGAAGAAACTTGGTTTTGTTGTTAATGTAGATGGGCGAAAACGGACGCCATTTGATTTGCTTTCCTATCCAAATGTCGGATGGAAAGAGGTCGTGGATGTGTTCCCAGAGTTGAAAAAAATTAAACCAGAAATTGCCGAACAATTGGAAATTGAAGGACGTTATCAGGGATATTTGGCGCGCCAAGCGCAAGACATTGCTGACTTTAAAAAAGATGAAGCCTTAAAGATTCCAGACGCTCTGGATTATCATAAAGTAGGAGGGTTGTCCAACGAAATTGTGGAACGATTGGAACGCGAACGCCCCGCCACTATTGGTGCTATGAGTCGTATGAGAGGCATTACTCCGGCTTCGGTGACGGCTGTCATTGGTTATTTGAAAAAGAAATAATTTTCTTGACAGGCATTTTTTTGTCTTATACAATCGTGCATAAAGAAGGAGAATATCATGGATACAAATATAGTCAAAGATGAAGCTTTTGTACACGATAAGAAAGTTATGATGCGCTATGCTGAATCATATGCGAAAAAAAATGGTGAGAAAGCGTTGAATTCAGAACAAGTTGAAGATATTTTGACGGGCATTATTTCAATTAGTCAGGCTTTTTTAAGTAGAAATCCACGTAGTATTGCGCAGGCCTTAATTACATTAGGTCATTTAGCCAAGAAATATGGTGCCAAACTGGTGGAAAAATTATACCATAATTTCCGGGAAAGACAGCGTCGCAAAGAAAAAGAGCAAGGGAAAACAACAGTGTTGCCAACAGAGAAAAGATTGCAAAAATTTTTCGCTGAACATGAAGTTAAAAATCCCAATGCAGTAGCTGCTTTATTGAAAAGTAATCAAGGAAGAATTGCCGGATAAAAAAGTATTTTTAAATCTTTTTAATAATCTTTTTCATTAAGGTAGAGAAAGGATACTGATTAAAATCCTCAGGTCTTACCCAAATGCCATTTTGAATATTAAATGGTGGCTTTTCATGAACAACTTGCAAAGTTAATTTGAAATGCGTGAAAACGTGTGTGATAGTGGTGTGTTTGCCCTTTAATAAAGTTCCTTCGTGCCATGGAAATTCCCATAAGCCATGCAATAATCCTTTTTCGGTGCGTTGACGGATCAGGTATTCACCTTTGTTATTTTGACACAAATATACTTGTCCCACGACATTTTTCTTTTCTAATTTTTTGATTTTAGGAATAGATTCTTGAATTTGTTTTTTGTGGGCAACACATTCCTTTTGCCAAGGGCACAAGGCACATCTCGGATTCGTTGGTGCGCAAACTGTGGCGCCCAGATCCATAATCGCACTGGCATAATCGGCACCGTGTTTGCGGCTTGTCAATTTTTCTGCCAGAGGATAAATATCTTTTGCAGTGATTTCTTTTGTGATACCATAAAGACGGGCGATCACGCGTATCACATTTCCATCTACTACTGTTTCGGGCATATTAAAAGCAAAACAGCAAATACTGGATGCCGAATAGGGACCAATACCCGGCAATTTTAACAACTCATCACGATTACTTGGAATTTTGCCACCATATTTTTCCACCAACATTTTGGCACATTCATGAATCTTGCGGGCGCGGGTGTAATAGCCCATCCCTTGCCATGTCAAAAGGACATCCTGTAAATCGGTTTTGGCTAAATCTTGGATTGTTGGAAAGCGTTTCATCCATTTGTCAAAATAGGTAAGGACGGTTGTGACCGTTGTTTGTTGCAACATAATTTCGCTGATCCAAACGGCATAAGGATCAAAATGTGCGCCGCCTTTTGTGCGCCAAGGCAATTCTCGGCCGTTTTTTTGATACCAAGCAAGTAAATTATTCGTCAGATTTTGGCTCATTTTCGGCCTTATCTTCTACGGCTTCGATAGATTCTTCTTCAGCTTCCTGTGGGGGTTTGATATCTGGTACCGGATCTTCCTCTTGTGTGGTAGCTTCTGCTTTAGCAGTGGCTTGTTTAATCATATCCTGCTCAGGGTTTTTAGCCACTTCTGGAACGACTTCTTTGTTGCCAGCTTTTGCATAAACGCGTAACTTGCGGCCTGTATCATCCACGTTCAAAAAAACTTCTTGTCCCGGATGAATACGATCCTGCATAATCAGCAAGGAAAGTGGGTTTTCAACTTGCTCTTGAATCAAACGCTTCAAAGCACGCACACCAAATCGGCTTGTAAACACTTCATCCACAAACCACTTTTTAGCGGAATCATGTACCACAACGTCATAGCCAACAGCTTTGGCACGTTTTAACAACTTGTTTAAGTGAATATCCACAATTTTAAGCAAGTCATCTTCGGTCAATTGGTGAAAGGAGACAATATCATCAAAACGGTTCAAAAATTCTGGTCTAAAATAATCGGTCAATTTTTCTACCCGTTGATAACTTGGTAAATTCGCACCAACGTTAGATGTACATATAATAATCGTGTTTCTGAAATCTACAGTTGTGCCTTTGCTATCCGTCAATCGGCCTTCATCCAACAGCTGCAACATCAAATTTAAAATATCCAAATGTGCCTTTTCAATTTCGTCGAATAATACGACTTGGAAAGGTTTTAAACGTACGGATTCTGTTAACAATCCGCCGGCTTCAAATCCTGGTGATCCTGGAGGAGGACCAATCATTCGGGCTACCGATGTACGTTCCATGTATTCAGACATATCCAAACGCATCAATGCTGTTTCATCATTAAACATGAATTCGGCCAAAGATTTTGCCAATTCTGTTTTACCAACGCCAGTCGTACCAATAAACAAGAAAGAGCCGATTGGGCGATTTGGATCTTGCATGCCAGAACGTGAACGGCGAATAGCATCAGCTACCACTTTTACCGCATTGTCTTGCCCCACCACACGCAAACGTAAAGTGTCTTCCGCATGTGCCATACGAGCTTTGTCTTCCGCATCCACTTTGTCCACAGGAATGCCAGTCCAATCGGCAATTGTGCGGTTGCAAAATTCTGGGGTCAATGTATTGTTATCTTCGGCAACTTCTCCTCTTGCAATATCCATCATTAAAAGACTGGCCGAATCATCCAACAAATCCAAAGCTTTTTCTGGGAAATAACGTTGTTTGATATATCGAGCGGTTAATTGACAAGCAACCTTCACCGTTTCAGCCGGAATTTTGATGTCATAATGTTCTTCGTATTTGCCTTTGCGAGCTTGAACAATTTCAATGCTGTCTTGCAATGTAGGTTCTTCAAGCAAAAGTGGTTGTAAACATCCCATCACGGCAGGATCTTTTTCAACCGTTGTGACATAAGTTTGTGTGTCCGTTTCCAAAATACAATTGATTTTTCCCGCAACCAAAGAAAGCTTTAGAAATTTAGCAGGCTCTTTGTTTTCTGGTGAAATATCCATATAAACAAGGAAGCTCATGTCTTTTAAATACAGGACTTGTTGCCCGTTCGTTTCAATAATGCTTTGCATCACTTGTTTCACAAGCGTGGCATATGATTCATCTGTTGCCGCATCTAACATTAAAGCGCCAACATCAAATCCAACCACTTCTCTGGTTTGCATATATTCTGGGGCATTTTCGGAAGCCATAAATTGAATCAAACCCTCAATCAATGCGGATTTACCAATGCCGGCGGGTCCAACAACAATCGGATTGTTTTTGTCGTCGCGAAGCAGGGCATGGATCAAACGCTCTAATTCCTTTTCGCGTCCAATCAACGGCGGCAATTTACCTTCTTTCGCTAAGGCGGTGTAATTGATTAGGTATTTCGTGGCATCAAATGGCATCTAAAATCCTTTCTAAAAAACAAAGGTGTTGCGAGGTGGACGCTCATCCTCAACACCTTTTGCTTCCCAATAATCTTCAGCTGACAATTGAACGTCTTCCATCACAATAAAACCATCATAGTTTGAACCCGTCATGTAGGCGTGCATATAAGCTTTTGATGGGTTTCCCCAAATGTATTTTTCACCATCATCAGGGTAACCATATTTAGCAAATACAGCATCCCAAAATTCCTTTTGACGCAGCTGTTTCTTTGCTTTGTTGATGCGTGTCAAATTCAACGAATTATCGCCCTTGTTAATATATAATATTTTGTACAGCAAGTTATCGGTGGCATTAGAAGTAAAATATAAACGAATAATTTCATTTTTACGGGTTAAAGTTGCTTCGGAAATATAACGCGTATTTTGATGACAGGCAAGATCTTGAATGCATTGTTTAATTTGATCTGGTACAACCAATCCTTTTTTGCGGCACGTATAATCATAATCTGTTGCATAATATACAGGAACGCTCTCTTGAGTAATGGTTACTTTGAAACCTTTTTCACGAGCTTTTTGGAATATTTCGTTGGATGGTGTACCTAAACTGAAATCAGCCACATCAAATGATGAAACATCGTGTAGTGGCACAGGTGGGCTGCTGGGTCGGGAAGGAGTGGTCGCTACAGGAGCTGGAGATGTTCCAGACAAATCAATATGTGTTGATGGAATGGTTGGTAAAGGCTCAGCTGGGGGAGGTGCTGACTGTGCTGGGCGATTTTGTGTGTTGTCCAAGTCAATACGAATATCTGGTGCGGGAGGAGGTGTCAATCGTACGCTGTCCAATGGGGGCGCTGTGCGACCTAAAATAGGAGTGTCATCAAACAGGGAAATGTCAAGATCTTCTTGGGCAAACGCGGATCCAGCGAACAACAACAAAAAGCATAATATAAAATTTTTTGTCATGTATCCCCTTTTAAATTTTTTTCTTGACGTTTAATCATATTCATTATACACTAAAACTCAACATAACTATTTTTAACCAAAAAGTTTTAGAAAATCAAGCGAAAAAATGGGAAAAAAGAAGTTTATTTTGTTTTTTTGTTTATTTGTGGCGCTTTCTGGGTGTGCTACACGTCCAACGGATCCCGAAGAATTAAAGATCTATGAGGAAACGAATGATCCTTGGGAACCGATGAATCGTGGTATTCATGCTTTTAACCAAGCAGCAGATAAGGTCGTTTTGAAACCGATTGCAAAAGGATATCGAACAGTTGTTCCGGAATTTCAGCGCGGTTGGGTTACCAATTTTTTTGATAACTTAGCGCAACCAGTGCATTTATTGAATGCTTTGTTGCAAGGCCAATTTAAGGATGCAGGAGCAACCTTGGGTCGTTTTGTAACAAACACAACATTTGGTTTCTTTGGATTGTTTGATGTTGCTTCAGAAGCTGGTATTCCTAATCCCAAAAATGATTTTGGCCAAACGTTGGCAAAATGGGGATGGGATGGTGATGGTGGCCCGTTCTTGATGTTGCCGTTCTTGGGGCCATCCAGTGTGCGTGATGGTATCGGAACCGGTGTTGATGCATTGGCGCACCCAATGGGCTGGGCGCTTTGGAATGAGCGTGAATTGCATTATGGTTTAGTGGCTTTAGATGGGGTTGATGCTCGTGAGCGCGCTATGGATTTATTGGATGATTTGGAAAAAACGTCCACGGATTATTATACAACTTTAAGAACAATGTCACGTCAAAATAGAAGAAAGAAAATCAATGAAGTTTTGAATAACAAACAAGAAAATGAAAAACCTGATTATGAGGCAGATTTTTCGGATATAGAATGGGAGGATTAAAATGAAAAAACTTATTTTGTTTTTAACTGCAATATTTATGTCTTTTGCTGTGCGAGCGGAGGATCCAGCAATTGGTTTTGTGGATAAATTGGCTGATAAAATCTTGGCCGAAATTGTGGCAACAGATAAAACGAAAGATGATAAAGAAGCTTTTTTCCGTGATGCCTTTGTAGAAGCATTGGATTTAAAAGGTATTGGGCAGTTTGTTTTGGGAACTGCTTGGAAAAAAACATCAGAAGAAGATCGCGCAGCATTTTTGAATGCTTTTACAGATTTGACAGTTAAAACATGGGCAGATCGTTTTAATTTATATACGGGACAACAAATTGTTTTCCAAGGGACACGAAATGCGGAACGCGGACAAATTTATGTGGACAGCGTGATTCAAGATAAACAACCCGTGGAAGTGATTTGGCGTTTGCGCCCATCCAAAGATTCATACAAGATTGTTGATATTATTGTGGAAGGAGTCAGCATGGCAGCTACATATCGAAATGATTATCGTGCATTCTTGCAACAAAATGCAAACAGTGTGCCTGCTTTGACTGCTGAATTGGAGCGTAAAAGTCGGGAATTTAAACCGGAAAATTCAAAATAATTGACAAAAATCGACTTTGGGTATATAATAGCCCCATAGGTGATGAGCTATTGAAAAGGAGGAAAATATGTCAAAAACACCAAAGCCAATTTCGGCAAAAGAATTCGGAAAATTATACGATGCGGCTGAAAAACGTCGGGCCAGTGCTCCGGCGCCTAAAAAAGTGGAGCATGAAGATATTGGAATGGCCGAAGCTAAACGGCGTGCGCGTGAGGCGGCGGCTCGTGGAAAGCGTATTGCTTGGTTGAAGCGGTTGGGGATTCTTGGGCTGGTGGCTACCGTCGTTTGGGGATGGTTTGGCCGCATTAAAACCGACAAGAATAATGAAAAGACAAATGTTGTTGTCCATCAATGGCTTGTGGATAATCAAAATACAGCTCCAGATTTTTATGAGTATGAAGAGCCTGTGTATCATCCACAAAATGGCCGTGTTTCTTTTGAGGTCCCTTTACCGGATGAACACCCTGTGTCCAGCCCAATTAAGACGGGATATCACCAATTAAATGCTGGTGCACGAGATGTATTAGGAGATGTGACGGCAACTTTGGATTCTGTGGCGGGATTGGCATATGCTGGAGCGGATGCTCGTCGAGGTATTGAATCATGGAAAAGCGTTGGGGTAGAAGGACGTGCTCATCGTTCAAAAGTGCGTGAAGATAGAAAACGCGATAGACTTCGGACAGAAAGCAGAGAATTGGGTAATGAACGCACCAGACAGAATCTGGAACTGCAACGTCAAAGAGCAGCCGAAAGAAAGGCAGAACGTTTGTGTCGTATTCAAGAAAAGGAACGAAAACGTTTGGAACGTGAGCGAAAGGCAGCGCAACGAGAAGCACAAAAACGTGCTGATAAGGCTAGACGGGAAGCGTCGAAGTATGCCAAAGGAAAAGGATCTCGTTAATTAAAAATATCTTGACTTTTGCGGAGGGATTGGAGTATAATCCCTCCAGTTTTTATTTTTAACAGAAGGAGTTTAAAATGCCCGCAACATCAATGGATCAATTGGTTAATTTATGCAAACGCCGTGGTTTTGCTTTTCAAAGCGCTGATATTTATGGCGGGTTGCAAGGTGTTTATGATTATGGTCCTTTAGGTGTGGAATTAAAAAACAACATCAAGGCGGCTTGGTGGCGTTCTATGGTATATGAACGGGATGATGTGGAAGGGTTGGATACCAGTATTTTGACCATGCGCAAGGTGCTGCAATACAGTGGTCATGAGTCCACTTTCTCGGATCCTTTGCAAGATTGTAAAAAATGTAAGGCTCGTTTCCGTGCAGATCATGTGAAAGACGGTAAATGCCCAGAGTGTGGCTCCACAGATTTAACTGAAGTTCGTTCTTTTAATACAATGTTTAAAACGAATTTTGGTCCGGTGGATGATGGATCTGTGTTTGTTTATTTGCGGCCGGAAACGTGTCAATCTATCTTTACACAATTCAAAAACGTGATTGATTCTACCGCTCGTAAAGTGCCATTTGGCATTGCACAAATTGGTAAATCTTTCCGTAACGAAATCACCGCACGTAACTTTATGTTCCGTCAACGTGAGTTTGAACAGATGGAGCTGGAATTTTTTGTGAAGCCTGGTACAGATTTGGATTGGATGGAAAAGTGGAAAGATTATTGCTTGAAATGGTGGGAAGCACAAGGCTTAGATTTGGCTAAAATGAATGTACATGATATTGCTAAGGAAGATTTGGCGCACTATTCCAAAAAGACATACGATTTGGAATATCAGTTCCCACATGGCTTGGATGAATTGATGGGAATTGCCGATCGTCAGGATTATGATTTAGGTAACCACAGCCGTCATCAAGAAGAATTAAATTTAGTGGCCCATGTGCATAAAAACCCAGATTCTACTGCCAAATTGGCCGTGTATGATGAAGAAGATAAGAAATGGTATGTGCCTTTTGTGATTGAACCGTCTATTGGTGTGGATCGTGCTTTCTTGGCGATTATGACAGAAGCTTATAATGAAGAGAAATTACCAAATGGTGAAACAAGGACTGTGTTGAAGTTGAAAAAGCATTTGGCGCCCGTGAAAGTGGCGGTGATTCCTTTGAAACGCAACAATGAACAGATCGTATCTTTGGCACATCAGATTAAAGCCGATTTGTTGAAGACGGGTATTGGTCGCGTGATGTTGGAAGACTCAGGTAATATCGGAAAAGCCTACCGTCGCCATGATGAAATCGGTACGCCGCTTTGCATTACTGTGGATTTTGAATCTATTGAACAAAGTCCCGCGACAGTGACTTTGCGCAATCGTGACACAATGGAACAAGAGCGTGTGGCTGTGGCAGACTTGCCTAAATACTTAAAAGAATTCTTTGGAGCATAAAAAAAACACTTGATTTTGTTTTTAAAATTTGCTATAATCCAAGGCAATTGGTTCAACAAGAGAAATATTTTGAAAGGGGTGAATTCCTTTGGTAACAATCGTTGTGCGTGATAACAATGTGGAACAAGCTATCCGTGTTTTGAAAAAGAAAATGCAACGTGACGGCAGTTTCCGCGAAATGAAGTTGCGTCGTTATTACGAAAAGCCATCTGAAAAGAAGGCTCGTAAAAAGACCGAGTGCGTCCGTCGTGCCCGTAAAGCACAAAGAAAGCGTTTTTGGGCAGAAGGTTTTTAATTCCCCAGATGTTTTTAAATCCCCGGTAAATTGGTCGGGGATTTTTTTTATTTGACATTTGTTTTTTGTTTGTATAGGATGAAATAGTGAGGTGTAAAAATGAAGATTCAAAATAAGATGATAAGCGTTAAATGTGGCGATAGGCCTTATTTTGTACACACACACACACACACACACACACACACACATCTAATTGTTGCTGAGCAAAATCGGCGCAGCCGAAATAACCTTTGTCAAAAGACAAGGGGTTTTAATTTTTAATCAATAGGAGGAAAAAATGGGCAATATAAAGAAATTTTTACTGTTAAGCACAATGATAGGGATAGCCGCCGTGGCAAGTACAGACGCGTTTGCTTTTGGAGGCATCTTTGGCGGTGGCCATAAGTCGCACAATTACAATGGTGTCAATTCTATTGGCGTGCATATTGACCCTGATAATCCAATCAATCCGCCAGTGTTTGTTGATTGCGATGAAAATACGGAAACAGAAATTAACGGGGTCTGTTGTGCCAATGAAAAAGTGTATGATAATGGCACAAAATGTTGCACCACAGAAGGATATGTCGTCAAAGATGGACAATGCCAAGAGGCTTGCCCTGCCGAAAGACAATGTGGAGATGTGTGTTGTGGGGAAGGCAATATGTGTAATACAGCAACAGACCAGTGCTGTCGTCAAGAATACGATGGTTCTATGGGCGAGTGTTGCGATCCTGGTCTGCCTGGCTACAGCACAAATGATGGTGGTTGTTGTGGCGATGGTACGGTACCCTATATCAGTTATTATAGTGTAGAAGAAAGTATGAACGATACGTCCTGTTGCGCCCCCGATAAAGTGTATCGTATATATGATTGGGATTATTATGAAGGGGATGAACTGTGGCGTTATTATGAACAGGGCTGTTGTGAGGATACCATTTATCCTGGCGTAGGATACAAGGGATGGAACGTGTGCTGTGACCACGAGCCCGTTGACTACACCAACAACAAAGGGGAAACTTTTAAGGTGTGTTGGACGAATGATACAGAATGTACCACAAATGCACAATGTGGGGAAGGATATTATTGTAATATTAAAAATGAAGCGAATTACAGCTGTAATTACCCCGCAAGTGGTACCTGTGAAGCCATAGGGGAAAGCACACCTGCCAGCAATATAACAGGCCTTGGCAACGTTATTATGAGCAACAATGGCAATATGACCTGGTGGGCGGCGGACAATTGGTGTAAAGCCCAAGGAATGCGTTTAACCAATGTTGAAGAGCTTAATTGTTATTACAGTGGGACCAGTAATCCAATTGAAGAAGGCACAAAACAATGGGGCTACTGTTGCAGCGGCAACAACGCAGAATGCAATCTTTGGCACAGCCATTGGAATTGGAGTGCCAGAACGATGGATGATACAGAAGGCAATTACAGCCCCGTTCTTGTGGATTTAGCGAAGGCGTATGGAAACAGTAAATGGTTCTGGACAGCCACGGACTTTGCGTCAGGTAATTCTTGCAACGCGTTCCACGCCTACCCCCTCGGTGGTAACGTGGACTGCCGCGGTCGCAACTACCACGACGGCAGCAACGCCGCCCTGTGTGTGGAGTAGTCCCGCTTTTTAACTAAAATTTCCCCCGATTTTGTATGATTCGGGGGATTTTATTTTGGAATTGTGGTGGCAAAAGTCAAAATATCCACCTGTTTTGCGCCCGCTTTTAATAAAATTTTGGTGCATTCATTGGCAGTGGCGCCAGTTGTTAAAACATCATCAATTAAAAGGATGGATTTGCCCTTGAAATCATAATGCAAATTGACGCGAAAAGCCTTGGCAACGTTGTGTACCCTTTCATCGGGTGACAACTTGCCTTGTTTTGGCGTGGAACGTATACGTTTTAACCCATCTGGTACATAAGCTTTGTGGAAATTTTTGGTCAAAGCACGCGCCAACAAAGCCGATTGATTGTATTTGCGCTTTAAAAGGCGAAGACGATGTAATGGAACAGGAATAATGTAGTCTGCGTTCTCAATCATTTCCTTGTCGCGAGCAGCCATCATTTTAGCTATCAAGGGGGTAAAATCTAATCGATCTCCATGTTTAAATGGTAGGATGATTTTTTTCGCCATCTGGTCATATATTACAACAGCACGAGCTTTGTGGAATAATGGTGTTGAGCTCAGACAATTTGCACAAACGGGATCGCCCAACATATCAAAAGGGAAGGGGCGTCCGCATACGCGACAACAAGGGTCAGTGATAAAGTGTAATGCCCCAAAACACTTAGGACAAAGTGTTGTATTCTCATACACGGGTTCACCACAAACAGGGCAAACTGGCGGCAATAACACATCTAAAACATTTTTTGCAAGCCATCTCATTTGAAAAAACTAATCTTGGGAAATTAAAATGGCGCGCCCGGCGGGACTCGAACTCACAACCTTCTGATCCGTAGTCAGATGCTCTATCCAATTAAGCTACGGGCGCAACAGAATTCATTATACACTTTTTTTAATAAAAAGCAAGCAATTTTTTCAAAAAAAACAAAATCCACATTTAAAATATAAATTTAATACATTGATAAAGAAAGATTTGATATTTAAAAAAGGTATGTTGTCGCGTAAAATGCTTGATATATGCCGAAAGTATGGTATAATATATGCATAAACTTGAGGAGCGTCATGGAAACCTTAGTGCAAATAGCAAAGCGTTTGGATATCAAACCGATGAAATTTACAACAACCGAAGAACGATTGTGAAAAGCAAGTTTCGCAAAGTACTAAAACAACGAGTTTAACAATAAATAAACAGGAGGATAAGATGGTTAAAACTAAGAAAAATCAGGCGTCTAATAAGCAGACTTTAAAGCCGGCTCCAAAGCCTGCGGTGAAATTGGAACCCAAGAAAACAGGATTGGGTATTGCAAAGAATGGTTCCATCATTTTTGATTGGGATAATGCAAAGGTTGCAAAGGCAACTTTTGATGAGGAACGTCAACGTGTGACACTGGTCTATAAAACAAGAAATGGCAAGAAGGCGACAGAAACCATTTATGTGTACTCTGGCTATGTGATGAGAGATGGTGATTTATCCATCATGGGTGCGTCAAAAAAACGGGAGAAATTGTCTGAAAAAGAAATTCGCGCGTTAAAGCAAAAGCTGATTAAAAAATTGGGACGCAAAGATTTTATTCACAATCCAAAACGCTCCAAAAAGTCAGCTCAAAAGCCAGTAGTAGGACGTGGTACAGTGCCAGCAAATAAAACGGTGGGTAAGTCGACAAAATCAAAATTGACAGAAGCTCTTGCCAACAAGGGAACTGTGACACGCACAAGAAAGCCTTCATCCAGACAAAACGTTATAAATAAGGAGAGGACTGTGCATGGGGGCGTTTCTGGTAAAGGTAAGGGAGGAAACGGCCAAAAGAAAAGAGTGTCTCCTCCAAAAGCACCTGCCTTGGAAGCTTATGAAGTTGATTTTCCAGGTAAGAAATGGTTGAGACGTATTGTGACAAATGGAAACAGACGCACCATTGAAGAAATATGGTTTAAGCCTAATTCAAAGATTGCCAATCGCTGCACACATGATGAAGTTAAAGAGGGTGGTGTATGGACGGTGGTTGTGCCTTCTAAGCAAGAACGAGCCAAGTATGGCGCAGCACTTGCTCTAGATAGCAAACACAACATTTGTCGGGCTGATAATTTAACACGTGCACAGACGGCAGAATATAAACAAATATTGGATCGCGAATGGGCAGAGGCAAAAGTTGCAGTTGAAAACGCCGCAAGAGCAGAGAAAACTAAGAAAGAAATTAAGGAAGGGACAACTTATGCCTTTAAGAAAATTAAGTCACGTGGAAGAGATTCTGATATGATTGTGACAAAATTTGAGACTGTCAAAACTGCAAAGGGATTCAGACGTATTGTCACAGAATATCATGCTAGTGAATTAGAGGATGAAGGTACGGTGGGGCAAGCACGCTTTGGCAAGGCCTTTACACATATCGAGGAGTTCGATGCCAATGGCAATATGATTAAGGAAAGATTGCCGATTGATATGTGGACAGAAGCTGGATATGGTAAGTTCACGAACAAGCAGGCCAAAGAAAAGTGTCGTAAAGGTGTCAACCGCGACAGTTTGCGTGAAAGATTAAAGAAAGCCACAAAAGATCCAACAATTCATGGCCGTATTGATCGTGATAATAATGGTCATCTTGCTAAAGTGACATATATGAGCCCTCGTGAATTGGCACAAATTACTAGGATGTGGAAAAATCCAGATCATTATAAAGTTGAAAAATTGATTTTGTCACCACTTGAAGATAAAGATTCGCGAAAGGATCCTCGTGCTGGAGGCCGAAAACGCCAAGATAAACAAGATTCAACAGTGAATATTATTCCAAGGGCCGAAGATGCGGCCTTGGCCGGTATTCGTAATCTCAATGTCGATTTGCCTGAGAATGGTGAATCTGGCGTTGCTGGTGGAGAGACAAGAACTGTGATTCCTAATGGTGGTGATGGCCAAACAAAACCGGATGTGATTGAGCGAGAAACAATCAAAGAAATTAAAGGTAAAGATGGTAAGGACGGAAAAGACGGTAAGGACGGTAAAACGCCAAACTGGTTCCAACGCAATTTTGGTTGGATTGGTGGCGCTTTTGCGGTACTTACATCTATCTTGATGCTGCGCTTTGGTGGCATAAAAGATAACAATGGTCCAGTGCGTCCAGATCCCAAACCAAAAGATCCTATTGTTAAAGTTGTGTCAGCGAATCCTGCCCCGTCGGTTCCTATTTATGAGCTGGATGAGATTGAACCCGCTCCGCCCGCATGGACAATTAACTCGCTGCAAGTAAATGGTCATACATATACGAATATTACACCAGACACACCAGTGGTGCTTCGTGTGCCAACGTTGACTCGTGAGCCCTCTTATGGTGGTAGAGGTGGTTCAACCGGTCGTCGAAAGGTAAGAGGTGAGCTCTTTGTTACAGTTCGTGCTGGGGATTTGGCGGCAACACGAGGCAATCAAAATGGAACAGCTGATAATCTTAAGATGACCATTGCAGATTTGACCTCTGGTTTGACATTGGTTACCCCAGGATATGGTACTGATAAAGTTCTTGAGCCTCATGTGTTTGCCAAAAATGGGCCGCATGGTCGTATCGGACTTGTGGGACCTGCTGGTGGTGTGACATATGTAGGTATTAGCAGCCCTGATCAAGTAAGACACTGGTCAAATGCTTTATTTGGTAGTGAAATGAATAATACAAATTTCCTCAAGTTGCCGAAAGGCGCGGTTGTCGTTGTGACAGCAGATACCGATGGTTATAGAAAGTTGGCAACTGCGAATCCAGAGATACAAGATCAGCTTGCTGATTTTAGAAAGAAAGCTCCAGGTAACGCGAATTTGGCCGTTGTCAAAGAAACAGGTCAGACCGTTGAAGTTGTTGACAGACATGGTCATCTTGCGGTTGATAAAAACGGCAAGGCGGTTGAGGTTGCCGATCGAAAAGATCTCCCCGGTTGGGGAACTGGTCGCGTTGACGGTCGGTAAGAATCGCTAACGAAAGAAATGCCCCGCTTTTAACAAGCGGGGTGTTTTATTTTGAAAAAAACTCTTGATATTTATTTTAAAATCGTGTATAATCATTCCGTTTCCCGAGAATGTGGACATTTTGGAATAAACCAACTTGTCACGCTTTATCGGCCTATCGGATAAAGACTATCGGGGTGTAACCAAAAACAACAAAAGGAAAAGATATGGCTACAAATTCAAAGTCTAAAAGACTCCCACGTAAATTCGGCAAAGATCGTCGTTTTGGCGTGAACTTGTGGGGTAAAGCGAAGTCCCCAGTGAACACAAGAAATTATGGCCCAGGTCAACATGGTGCCGAACGTAAAAAGCCCACTGATTATGGTTTGCAGTTAAATGCAAAACAAAAATTAAAGGCAATTTATGGTAACTTGTCCGAAAAACAACTTCGCAAATACTATGCAGAAGCTATTCGTCGTAAAGGCGACAGTTCCGAAAACTTAGTTGGTATTTTGGAGTGCCGCTTGGATTCGTTGGTGTACAGAATGAAGTTCGTGAACTCTGTGTTCGCGGCACGTCAATTCGTCAGCCACGGTCATGTGACAGTGAATGGTAAGCGCGTGAACATTCCATCCTACTTGTGCAAAGTGGGTGATGAAATTGCTGTGCGTTCTAAGGCAAAAGAAATGGCTGTTGTCATTGAAGCTTTGGCCGCTCAAGATCGCAATGTGCCAGATTACTTGTCCGTGGACGAAAAGGAAATGAAGGGAACATTTGTGCGAATTCCACAATTGTCCGATATTCCTTATGCGGCTCCAATGGAACCAAATCTGGTTATCGAATTCTACTCTCGGTAATCGGGACAAAGTTCAAAACACCTCCTCAAGTTGGGGGTGTTTTTTTGTGCGTTTGCACTATCTGATATAGGACAAACAAAAGGAGGAACTATGTCGGAATTAGCAAGTATCAATCATGTCTATACTCCAACAAAAAAATTAAATGACGAAGAATTATTGCGGGCAATCAAGTTTGCCATTGTATCGGAATTTGAGGCGATTCAAATTTATCAGCAAATTGCCTCCGCAACGGATAATATGGGGGCTTCACGTGTGTTGTTGGATATTGCCAGAGAGGAAAAGCAACATGTGGGCGAATTGCGCGAGTTGTTAAAGGTGCTGGCCCCCTATGATGAAGATGAATATTTGGAAGGTGCCGAAGAAACTCGCGAAAATTTGGAAAAATAATTATCTTTCAATCGGTTTATATTTGATGCGGTGAGGTTGGTCGGCGTCAATGCCTAGACGACGTTTACGATCAGCTTCATATTCCGCATAGTTGCCTTCAAACCACACGACTTGGCTGTCGCCTTCAAAGGCCAAAATATGTGTGGCCAAACGATCTAAGAACCAACGGTCGTGGCTAGTGATTACGGCGCAGCCCGGAAAGTCCATCAATGCTTCTTCCAGCGCACGCAGGGTATCCACATCTAAATCGTTTGTTGGCTCGTCCAATAGCAATACATTCGCACCAGATTTTAGCATCTTGGCCATATGGACGCGGTTGCGTTCGCCACCCGAGAGTTGCCCGACTTTCTTTTGTTGATCGCCACCTTTAAAATTGAATTGAGCGACATAGGCGCGACTTGGAACTTCTCGCTTACCAAGGAGCAGGGTGTCGTTACCGCCAGAAATTTCTTGCCACACGGTGTTATCATCATTCAAGGCATCACGGCTTTGATCCACGTAACCAAGCTTGACAGTTTCACCAATTCGGAAAGTACCTTCGTCTGGTTTTTCTTGTCCAGTAATAATGCGCATTAAAGTTGTTTTCCCTGCACCGTTTGGTCCAATCACACCCACGATACCACCGGCGGGCAGGTTGAAACTTAGATTCTCAAACAACAGTTTATCGCCAAAGGCTTTTTTCAAGTTCTCGGCTTTCAACACTAAATCGCCCAAGCGCGGGCCAGGGGGAATCACAATTTGTGCAACGTCTGGCACTTTTTCGTTTGATTTTTTCAATAATTCTTCATACGCCGTGATACGTGCTTTTGATTTTGCCTGACGGGCTTTGGGGTTAGCATGGACCCATTCCAGTTCTTCTTTCAAAGTTTTTTGACGCTTATCTTCGGCATTTTGTTCAATCTCTAAACGCTTTGACTTTGCTTCCAGCCAGCTTGTGTAATTCCCTTCATAAGGAATTCCTTCGCCACGATCCATTTCCAAAATCCAGCCCGTCACATTATCCAAGAAATAACGATCGTGCGTAATCATCACAACAGTATTTGGAAAATTTTTCAAATAGATTTGTAACCAAGCCACAGATTCGGCATCCAAATGGTTTGTTGGCTCGTCTAACAGCAACATATCTGGTTTGGATAAAAGTAGGCGGCATAAAGCCACACGGCGTTTTTCACCGCCGGATAGTTTGGTGACATCCCAATCACCTGGGGGGCAACGCAACGCATCCATCGCAATTTCCACATTGCGTTCAAATTCCCAGCCATTACAAGCATCAATTTTTTCCTGTAATTCCGCTTGCTCGGCCAACAATTTGTCCATATCGGCATCAGGATCTGCAAAAGCATTATTTATTTCTTCCCAACGTTTCATCAGGTCGCGGATTTCGCCCACGCCATCCATCACGTTTTCCATCACATTTTTATTGGGATCCAGCTGTGGTTCTTGAGGCAGGTAGCCGACTTTGACACCTTCTGCAGGCCATGCTTCGCCCGTGAAATTATCATCCAGCCCAGCCATAATTTTCATTAAAGTTGATTTACCAGCACCGTTGGGGCCAATCACGCCAATTTTAGCTCCGGGGAAAAATGAAAGCCAAATATGCTTTAAAACTTCCTTGCCACCAGGAAAAGTTTTACATAAATCTTTCATCACATAGATATACTGATAAGCGGGCATTTATTTGTCTCCAGATTTTTTGGGGGTTGAACGAAAGATAAATTCCTTTTTCGTTTTCTTTTTAACGGGGAGTATCTTTTCGACCTTGCGTTGTAAATACGCCTTCAAAATGTCGTTAACATCCCGTTGTTTAAGACGATAAATATCCGTGTCTGTATAAGGCTTGGAATAGAAACGACGGCGCGCCTGCTCATAAGGTTGATCGAAAATATGACTTAAAAAAGCCAAAACTTTTTCATCAGAAACAGCCTCTAATGCACCTGGTTGAAACACGGGTTCGTGCATCATTTTTAAATATAAATCATCATCTTGATCCACTTTTTTCACAAATTCCATCATTTCTTCTAATGACCCAAAATCATGGGCATTGATAAAGGCTTTTGGATTAAATTCTTCCGCAACGCGTGGATTGCCGTAATACAAAGGAATATGTTGTGAAGCAAAAGAATCAACTAACTTTTCCATCGTATAGCCCGAACAATAAGTGTTTTCAAAGGCAATGGAAAATTTATAGCCGCGTTGAAAATCAACTTTTTCAGATGGAGGATAAATGTGTCCAACAGTATTATGGTACTTGCCACCATAATCGACAGTTTTATATTGTTCCAAAAGTTTTAACATTCTTGGGCGAGCACCATCAGTTTGTGTGCCATTGCCTAATACAGCGCAACAAAATTTTCTGTCTAATAATTGTTTGTCGGTCATTCCTTCTGTGCGACGCAAAGATTTAGCAATATTGTCTTTTCCCATGGCCCACAAGGGAAAACGCATATATCGATCCTCAAAGGTTAAATAGCTGTGCCCAAAAGCGTAATCGCAGACGTTAAAATTAGGACACATTTGTTCGCCTGTCCAAAAAATTCGAATGCCATCAAAAGCGTGGTGTTTGTTGCCAAAGACAGTATAGAAAATATAGTCTGGCTCATTGGAAATTTCGACATCATATTTCGTTCGTAAGAGACGCGTAAAATAATGATTCTCTGGATGCATTGGTTGTAAAAAATCACAATAATTTATTTTTATTTTTTTCATTATTTTCCTCCTGTGGAACCAAAGCCACCTGTGCTGCGAGCTGTATCATCTGTTACTGTGCCAGAAATAATTTCAGGACGGGCGATGGGACAAACAACTGCTTGAGCAATGCGATCACCGGGCTGAATGACAAAATCTTCCTTGCCTAAATTGATTAAAATTGTTTTTAATTCGCCACGATAACCGTAATCAATCGTACCAGGAGCGTTGACAATGGAAATGCCAAATTTTGCCGCCAAACCAGAACGCGGGCGAGTTTGAATTTCCCATAAGTTTGTATCACTTTCAATTTGAACCTTTACACCATTTGGTACAACAGCTTTTTCGCCGGGATGCAATGTCATTGGTTCGGCAATGGCGGCACGCAGATCAAAACCTGCATCATCTGGGTGTGCATAAGCTAAACGAGGCCAATCAGCCAGATAATTTTCCAAATATTCCACAATTAAACGCATGAAAACTCCTTTTGTTTGTGACAGAGTACATTTTTTCCATCTTTTTGTCAAGAGAAAGAAAAAATCCTTGCATTTTTTGCAAAAATGGCTATAGTGTTTGATTATAACAAAAGGAGTCTTTATGTTTATTTCATCTGCATGGGCTCAAACAGCAGAAAATATGGCCGCTACACCAAATGCTGGGGCTTTATCCAGCATGGCTATTCAATTTGTGCTGATTGTCCTGATTTGCTATTTTATTTTAATTCGTCCCCAACAAAAGCGCTATAAGAAACACGAAGCAGAATTGAATGCCATTGTGAAGGGCGTGCGTGTTAATGTTGGTGGTATTATTGGGAAAGTCGTGAAGGTTGAGCCATTGGAATTGACCGTTGAGGTCGCTGATGGAGTTGAGATTAAGGTCTTGCGTCCGTATGTGACACAAGTTTTGTTTAATGAAGATGAATTGCTTGGAAAGGATAAAAAATAATGTTTGGATATTCAAAGATTAAAGTTACGATTATTGGAGCAGTGTTGGCGATTGGCCTGTTTTTTGCATTGCCGAATTTTTTGCCAAAGGACATGTACAATCAAGTGCCATCATCCGTAAAGTCTTGGTGGAAGCCTGTGACATTGGGCCTTGATTTGCAGGGCGGATCTTATTTGGTGATGGAAGTGGATACCAAAACATTGGTCCATGAAAAATTGGAAAGTTTGGCCGATTTAACGCGTTCTGCTTTGCGCGAAGGAAAGGTGAAGTTTTCTGGCTTGAAAGCTGACAATGAAGCGATGACCGTGAAAGTGTTGAATGCAGCACAATTAAACGATGCGCGCGAAATTATCCGTAAGCAAGAAAGTGTTGGTTTGGATATTTCCGCAGAAGGGTCAACATTGACGGTGAAATATACGGATGATGCTTTGAGTGCGTTAAAGAATCAAGCGGTGCAACAATCTTTGGAAATTGTGCGTAAACGTATTGATGAATTGGGTACAAAAGAGCCTTTGATTCAACAACAAGGGGATGATCGTATTGTGATTCAATTGCCTGGTGTACAAGATCCAGCCGAAATTAAGGCGTTGATGGGCAAGACTGCCAAAATGACATTCCATTTGGTGGACGAAGAAACAACACCTCAAATGGCTCAGATGGGCAGAATTTCCGCTGACTCCATGTTGATGACTGGAGAAGACACAGGATATATCGTTTTAAAACGCGCTGTTGTTGTGGGTGGTGAAAGTTTGGAAGATTCTCGTGGTACGTATGATGAAAATGGTCGCCCAGCTGTGTCGTTCAGTTTCAAGAGTGCTGGTGCCAAGAAGTTTGGCAATGCTACACGTGATAACGTTGGCCGTCGGTTGGCGATTGTTTTGGATGGCAAAGTCATTAGCGCCCCAACAATTAACAGCCCTATTACAGGTGGCAAAGGCATTATTACAGGAAACTTTACGGTTCAATCAGCTAACGATTTGGCTTTGTTACTGCGTTCTGGTGCATTGCCTGCACCATTGTTGGTTGTGGAAGAACGTGTTGTGGGTGCTGGATTGGGTGAAGATTCCATCAAAGCTGGTACAACAGCATGCTGGATTGGTTTGGCCCTTGTATTTGGCTTTATGATTATCGTTTATGGTTGGTTTGGTATCGTAGCCGATTTGGTGTTGATTGCCAATGGTATTGTGTTGTTGGCATTGCTTAGTATGCTGGGTGCCACACTGACATTGCCAGGTTTGGCAGGTATCGCTTTGACGGTTGGTATGGCCGTGGATGCAAACATTATTATCTTTGAACGCATGAAGGAAGAACAAATGCATGGAGTGACTGTTCCAAAAGATATATTAGATCGTGGTTTTGCTGGATCATTTAGTGCCATTTTGGATGGTCAATTGACAACATTGTTCGCTGCTTTGTTCTTGTTCTGGTTAGGTTCTGGTCCAGTGCGTGGATTTGGTGTGACATTGGGATTAGGTTTAGCCAGCACAATGTTTGCCGCTATTTGTGTGTCAAAGTTGATTTTGATGGCATGGATGAACGTTAAAAATCCAAAAGAAATTAAGTTTTAAGAAAGGATATCAAGATGAGTAAGTTATTTAAAAAACGTGAATATAATATCAATTTTGTGGGTCAATCCAAGATTGCTTATGTTTTGTCTGCCATCATGTTGCTTGTTGCTGTGGTTTCTTTTGCAACACGCGGTTTGAATTATGGAATTGACTTTGTTGGTGGTGTTCAAATTGAAGCATCCAACGAAAATGAAATTCAAATGGATGTTGTGCGTCAAAAGTTATCTTTCTTGAAAGACTTATCTTTGCAATCGGTTGGTACAGATGGCAAGGGTATTTTGATTCAAGCGCAACCTGAGGGCGAAAATCCAAATGCGTTGTTGACAAAGATTAAAGATGCTTTGGGTACAGGATATTCTTATAATGAAGTGGAAATTGTGGGACCGGCCGTTGGTGCAGAGTTAAAATATAAGAGTTTATTAGCTTCTGTTTTAGCTTTATTGGCGATTGCCGTTTATATTTGGTTCCGTTTTGAATGGCCATTTGCCATCGGTTGCTTGTTGGCATTGGCACACGATATGATTATTGTAGTGGGCTTTTTTTCGTTGTTCCAAATTGAATTTGATATGGTTGTGGTGGCTGGTTTGCTTTCGTTAGCAGGTTATGATTGTAACGATACAATTGTGAGCTATGATCGTATGCGCGAAAACTTGAAAAAATACCGTAAAGCCTCTGTGCAGGAATTGATTAATCGCAGTACGAATGAAACATTCTCGCGGACGATTTTAACAAGCTTAACAACATTGTTTGTTGTTTTGGTGTTGTTATTTGTTGGTGGTGAAGCATTAAAAGGATTTTCGATTGCAATGGTGTTGGGTACAATTTTTGGAACGTATTCTTCCATTTACTTGGCTATGCCATTGTTGCAATATTTTGATGTGCGTTCTGTTGGTAATAACACGGACGCGACGCCAGATTTTAATAAATAAAGGAGTACCCATGAAGAAAGCCCTGTTGCTTAGCAGTTTTATATTGATAAGCACAGTGGCTTTTGCTTTCGGTGGTGGAGCAGGGATGGGGTCTGTCGCTAAATATAGACACAATAAAGGAATAGATGTTTTAGGCGTTCGGATTGGCGACGCATCGTTGACGAAACCAAATATAGTTTTTGTTGAATGTGATAAAGATCCGAATGCTCAATATCATGGAGGCCTTTGTGTTTGTAACAAAGGGTATGAGCGTACGTTGGAGAAAAATTTGTGCCACCAGATACAGTGTAGTGTAAATCATCCAGAATTATGTAAAGATCTTGATTCATGTGAGGAAACGAAAGGTTTTTGGTGTGCTTTAACCAATAAATGTTTAACGAATCTAAGCGATTGTTGTGCGATGGATAATTTGACGGCATGTCAGACAAAAACTCATTGTTTAATGGTAGATGGTTCTTGGGTTAATGATGCTTGCCAAGAGCCAATTTGTGATATGGATCATTTGGATTTATGTTTGAATGCAACAACATGCACGACCGCTTTGGGATATTGGTGTGGACGTCGGGATGAATGTGTTGCTATTGAAGAAGACTGCATTTGTGATGCGGGATATGAGCTGAATTATACCACGCAAAAATGTACCGAGTGCCAAGAAGGATATATACGCTCAAAGATTACACCATATGATAATAATGTATCATGGTGTTTCAAGTGTGTTCAAGGAACCAAGCCAAATGATAGCAAGACGGAATGCATTGCTTGCGAGATCGGAGAAGATTGTTATTCTAATTAAATCGCAATAATGATATTTAAATAAAGCGCAAACAATGCCCACAGTAATGTTGGTACAATAAGCCAAGCGGCAATGCGGCTGACCCGCGCGAATGATTTAATGTTGGCCATCAAAGCAAAGATAAAGAATGCCAAGACGACAAGCGCCCAAACGGGGCTTCTTAAATAAAAGAAGGTAAAACTCCATAACATGTTTAACGCTAATTGTAAAACAAAATAACGGGGTGAAGCTTTGCCCCAAACCAAAAAGGCAGCGATAGCCTGTAGCCAAAGTAATATAGTCCATACAAGGCCGAATAAATAATCGGGCGGATTTAAATTGGAAACGGGCAGAGTGTGATACCACGCCATTGTATCTTCATCCATATAGCCAGCACCAATAAGACCGATTAAATTCACCAAGACAAGTAAGAAAATAAAACGTCCGATTTTAACAAGTAAAGAGGTTTTTTTCATAATGTGTCCTTTCGTTTGAGTTTAATCAAAGGATGGGATGTGCGGGATCTTTTCGCAAGAGTTGTGTTAGAAATTATCTACAGTGATCGTAGCAGTTTTAGATGTTTCGACATGATTGTTTGAGGTTGTTTTGTTTGTGTAAAACTTTTTGTGTGATTGTAAGAAGAAAAACAAAAAGATTGATTTTTGTTTTAAATGATAATAAAATGTATTCATGAAGGAGCAACCATGTCCGATAATCAATCCCAAACCAAGCCATGGTACTATGGACATCGTAAACGGATGGATGATAAAATTTCCCAAAAGGGAATGGATTCATTGACCGAGGCGGAACTGTTGGAAGTTTTATTGATGCACGCAATTCCAAGGCGAGATGTGAAGCCTATCGTGCGTGAATTGTTGGAAAAATTTAAATCATTAAGTGGTGTGATGAGTGCCAAAGAATCGGAATTGATTCAGGTAAAAGGCATTAAGGAAAAGACAGTTCGATTTTTATCGCTTATTCGTCGTGTTGCGCAGGAAATGACTCTTGGTAAGATCGAAAAGCGTCCTGTACTTTCAAACTGGGAGCGTTTGATTGATTATGTGAATACGTTGTATGTTGGTCAAACGGTGGAAGTATTATACATCTTATACTTGGATGCAAAGCTGAAATTAATTCAGGCAAAAAAGGAAATCATTGGGTCTACCAACCATGTTTCTGTTTCACCCAAAGCCATTTTAAAGGAAGCATTGAATTTGGATGCGACACAGATTATTTTGGTGCATAATCACCCATCTGGTGAAGCGATGCCCTCTGTGGAAGATATTCGAACAACAGAAGCGATTGCCAAAATGTTAGATGCGGCGGGTGTTCGGTTGGTAGAACATTTAATTGTTGGGGGTAATCGTCACGTTCATTCGATGCGTGCTCAAGGAATTTTGAAATAATTTTTTGCTTGTCTTTTTATAAAAAGAGTAGTACTTTGAAAACATGAATAATAAAAATGAAAATTTTTGTCCTGTAAATTGTCCGTTTTTGGCAAGCCGTTCATTCTTGCCTAAGACGATGCCCTTTTATTGTGAAAAATATGCGACATTTTTAGGTATGGATGCTGGTAAAAAGGTATTGAAATGCAGCGCGTGTGAAGGGAAAAAACAAGATCTTGTTCAAACAGGATTAGCCTTGCTTGAAGCGCAAATGTTGCCTCAGGGTTTAATCAATCAAATGAAACAAAGTTTTTTGATGATGCCTTTATCAACACAAAGTGTATTTGTGTCAATTTTGGAGCAAACTGGTGCTCAACTTTACATGGAAACAAACGAAAAAATGACGCCTTTTTTGTTGATGCGTTTGGCTCAACGCGCCCGTTTAAATGCGCGTCGTAGAGAAGAGGATCCAGAAGTTCAGGAATTCATCAAATTGTTGGATGTTATTGCTGGTGGTGGCACCCCTATTGATGGAATGACAAAAACATTATTATCTAATTTGTTCCAGGTGATTGATGGATCAGAGCGAAGCATGTTGTTGGCAATTATGGAAAACCCAAAGAATTTAGAAAGTTTTTTAAAGAATTTTGCTAAGACGCCACATGACAAAGATTTGCTCCGAAATTTCCGTGCTTTGTTGTATGAAGCCCATCGTGATTTGGTACAACAGAATATTGGAAATCGTGTGTTTCAACAACAAATGCAACACGATCAAATGGCACGAACAATTCAACAGATGACGAGAGCTCGTGCGGCAAAAGCAAAGAGCAGATAGTTTATCCACATTTTAGGGTTGCTAAAATCGCTTGACAAACTTGTTCGGGAGTTAGATGGGTTGTGTCAATAACTAAATCAAAATTTGCTTTGTTATCAATATCTAATCCGTAATTCTTTTTGAAGTGCTCTAACTCTAATTGATGGCGCTCAATGGCCGCTGCGGTAGATTGTTGAATAGAATCATATTTACGTTCACCCGAACGAGTTGTATCATTAAAAATACGTTCGCCGGCCACTTTGTCTTGCACAGTCAGACATACCTTAAACGATTTGGGTACAAAGTGAAAAGCCAATCTTGAATCCACAACACAATTGTCTTTCCCCCATGGTGGATTTTTAAAGACGGCATCAATGCGTTCATCAATGGATTTATCTTTGATGGTTAGAGCATTAAGTTCAATTGTTGTTAATCCCATTTCTTCGGCAATTTTGCGTTGTGCCATTCCTGTGGAATAATATTGCCAACCGAGTTTTTGTGCTAACATCTTTGACACAGTAGATTTACCGCTGCCAACCGAACCAGAAATGGTAATTGTTTGTCCCATTGTTGCTCCTTAAATATCCAAGTTTTCAACGAATTTGGCGTGTTCTTGAATGAATTGAAAACGATATTCCGGCTTATTTCCCATTAATTTGTTCACAATGTCTTTTGTATAAGCAGATTCTTCTTGTTCTTCTTCGCTGGAAGCAGATTTACTGGGCACCAGTACTTTTAAAAGAGTACGCTTTGTTGGATCCATTGTTGTTTCTTTTAATTGATAGGGGGGCATTTCACCCAGACCTTTAAAGCGTGACACTTCCACATTTTTCCCTTTGAAAGTTGTTGCCAATAGTTTGTCTTTTTCGGCATCATCTTGCGCATAGACAGATTTCCCCCCCTGTGTAATACGATAAAGTGGGGGGAGAGCCAAATATAAATGACCATTTTCAATTAACTTTGGCATTTCTTGATAAAAGAAACTCATGAGCAAACTGGCAATATGCGCACCATCCACATCGGCATCTGTCATCACAATGACCTTTTCATAACGCAGTTTGCTTTCATCATATTTATCACGTTGTCCACAGCCCAAGGCTTCAATCATATCATTGATTTCTTCGTTAGCATGAATTTTATCTTGGCTGGCGGAAATCACATTCAAAATCTTACCGCGCAAAGGCAAAATCGCTTGATGTGTGCGGTTGCGCGCCTGTTTTGCAGAGCCGCCAGCGGAATCACCCTCAACCAGGAACAATTCTGTGCCTTCCACAGATTTGTGAGAACAGTCGGCTAATTTTCCTGGCAGACGTAATTTCTTTGTTGCACTGGCGCGCTGTGTTTCAACAGCTTTTTTATGGCGCTTGCGTTCTTCGGATCTTTCAATAATCCATTCTAATAAAGCTGTAGCGGATTTTGTGTCACGGCTGAGCCAGTGGTCAAATGGATCCTTCATCGCGTTTTCAACCAATTTTGTGGCACTTGTTGTGACTAAACGTTCTTTGGTTTGACCTTGGAATTGCGGATCACGAATGAAAACGGAAATCATGACCGCCGCAGTATTCAAAATATCATCACTCGTGACATCGCCGGCACGTTTGTTGCCGATCATATCAGCAAAGGCCTTGATTCCTTTCGTAAGACAAATTTTCATGCCCGTTGTATGTGTACCACCAAGTGGGGTTGGAACAGTATTACAATAGGATTGCTCAAAAGCATCTCCAAAATCATTCGGCCAACAAATGGCCCATTCCACAGCGCCTTGATTGTCTGGAAAATCTACGCGTCCTGTAAATGGTTTAGTGACTTGAGAGCGGCCTTTCATTAAAAAATCTAAATAATCGGCGACCCCATTAGGGAATTTTAAAATTTGCTCTGTCGGGGTTTTATCTTCACCTTGAATAAGAGCGGGATCACAATTCCAGCGAACTTCAACACCACGGAAGAGGAATGCTTTTTGACGTGCCATGCGGAAGAGAGTGGCTGGTTTAAATTTAATGCTTTCTCCAAAGATTTCTGTATCAGGTAAAAAGCGCACACTTGTGCCGCGACGATTAGAAACGGCGCCCACGCATTGAACTGGCGTTAAAGGTTTGCCTTTAGCATATTCTTGACGATAAAGTTGTTTGTCTTTAGCAACTTCAATAATCATATGGCTGGACAGGGCATTCACGGCCGATAAACCAACGCCATGCAAACCACCAGACACGTTATAAGCGCCACCACCGAATTTACCACCAGAGTGCAATGTTGTTGTAATCACTTCCAAAGCAGATTTGTCGGGGAACTTTGGGTGTGGATCCACGGGGATACCGCGTCCATTATCCTTTACGGTAACATAGTTATCGGCGTCCAAAGAAACTTCTATATTTGTCGCATAACCTGCAACAGCTTCATCCATTGCATTGTCAATGATTTCAGCAACCAAATGGTGATAGGCACGTTCATCTATACCACCAATATACATGCCGGGGCGTTTGCGAACAGGTTCTAGACCTTCCAAAACCTCAATATCTTTGGCGGAATAGCTGTTTTTTGTTTCGGTCGCTTCAAATAAATCGCTCATTTTACCTCCGTTGAGTGCTGTCCTGACCGCCAGCATTATAGCGTCCAAAGTTGTCGGCTAATTGACGCAATACAGATAACTCTTTGCCTCCAACCTTGGTGCTATCCGATTCATAAGATACATGTTGAGCATCATCCAAGGTTAAGTGTTGAATATCGGATACTTTATTGTTTTTGAATGTGTAAACATAAATATCACGTTCAACAACCTTTGGATCAAAGAAAATGCGACTTTCTTTTTTTGCTTCGGCATAGAACATGATGTCTCCCACACCTTCAGCATTATTGCTTTCATAGTTTGGAGTACCTAAAACGCGTAACACTTTATCTTTGGAATCGCCAACTTTAACGGATTCCAGACGAGCGGTCGCCGGTAAATCACTGGACTTATACTTTTCCAAACCACAAGCGGTTAAACATAAAACACTTAAAAAGCAAAATACAATATTGAACATTTTCATCCTTTTTGTTATAATAAGTTATAATATAGAAAAGAAAGGCGTTCGTCAATGGAAAAAAGCAAAAAAGAAGAAAAAGGCTTAAATAAAGTGCTGTTTTTGGGTGAAATAGGTCCCGATGGATGGCATGGGGATTTTGTGGCTACGCCGGCGCAGTGTGCCAAAATTGCCGAACGTTTTGAAATTCCCTCGGTTAAAAGTTTAACGGCACATGTCAATGCCACGATTGAGGAAGATTTAATTCGTGTTTATGGACATATAAAAGCCGAATTAGAGCGTATTTGTGTTGTCTCGTTGGACCCATGTGAAGAAATGTTGGATACAGATTTTGAAGCCTTGTTTGCTGAAAATATCCCTGTTATTAAAGAGGGTGAGATGGAAGATGACATTGTGCCTATTGAGCGAGGACGATTGGATATTTTTGATATCGTGGCCGAACAAGTTGGCTTGAATATGAATCCGTTTCCGCGCAAGCCTGATGTTTCTGGTGACTATATGGAGAAGGGAGATTCTGGCAATCGACCTTTTGCAAATTTGAAAAATCTGATAAAAAAAGATTGACAAGGCATTTGTATTTTGTTATAATATCTCCATCAGTTTTTTAAATGAAGGAGATAACATGTCAACAAAACAAACATATCAACCCAGTAAATTGGTGCGTACACGTCGTCATGGGTTCCGTGCTCGTATGGAAACAAAGGGCGGTCAAAAAGTTTTGAATGCTCGTCGTGCCAAGGGCCGTAAAAAGATTGCTATCTAAGGGTAGGGAGATCAAAATTGAAAGCACCCACAAATGATGATTGGGTGCTTTTTTTATGAAAGGTATGAAATGACATTGGTACGGATGAAGCGACACTTGGATTTTTTGGAAATGCGTGAAACGCCGACAAAGGCTTTCACCAAGACCTTTGTGTTGCAAGTGCGCTCCAATGATAAAAACACAACGCGTGTTGGTTTTACCGTTTCTAAAAAGATTTCTAAATTGGCGGTGGTGCGAAATCGTTTGCGTCGTCAAATGCGCGAAATTGTGCGCTTGTCATCTGATTTACAAGGAAAATATCCATCCCATGATATCGTTTTGATTGCCAGAAGCGAGGCGTTGAATCGTGATTATGCGCAGCTGACAAAGGATTTTGCCTATTTGTTGGACCATGTGCACGAGGCCACAGATGATAAAAAAGATAATAGCTAATTTTGTACGTTTGTATCAGCTGACGTTTGCCAGTTTAGTGGGAAATTGTTGTCGGTTTCAACCAACATGTTCTGAATATGCTAAAGAGGCGTATCAAAAGTATGGCTTTTTCAAGGGAACATATTTAGCAATTAAACGATTACTTCGTTGTCACCCGTGGGCCAAAGGTGGCTATGATCCAGTCCCGTAAAGATAAATTATTTTTTTGCAAAAGGAACAAGGGCGCGCAATAATTCCGTCAATCCTTGATGGGCCACACCAGAAATCACAAATACATCCTTTTTGGTGGCCTTTTTTAATGTTTTTACTTTGTCGACCATTTCTTCGGGCAACACGGCATCGGCTTTGTTCAAAACAACCAATTCCGGTTTGGCTGCCAAAGAGTTGCTGTAATTTTCCAGCTCGTGTCGAATGGTTTTATACGATGCAACAACATCTTCTGCTGTTGCGTCAATCAAATGAATCAAGGCGCCGCAACGTTCCACATGCTTCAAAAATTTATCACCCAAGCCAGCGCCTTCGCTGGCGCCTTCAATCAAACCAGGAATATCGGCAATTAGGATTTCTTTACCATCAATGCTGGCAACCCCTAAATTGGGATGTAACGTTGTAAAAGGATAATCGGCAATTTTAGGACGAGCGCGTGTGACAGCGGTTAAAAAGGTGGATTTGCCCGCATTGGGTAATCCGACTAAGCCAATATCAGCAATCAATTTTAAGCGCAACCACACCCATAATTCTTCCCCAGGTTGGCCTTCTTCGGCAAATTCCGGCGCTTGATTTATGGAAGTTTTGAAAAATTCATTACCACGTCCGCCCATACCACCTTTGGCCGCCACAAAGCGTTGGCCTTCCTCGGTCATGTCGCACAAAACGGTTTTGCCATCATCCATGACGATTTCCGTACCAACTGGAACGTTGATGATCATATCTTTACCGCCAGCACCTGTGCAGTTGCGTCCAGCGCCATTTTTACCGCGTTCTGCACGGAAGTGTTGTTGATAACGAAAATCTATCAGCGTATTTAAGTTGTTTTGAGCCACAAAGACAATATCGGCGCCTTTGCCACCACAGCCACCATCGGGGCCACCAAATTCAATAAACTTTTCGTGGCGGAAGGAACAAGCCCCATTTCCACCATCACCAGCTTTTAAATAAATTTTTGCTTCGTCTAAAAATTTCATGTTTATTATTTTAAAGCATATTGCCCGAAAAGTCAAATGAAAATGTGGAGCCCAAAACGGTCACTCCACATTTTAAAAGGTTTTGTTTGCTTAAAGTTATTTGGCAGGAATCACATTCACTGTTGTGCGATCTTTTGCACCATGTGTGAATTGAACTGTACCATCAACTGTTGCAAAAATTGTATGGTCTGTACCCATGCCTACGTTTTTACCAGGATAGTACACTGTACCACGTTGACGCACGATAATATTACCGGCAACAACGGATTGACCACCAGATTTCTTTAACCCCAACCGACGACCGGCTGAGTCTTGTTTGTTGCTAACGGAACCGCCCGCTTTTTTATGTGCCATCTGTTACTCCTTATGCTTTAATATCTGTAATCTTGACCAAGGTCAAATCTTGTTTATGACCATTTTTCCGTTTATAGCCATGACGACGAATTTTTTTGAAGACGATTACTTTTTCGCCACGAGCTTGTTTCACGATTTCAGCGGCCACAGAAGCACCCTTCACAGTTGGTGTGCCAACTTTGTCGCCCACGGCCAACACTTCGTCAAAAGAAATTTTGGCGCCATCTTTGCCTTCAATCTTTTCAACCAAGAGGACATCATCCTTCTTGACGCGGTATTGTTTTCCGCCTGTCTTAATAATTGCAAACATCTTTTATCCCTTTGTTAAAATTAAAAGTGCTATATTTATACACGATTTTGGACCGATTGTCAAGCACAAAATTCAAATAGATTTATTTTTTTAGCCAAACCTATCAGATTATGCTCAGATCCCTTATTGAGTGCAGGTGCCGTCGTTGAAAGTGCCACCAAAACATCTTTCGCAGCTATGTATATTGGCTTCGCTGATGTTTGTCGGACATGGTCGGCAGTAAATGCCATCATGATAACGCAAGGCATTTGTGCATCGAGCACACTCTTCAGGAGTGGATTTCACTCCTATGTTAATGGTGCATTCTCTACACTGGCCATTGTTTTTTCCGTCTGTGATGTGGAATTTACCTTCAGAGCATGTTCTAACTGCACAATAATAAGTTACCACGCCGTCTTCTTCTTGATAAATGACCATTCGATCGTCGCCACAACTGTTGAGGCATTCGCGAGGAGTTGCCGCAGAACGCTGGTCTGTGGTACAACTGTTGCAAGAGTTACCAGACAAATTGTGGTATTTCCCAGCAGCACAGGCAGCTAAGCAGGCAGTTCCGGTCCAATAATATTTATCAGAACAAGACAAACATAATTCTTCTGTTGTTATTAAAGATGCTTTTGATGGACAATTTGTACAATTGCCGTTTTCATCACGAGAGTATCCTTCTCCTGTGCATGGTTCCAAACATTGCCCATGCCAGTACTCATATCCAGAGGCACATGATGAACAATCACCAGCATTACCACAGCGTAAATTCGGATCTGAGCCACAAGCTTTGTCAGAATGGACTTGAATAATACAAACACCATTTTGAGCAATGTGTTCAATACAAATTGTATCTTCTGTGTCTTTGCATGGATTAGTGCAAACACCCGAAATACAAATATAATTATTATTTTTGCCACAAGATCCGTCTTCATTGATATTGGAGATGCTTGCTGCGCCATCAACTACTGCACAAGATTGACAGTAAATATCATAGCTGGCTGCTTTACATGGATTGTCTTGGCAAATGCCACTTGCATCACGAACTTGGCCTTCTTCACAAACAGGTACACACGCTTGTTGCCATGTCTCATATCCTTGTTCGCAAACACAGTCATTATCTTCATCGCGTATTTCATGTTCTTTACAGGATGTTAAGCACTCGTTGTCAACTTCTTCAAAACCATCGTTACAAACGCATTTGTCTTGTTGTGCATCACAATGTTGATTGTCGCCACAAGTTCTGGGTACACATTGATCATCCACAGGATCCTCACAGGGATTACAAAAATGAATATCGGGCTTTTCCCCATTTTCATGAATGTGGACACCAATGGTATCTACACCACCATGGCGTTCATAAAAACGACGGGTACGACCACCACCTCCGCCGCCACCAAAGGCAAGAGTATGTGTTGAAAACAAAATCACAAATATAAGTAAAAGAATGTTTTTCATACAGCTACCTTATATTTTACAGGATACTATTGAATTTTGTTGTTGTCAATAAAAAAAACATTGATTTTTTTCTATTTTCAACTAAAATAAACAAAAAGGAGGCTAGTATGGATAAAGAAAAGCCAAAACACACGCTTAAAACATACTTTTTTACTGGTATTTTAGTGACGGCTCCGATTGCTATTACATTATATTTAGCGGTTGAGCTATTCAAGTGGGTAGATTCTTCGGTTGTGCGCTTTATTCCAGCCAAATATAATCCAGAAACATATTTGCCGTATGGTTTGCCTGGATTGGGTGTGTTGTTGTTGGTGTTGGCGTTAATTGTTATTGGGATGTTGGCCGTCAATATTTTTGGCCGTTGGTTAATGGGGATTGGTCAACGTATTATTGAGCGCATTCCTGTTATCTCTGGTGTTTATTCGGCATTGAAAAAGCTGTTTGAAACATTGTTAGGACAAGGTAGCACCAGTGCTTTTCGTAAAGCTGTCTTGGTGGAATATCCGCGCAAAGGCGTTTGGACAATTGCTTTTTTAACAACACCTGTTTATGAAGGTTTCGCCCAGTTATTGCCCAATGATGTTGTGACTGTCTTTGTGCCAACAACACCGAACCCAACATCTGGATTTATGTTGTATGTTTCCAAAAAGGAAATAAAAGAGCTGGATATGCGTGTGGATGATGCCATTAAAATGGTGATTTCTACAGGGATTGTGACGCCCTCAAAGCGGATAAAAAAGAAATAATATCGTCCAAATTGCGATTGTTCAGAGTTTGTTTATAGGCCTTTGAAATGGGCGTGCCGTGGAACAAGCCCATCATATGTGGTAAAATAACACTTAAAAATTGTTGATTTTTTTGAAGATAAGGAATCATTTGTTCCAAAATTTCGGTACGGGTAGGAATAGTATGTTGGTCGTCATAAAAATGGGCATCAATGTCTTTCATTAAATAAGGATTGCCATAAGCAACTCGCCCGATCATTACGCCATCCATGTGTTCCAAATGTTTGGCAGCATCATCCAATGTCAGCACATTCCCATTAATAGAGATTGGCATGTCTGGAAACGATTGTTTTAATTTATAAACGGTGTCATAATCTAAGGGCAGGCGCTTGCGATTATCCTCGGGTGACCAATTGAGTTTGGCCTTTCTTGCGTGAACGATTAAGTGTGAGCAGCCAGCTTGCTTCACTAAATCAGCAAAGTGTAAAAGTGCCTGAAAACCATTTTCTGTGCCTTCCAAAGCAATGCGCGTTTTAACGGAAACGGGCAGGGGAGAAGCGGCTTTCATTTCGGCCACGCAATCGGCGACCAATTCTGGTGTTTTCATTAATAGGGCTCCAAAGCGTCCAGACTGCACACGAGAACTTGGGCATCCTGCATTGATGTTGATCCCATCATAGCCGTACTCAGCGGCCATTTTAGCACATAAAGCCATTTGTTTGGGATCAGATCCACCAACCTGTAAAATAACAGGATGTTCCTCGGGATTATATTGCAGTAACTGATCTTTTTTGCCTAAAATTAAAGCAGGGGCAGCGACCATTTCGGTATAGAGTGTGGCTCGCTTGGTAATCAGGCGCATGAAATAACGAAAATGGCGATCCGTCCAATCTAACATTGGCGCGATAGAGATTTTTTCCAAAAAGACTTGTTTTTTTGTTGCCATGAGTGTATAATAACACAAAATAAAACAAAAAGAAAGGAGCAAAAATGCAACTGACCGCGGAAGAAATGGAAAAAATTCAAATCTATTTGCAACAATTATTCTGGAACCCAGAAATCAATTTGCGTGTGGGAGCAGGCAAAGATGCGCCCGCGGAAGTTTATGTGGGTAAAGAGTTTATCGGCGTTGTTTATAAGAACTCAGATGATGGTGAAATTTCATATGATTGGAACATGTCCATTCTGCAAGAAGACATCGAAAAGTTTTAAGTAAAAGCATACATTTCAGAAAAAAGGAAGGCATTTGCCTTCCTTTTTTTTGGTGCGGGCGAAAGGACTTGAACCTTCACGCTTTTGGCATTGGCTTCTAAGACCAACGTGTCTACCATTCCACCACGCCCGCATATCTTATACTTTACCCGAAAAACGTTTAAAAGGCAAGTTGTTTTTTTATAAAAAACAAAATTATTGACAAAAAAATAGAAAATATGTTAAAATTTTCGCATTCTTTTGCCGAGGAGGAAATATGGAAAAATTAATACAATTTCAAGGACACGCTGTTACAAAAAAGGATGGTGAATTAACAGCACACAAATTGTTAGACCGAGAACACAGAAAAAGTGTCAGAATCAAGAAGTTGGCCGCTAATCATTTGTTGTATAATGTATCAAAGGCGTTGCAGTGAGGGCAAAGGATTTGCCATTCTCCTGCTGTATGGCCGCACTCACGACACATCCACAAAGAATCGTCCTCAGATTCAATAGCTTTGCGATCCCAATCGTTTGCGATATCTTCATGATGCCATGCGGTACGTTCTAGATTGGCCATCATTGTTGCCACTTGTCTGGTTAAAGGATAGCTCTGTAAATAAATTTCCAAATTCTCCTTAGCTCTGGCCCAGTTGTGTAAATCCGTATCCATGTCTGCACGTGCCAACAAGGAATAACGTTGATCGCGTGTGGCACGAGTTAGGTTTAAAACCGCCTTTAAACGCTTGTTTTCTGGTAATTGTTTGATGCTTTGTTTGTACGCCAAATAAATCTGCCAATTAGGTGCGATATGCCACGCCTTTTCCAATGCCTTTTGTGCTTTTTGGAATGGTAATGTTTTTGCATAGGCCAAGACAATTGCTGGATGATCTGGCATTAAAGCATATGCTTCTTTTGCACGTCCTAATTTCAACAACAAACATGCTTTATGGGATTTATAATCGGCGCGTGAAAGTTGTTTTTTGTTTTGTTCCAACAAGTCTAATGCTTGTTTCCAATCGCTATGATTCAAGGCCAACATCATCTTTGCTTGTTGAACCCACAGTGTTTTTTCTTGAGCCTTTGGAACCTGTTGCAATAAGGATGTCATTTCTTCAAAATCACCTTTGGCTTCAGCCTCTTTAATAAGGCCATAAAGTCCGGCTAATTTTGTTTGATCCACTTGATTTAACTTTTTAAAAATATCTGTTTGAGGTTCCAATAGGGCGGAGATCAATAAAGCCTCCTTAGATCCTTTTCCATACAATTTTGCTGCTTGATCCATAAGGGTGTTTGTTTCATCATTTCGATGACTTAGGATAGCAGTCAATAATTCTGGTAAAAACTTATCCTTTTGGGTACGCTTTTTGTTTTGACGCCATGTGCGAAATTGGCTCCACCAACTGAAAGGTTTTTTAATTTGGACTAGGATCCACCACAACAAGACTAAAACTGCCAAAAACAACACAAATGAAACGGAGATTTCATAGGTTGATGTGTTGAGTGTCACGCGCCATGTATCACGTGCAATCAGGTAAACCACAACAGCTAAGGCAATAAGTTTGATTAAAAATTTTGTCATTTATCTTTCCCCCTCGTCAAATAAAGCCTTCATTAAACGATTCAATGTGCGGTGCAGATTAGATTCCGCTTCGGCAAGCTGTGTCACATCATTTAATGTGGCCTGTACGTTTTCCGGTAATTCTGGAATTAATTTTAAAACCAATTGGGGATGATCAGCCTCGACAGCATTTTGAATGCAATCCAAAATATCCAAAGGATTATCTCCAGTTGGATTTTTCTTGCGGACATTGGCCAAGAAATACGGTAACGCTTTTAAGTAAGCAATGTAGGTTGGATATTTTGTTTGAAATATACGCAAGATTGCCCGTTTTTTGGCAGCATGAAAGGCTTCTTGCATTTGCCCAGCGATAGGACGATCCAAACAAGATTGTAATAATTCCATTAATGCCTGATCCATGTCAGGGGTCTTGCCTGGCATGGCGACCAATTCTTCCAACAACGGGCGACATTCACCACCATTCTTAAAGGCATCTCTCAATTCCATTGCTTTCAAAATAGAATAGGAAGATTTTTTGCGTGGTGTTTCAATTTGTATCTGCTGAACAACTTGGGTGTCGATGGCGGGAGATCTCACTTCGATGAGGTTTTCTTCATCCTCTTCTTCTGTCACTTCTTCCTGCGGCAAGACAATCTCTTCTTCAAGGGCAACTGTTTCCTCTGGAATAATTTTGGTGGGTTCTTGAACCTCTAATTCCTGAGTTTTTGCTGAGGAAATTGTTTTGACAGTCAGTGTTTTCTTTGGGGCCAAAGAAGATAGAACGACTGGGGTTGTATAGTAAACAGCTGTTCCACTGCCAACGGCTAAGAGAAGCATGAAAATTAAACCAACAAAAAATCCATGTTTTTTTGACTTTGATGTAGGACTCTTTTTGGCAGAAACTGCTGTTTCTGTTTTTTCCGTGTTTTCTTGCGTTTGATCCTTTGACATGCACTTTCCCCCTTATTCTGTTTGATAGACCGCAAATGCTTTTTGAATTGCATTGGTGTTGACTTTAATATCCATCTTATCAGCATAACTTGCCACGACGCCTTGATACATCAATTCAGCATTTTCAGCAGATAGTTGTTCCATTTGATCAGGCAAGGCATCGCTTTTCATCAACGGTGTGCGAATGTTTTTTACGACAGTAATAATAGCCCCAGTTGGCAATGTTGTTGCAACAGCATTTTCATACCCAAGTCCTTGTGTAAAGACATTGATTAAACTTTGTGCAGGTAATTCTTTGGGGTTGTCCAACGAAGCTTGTTTGACAATCATAATGTGTCCTAATTTAGCAGGGATAGATCCATTTTGCATTTGTTCTGTTGCCTTTGTGATCACATCAGATAGCATGGCTTTTTGTTGTTCGCTTGTCCACAGTTTTTTCAAGTCGTCTTTGACACTGGTAAAACTTTTGGCCTGTACAGGAGTGATTTTTTGAACTTGTGCCACCAGATAGCCATTTTCTTGTTCCATCAAAGCGGTTGTCTCGCCTTCTTTTAAGGTAAAGACATCTTGCATTAACTCCTGATTTTGTAGATTTTTAGGTAATGTTGTGGCAGCCATTTCTACATCTTTAAAGGATTGCGTTGTTAAACCAAGGCGATTAGCTGCATCCTTCAAAGCAAGGCCTTCACCCAATAAATCTTCCAACTTGCGTGTGGTTTCTGTCAATTGTTCATATGCAACAGAAGCTACCATTTTTTCTTTGATTTCGGCATAAACTTTCGCCTTGTTTTGTTTAACGGCAGGTTGAATTTCTTTGACGGTTAAAAGATGCCATCCCATATCTGTTTCAACGGGGCCTAAAATGGTGTTTGCTTGAGCTTTGAATACAGCATCGGCCATTTGTGGCAACATATCACCGCGAGCAACGGGGCCAAAATCTGTGGCAGCCTCAGTTTGTCCATATTCGGCAGCTTTTGCCATAAAGTTTGCAACGGTCAGGCTTTTTTTTGCTGCCTCTGCACTTTGTTTGTCATTAAAGCGAATTTGATACACATGCCGGCGTTCTGGAATTTCAAAGTTTGCTTTTTGAGCCTCATAAGCTTCGTCCAAGTCGGCTTGCGGAATCTGAATATTTTTGCTGATTTGTGCCGGCGTTAAAAGCAAAATTTCAATGTCGCGCGTTTCTGGCAACATAAAATCAGACATGTATGCTTCATAATAATCTTTCAAATCTTCTTCGGTTGGTTGTGTTGGAACGACAATCTTATCAGTTTCAATCATCAAAGCTTCTACATCACGTTGTTGATTACGGTGATACCACTTCATTTCGGATAAAGACTTGGAAGTAGGGGCAGCAAAACGAATCGTGTTGCTTAAATGTTGATTTGCTAACTCATTACGTAATTGCTCGGCTAATTGGGCCTCGCTCATCCGTGTTTGGCTGAGATAAGCCATGAACAAGTTTCGATCAAAATTACCAACGGTGTCTTTGAAAACAGGGTGACGTTCAACATATTTGCGTACGGCGGCATCAGAAGCTGTTAACCCTAAATCTTCTTGAATTGATTTATTAATGGCGTCCGTTAAAGTTTTTTGGACGGCTTGTTCCAAAAGGCCCATCTGCAAGGCTTGTTTTGGAGAAATATATTGTCCAGCAACCTGGCTGATTTTAGCGCGCTCAGCATCAAAAACTTTATTGAGCTCTGTCATGGAAATTTTGCGACGTCCCACTTGGATGGCTGTGGCGTCAGATCTGGAAGTGTTTCCAATACCACCCAAACCCCAAAAGGCCATCATACTAATACCCAAAGCAACGAAAATTGCTTTTGCAACCCATGTATTTCCAATTTTATTGAAAAAGCTAATCATTTGTGACTCCTTGTTTTTTTGAAATTCTACTCTAAAAAAAAAATTAAAGCAAGAAATTTATTTAAAAATGGTGCTTGATTTTATATTTTGGGGTGCATATAATCGCATTCAAAATGAAAGGATCAAAGATGACACAATATATTCAGGATAATTTGGTTGGAATGGATGCAGAATTAGCCAAGGTAGAACAAAAAAATATTGATGAAGAAACACGTCAAATGCATTTGGCTCGTGAATTTTGTCGCTGGGGTAAATATGCCAAGTTTAGCAAAGATCCTGAATTTAAGCGTCGTTATGCGGCAAGGCAGATAAAAATTGCTGATTTGATGGCTCATGGCGTTACCAGAACATAGCTTGGAAAGTTAGAGCATTTTTTGTCCATTTGTGAAGAGTAAAATGCAATTTTTATTTTTCAAAAGAGGACTTTTCTGGAAAATAGCTTTCTAAGAATTTTTTGGTGCAAATGCGATCTTCGAAAGTACCGTTTTCACCATCATTGATGCAAAATAAAGCGGGTTTATATCTGAAAAGACGCCGCTGTAATGCGATGAATAAACGGTTGTTTGGAATGTAAACAGAAGAAATTTTGGAACGATGCAATGATCGTAAAGTGCGTTGAATTCGTGACGCATCTGCTTTCCGAATGATTGCATGTTTCTTAACTAAGGAAAACAGGTGAACGATCAAGCGTTGTATGCTATCTGGTTTGCGAAAAGTATGATGAACCGTTGTTTCAAACTCCTCATGAAAATATTCAGCACAAGCTTGAAAATCGCTTTTTAAGTATGGATCAATATTATGGTGAGGTTCAAATGTATAATGTTTACGGAAGGTAGCCAGAATTTTCTCTTGTGCATTTTGTAGCATTTGATCATAAAGAGAATTGGGGCCTAAAGAACGGTATCTTACTCGTATGATAATTTTACCTAAAGTGGTAAAGAAAAAGGAGGGTTTGATCTTTCTGTTAACAAACATATCATCATTAGCAAACAAAAAATGTTCTGCAAGATTTGGAATTTTATAAAGAGATGTTTCAATTGCGCTGGAATTAAAGCTTGGAAGGGCTGATGAAGGTAAAATCTCACGGTGATCAACAACGGTCACTTTTGGATTTTCTGTGTTTAACCATGCGGGGACTTGCCGATCTGTGACAATAAAAACATGATGAATCCACGGCATGTATTTTTCCACAGAACGGAGAGAATATTTTAACTCATCTATCTGGACAAAGCGACCTTCTGCTATCGCTTGACGATCTTGTTTCTTATTTGTTCGTTCAAGCGCCGCATTCCTTCGTTTTTGAAAATTTGGATCCGATCCATCACACCATAAATAAACTAAGTCAATTGCATATTGTTTTGTCATAAAATTCTCCTTTGGATAAAGAGTATACTAGGTATGATTAAAAGTCAACAGACTTTTATGCGCTTATGAAAATAAAAAAACTCAAATGGCATTGTAGATATTAAGTTCACAAACGAAATTTAAAACGCAAGTTTTATTTTTCAAAAGAGGACTTTTCTGGAAAATAGCTTTCTAAGAATTTTTTGGTGCAAATGCGATCTTCGAAAGTGCCGTTTTCACCATCATTGATGCAAAATAAAGCGGGTTTATATCTGAAAAGACGCCGCTGTAATGCGATGAATAAACGGTTGTTTGGAATGTAAACAGAAGAAATTTTGGGACGATGCAATGATCGGAAAGTGCGTTGAATTCGTGACGCATTTGCTTTCCGAATGATTGCATGTTTCTTAACTAAGGAAAACAGGTGAACGATCAAGCGTTGTATGCTGTCTTGTTGACGAAAAGTATGATGGACCGTTGTTTCAAACTCCTCATGAAAATATTCAGCACAAGCTTGAAAATCACTTTTTAAGTATGGATCAATATTATGATGAGGATCAAATCTATAATGTTTATGAAAGCTGATTAAAATTTTTTCTTGTGCTTGCTCTAATTGTCGATCATAAAGAGAATTGGGGTGGAAAGGACGATGTTTTGCTCGTATGATAATTTTACCTGAAGCAGTAAAGAAAAAGGAAGGTTCTATTTTTCTATTAACAAACATATCATCATTGGCATATAAAAAATGTTCTGCAAGATTTGGGATTTTATAAAGAGCCGTTTCAATTGCATTGGAATTAAAGCTTGGAAGGGCTGATGAAGGTAAAATTTCACTCTGATCAACAACGGTCACTTTTGGATTTTCTGTGTTTAACCATGCGGGGACTTGTCGATCAGTGACAATAAAAACATGACGGATCCACGGCATGTATTTTTCCACAGAACGAAGAGAGTATTTTAACTCATCTATCTGGACAACGCGACCTTCTGCTATCGCTTGACGATCTTGTTTCTTATTTGCTCGTTCAAGTGCCGCATTCCTTCGTTCTTGAAAATTTGGATCCGATCCATCACACCATAAATAGACCAAGTCAACAGGATATTGTTTTGTCATAAAGTACTCCTTTGGGCGAAGGATATACCAGAAAAGATTAAAAGTCAAGTAAATTATTATATATTTATGATAAATAACAAATGTATTATAAATCAATCTATTTTTTCATTCTGAATTTAAGTGTTGTTATGCGGTAAGGTATTGGAAATTGCCGATTTAATGGCTTGGGACGTCGTCAAGATGTCGTTTGAAAAGTTAGAGAATAGGAGGAAATACTTTTGCTTCCGGCCAAATTTTACTTGTTCTTTGATTTTTTTTATATTAAAATACAGGTATGGATATCTATATAGCAGATTTAACAAAAATAATCAGCAACACCCCCTTGATTAACTCGTATATAAATCGTTTGACCAAAGAGGATGTGGATCGTTTTAATAGAATGACGCACGAATGCCGAAAATTACAGTTCTTGGTGGCCAGAATGATGATTTACGAGCATTTAGGACGCAATTTAATTGTTTCTGATTCTGGAAAGCTATTATATGATGGGGCTTTTTTAAGTGTATCACACAGCGAAGATATGGTAGTGCTCGTGACATCATCTGTGGGGGTAGGGATAGATGTAGAAGATACACGAAAAAAGCGCGACTTTAAAGGATTGGCACGGAGATGTGGTTTGGGTGATATATCTGATCAGATTGATTTTTATGAAAAATATACAAAGTATGAGGCGGAATATAAGTTAGATACATCCAGTGCTGATTGTAAATTTTATTGTTGGAATCATTTCTTAATTTGTGTGACAGCAGCGGAAAGGATAAATTCGCTTTCTTTTTGGGAGACCATTCCATTTGTGGAACAGAAGATAAGCCAGAACGTTCAATCTCTTGATAAAAAAAATAAGAGCACAATATAGGAAACTGATATCAAATTTAATGTCTTGGAGCCTGTCCCAAATCGTTCAATGGGCACAAAAAAACACCTTATAAATCAAGGTGTTCATCGAAAAATGGTGGGTGCGACAGGGATTGAACCTGTGACCCCTACCGTGTGAAGGTAATGCTCTCCCGCTGAGCTACGCACCCAAGTTCAATGAAGTAATTCTACAAGAAAACAATTTATATGTCAAGTAAAAAATGTGAATAACGTGCAAAATTATTTTGAATGTTCTTGAAGAGGAATTTTCGATCGCGATGGGGATACAACAAGGTTTTATTTTTCGCTTTGTAAGTTTATTTTTAAGCCTTCTGTTGCCCTCCCTTTTGAAAAGAAGTGGCTTTTGGTGTGCGTATAGCCATATGATCCCTAAAATGGATTAACCCAAGTAAACGTTCCGGTGTCATGGGCGTTTTTGCAAAACCCAAAAATTCGTTAATAGCGTTTTGCAATGGTTCTTTTTCAAAATTTTTGCTTGTCAATAATGGTTCATATATGGCGTTTAACATAACAGGAGTTGCAGATACGTTGCCACGCTTAAATGTATCGTATATATAGACGCCTAAAATGCGACGACTGTGCGGAGGTAATTCCTTGGCACAATGCTCCAATGAATCAAATATATCTTTTGTTCTTTGATTGCGAACGCCCACTGCTAATGAATCAGATGGATGTTGTTTGCAATAAAATGTCAATGCCTCTGGGCTCATTTGTTGAAATAAACGTTGTTGCTTTTTGAAAGTTTTATCTTTGGTCATGGTGTTTCCTTAAGTTAAGTAAAGGAGATTTAACCCTTGCGGATTAAATCCCCCTTTTTATTGGCCCCAGCGGTAGGGCTCGAACCTACGACCAATCGGTTAACAGCCGATTGCTCTACCACTGAGCTACGCTGGAACAGTGGCCTTTACATTACAACAAAAAAGTATAAAATGCAAGAACTTTTTTGCCGTAATACTTTTTATCTTGGAGGCCGGTGCCGGAATCGAACCGACATCAAAGGATTTGCAGTCCTCTGCATAAGCCATTCTGCCAACCGGCCAAACGCAAGATGAGAGTATTTTTACACGATTTTTAATGAATAGTCAAGAAAAAAATAATTTGTTTCGTATTTTTTAATGCAACAATGGTGACCAGGCGGGATCGGAGGCGTCGCCAGCGGTTTGCAATTCGCTTTCGTGGTAACCAGTTACATCTATCATATAAAGCTTGGCTGTTTGCCCTTTGCCGCGCCGATCCATAGGAGTTTGTCGCCAAAAAGCAATCATGCGACCATTGGGCGACCATGTGGGCCCTTCGACCAACCAGCCATCAGCAATCAGGCGCTCACCAGAACCATCTGGGCGCATCAAACCAATATAGAAGGTGCCGCTTTTAATCTTTGTGAAAGCAATATAATCACCACGTGGTGACCAAACGGGGGTTGCATAACTACCTTCGCCAAAGCTAATGCGTTGCACATTGGTACCATCAGCGTTCATAACATATAGTTGTTGCCGCCCCGATCGATCCGAGTTAAAGACGATTCGTTTGCCGTCGGGCGAAAAACTGGGTGAGGTATCAATGGCAGAGTGGGTGGTTAATTGTGTGCGTTTGCCAGTTGCCAAATTATACAGATAAATATCTGAGTTGCCACGGCGTGACATGGAATAGACAAGGTTTTTGCTGTCTGGCGAAAAACGAGGCGCAAAGGACATGCCTTCAAACGTACCCAAAGTGCGTGTGGTCATGGTTTTGCTGTCCATTAAATAAAGTTGAGGTTTGCCGCCTTGATACGACATATACACAATCTCTTTCATATTTGGGGCAAAACGGGGAGTCATTGCCATGGCTTTCCCGTCAGTTAAATAACGTAAGTTTGCGCCGTCTTGGTCCATAATGGCTAATCTGCGTTCACGTTCGCCGGCCGTTCCTTTTTCAGAAACAAAGGCAATCTTGGTATCAAAATAACCTTTTTCACCGGTCAAACGTTCGTATATTGTGTCGGCGATAATGTGGGCAATTTTGCGCCAACTTTCTGGGGCAGTGGATAATGTTTTGGCATCCAATTGCTGCTGAGCATAAACATCCCACACGCGAAATGCCACATGGATTTTGCCATCCAATCCCTCGGTGATTTCTCCATGAATCAATGCATGAGCACCGATGGCTTGCCAATCTGCAAAGCGTGGGGGCGTATCTAGTCGATCCATTTGTTGAATATAGGCGTCTTGATCAACAACTCGAAACAGGTTAGAATGTTCTAAATCGGCCTGAACAACCTGAGGAATCAATTTACCCAAATCAGAACCTCGGGAAGCAAAATCAGTAATGGCAATAGGTGTTGGATCAGACTTCGCCCCATCAATATTGATGTGCAATTCCGCCTGCGCAGAAGTGATGAAAAATGCTGCTAAAATTAGAAATAGTTTTTTCATTTTTTCCCCTTTTTAAAACACATTAGCATTCATTGGATTAAAATTCAAGTGTAATTCTTTCCAATCGTTATAATGGTCAGCATAATTGTCTGACAAAATCTTGAACGGTGAGTCAGCACCTTTTTGCGCACAAATATAGACAGCTCGTCTGGCGCTTTCGGAAAGTGAGCGGAACGCGGGTAGGGGCATATTGTTCATCACTTTTGCGTCACGGATGGATCCATCCTTGTTGACCAAAACTTTCACTTCAATAACGATTTCATCGATGTCTTGTGCGCCGCCGTCAATGTTCCAACAATCACGCAATTTTGAGGCGATAAAGTCACGATGGGAAATGGTTAAAATTTTGTCCATACGGCCTTCTGTTCCGTTGTCCAATGCTTCCTCTGTGACGGGTTGTTCTGGTTGTGGAGCGGGGGCATCTTGGCGCACTTTTTCCACGCTGGCCAACAACGATTTTAAATTGTAATCTGGCTTTTTGGGCTTTGGTTTTGCCGCTGGTTTGTCCGGTTCTTTTTTCCTTTCTTCTTGCTTTGGTTGAATCGCCACAGCATCCTTTGGAACAGGGGCCGGCTTTGGTTCTGGTTTTGGCTCGGGTGCTTTTACCTCTGGTTTTGGAGTATCCACTTTTGGAGCAGGCTTTGGATCTTCTTTTTTAGGTTCTACTTTTTGTGTTTCCTTTTTGGGAATAGCTTTTTGAGGTAAGTTTGTTTTATCGGCAATTTTAACTTTCGTTAAATCTACCATCAAAATGGCTGGGGGCGCTTTTGTATATTCTTTGGTAAAATGAAAATCCGCGAACATCAAACTGATGACCACGGCATGCAATCCCAAAGAAAGTAAAAACGCCTTACGTTGCATTATTTTTTGTCTTCCATGACTTTTGAATCTGTTTTTAATCCAACCTGTGTGAAACCAGCGGTGCGGAGCAGAGCCATGACTTCAATTACTTGCCCATAGTGTGCTTCGCTGTCGCCCGAAATCATCATCTGGATTTTAGGATTTTCTTTCACAATAGCACTTACTTTTTTAGTTAAAGTGTCCATCGTAACCTCTTGAGTTCCAACAAAAATCTTTCCTTGTTTGTCAATACTAATATCCAATGTTTTTTCGGGACTTTCAATGGCTTTTCCGTCGCCTTTTGGTAGATTCAAAGGGATGCCGGTTGTAAGTAACGGCGCCGTGATCATGAAGATGGCAAGCAAGCTTGTCATCACGTCAATCAGAGGTGTTAAATTGACTTCAGATTTAATATTATTCGTATGGCGACGATGCCTCATTTTACACTCCTTTGTGTCTCCAAAATGGTTGTGAGTTCGTCTGAGAATGTTTCCATTCTGCCCGTTACACGATCTATATCATGAGTAATTTTGTTGTAGCCAATTAAGGCAGGAATAGCAGCAATCAAACCAACGGCGGTTGTGAATAGCGCTTCTGCTACACCAGGCGCAACGGCGGCGATATTTGTGCTTTGTGTAGCGCCAATGGCATTAAAGCTGTCCATAATTCCCCATACCGTTCCGAATAGACCTAACAATGGCGCAACGGAACCTGTGGAGGCCAAGAAAATCATGCGTGTTTCTAATTTTTCTACGAGTTTGTCGATAGTAATTTGGATACTTTTGCTCAAGCGTTCAGATAATTTTAATCCGCTTTTTTCAGCATGTTCTTGATTGTGTCGCCATTCTTGAAAAGCAGTGGTGAAAATCTGTGACAAAGGATCGCGGCCATCTTTGGCATAGTCTTGATAAAAATCCGATAAGGAAGTTGTCTTCCAAAATTTTTCTTCAAATTTCTTCATGCCTTCGTTGATGCGTTTTAGGGTAATCATTTTGTCAAAGATAATAGCCCAACACCAAATGGACGCAAATAACAGCCCCAAAATAAGGCATTTCATAAAAATGTCGGCGTTTTGGAACATTGCCATCATTGAAATAGATGAGTGAATCACTTCGTTTTGCATATTAGTTTTCTCCTTCCACTAAATAGTTTTCATACAACGCACGAATATCGGCTGGAATCCGTTTCGGACGTAAAGTCTTTGTGTCCACACTGACCGCATCCACATGAACAGTAGCAATATGTTGATCGCCAATCCAAAAGGTTTGCTCGCTGACGCAACTGGCAGCCTTGATTTCTTTGACAGCAGTTTTGATTGTCACCAAGGCATTCAATGGAGCAGGGCGTTTATACTCAATATCTGCACGGCAAATGACAAAGGCGTCACCACGAGCCAGCAAGTCTGTGATGGGCATACCGGCATCATTAAACCATTCGCTACGGGCTCGTTCGGCATAGGTCAAATAGTTGGCATGGTAGGCAATACCGCTGGCGTCCGTATCTTTATAATAGATTCTGAAAGTAAAATCGTGTATTTTCATTCTTCTGTATCCTCTAATAAATCAGGTTGGACATATTGGGCAGGTGTTTTGAGCCCCAAGTGTTTATAGCCGGCCGGCGATAGCATACGCCCACGTGGCGTGCGCATGACAAGGCCGAGTTGCATCAAATATGGCTCAATTACTTCTTCCAAAGTATCACGTTCTTCGGATAATGCAGCGCTTAAAGTATCTGCTCCCACGGGACCACCAGCATACTTTTCGGCAATACAGCGCAGGTATCTGCGGTCAATAGCATCAAGGCCTTGCTTATCTACCTCTAATCGTGTTAGCGCTTTGTCAGCCAATTCGGCAGTAATGGATTCATTGCCAGCAAAATCACGGACACGACGCAAGAGACGTCCTGCGATACGAGGCGTTCCACGAGAACGTTTGGCAATTTCATGTGCACCTTCGGTTGTCATATTCATATTGAGCAAACGGGCGTTTCTCTCCACAATCTTTTGTAAATCATCTGTATCATAAAAGGTTAGGTGCATTGGAATTCCAAAACGGTCACGCAATGGGGTGGAAAGCAAACCAGAACGAGTTGTAGCTCCAATCAATGTGAATGGGGGGAGGTCAATGCGCACCGAACGAGCGGCAGGACCTTCGCCAATTACAATGTCCAATTGATAATCTTCCATGGCGGAATAAAGCACTTCTTCCACGGCTGGATTTAACCGGTGAATTTCGTCAATGAACAAGACATCGCGTGGTTCCAAATTTGTCAAAATGGCAGCCAAGTCTCCCGACTTTGAAATCATAGGACCAGAGGTGGGACGGAAATTGACGCCTAATTCCTTTGCTACAATTTGAGCCAAAGTTGTTTTACCCAATCCTGGTGGGCCAAACAATAATACGTGATCCATGGCTTCTTGTCGATCGCGGGCAGCATTTACAAACACACGCAAGTTTTGACAGAGCGTGTGTTGTCCAACAAAGTCGTCTAAACTTTGCGGCCGCAAGCCTTTGTAAAGTTCTTCATCTCCCGTTTGTTTTTGCGGTGCAATAATTCTATTCTCTACCATGGTTTATAAACTCCCTTTGCCGATTTCGCGTAATGATAGGCGGATGAGTTCCGCGGTCTCTAATTCTGGGTTTTGGCGTAAAACATTAGCAACCACCATGCCGGCTTCAATTCGTGCATAGCCCAAGTTTGCCAAAGCAGAAATAGCTTCTTCCATTGCTTGATTTTGTACAGGAGCAGAAGATGTCCCGCCACCCAACACAGGCATCGCTTCGTTGGCGCCCAAAGATCCCATCTTGCCTTTTAATTCTGTGACTAAACGGACACCCAATTTTGGACCGACACCATTGGCGCGTGTAAAGGCCTTGCTGTCATTTGCCATGACGGCCATTTGAATCTCGTTGGGGGATAGGGCGGATAAAATCGCCAAAGCCACCTTTGCACCTACACCTTGGACGGTGCTAAGCAAATTGAACATCTGTTGTTCGACTGTATCGGCAAAACCAATCAGGTGAATATGGTCTTCCCGAACCTGCGTTTCAATCCACAGAGAAGCAGTGCCACCTTTGGTCGGCATTTTGCCCATTGTTTTGCTTGAACAAAAGACGCGGTAGCCGACCCCAGCTACATCCAAAATCAAATAATCTTCGTAAAAAGAATCAATAATTCCTGTCAGTTTTCCAATCATATGTTCTCCTTTTGTTCCACTGTAACTAAAAAAAGAAAAAAATGCAAATAAAAAGGTTGCTTTTTGAAAAAAAGTTTTGTATATTGGTTAAAAATAAGTTAACAAAAGGACTTCCATGGTTGCTTTAACCGACGCACCACGTATTCCACCGCAAAACCTAGAGGCTGAACAGGCTGTTTTGGGTGCTATTTTATCGGACAACCGTAATCTTGAAAAAGTGTCCGAGTTTTTAAAACCCTCTCATTTTGTGCACGCAGTTCATGGCAAAATTTATGAAGCATGTGAATCCTATATCAATCAAGGTCGTATTGCCGATATTGTGACGCTGAAACCGTTATTCGTGCATGATGATGCCTTAAAAGATGTGGGGGGCGTGGAATATCTGGCGAAATTGGTATCTGCGGCATCTACGATTATCAATGTTGTTGATTATGCACGCGAAATTTTGGATTGCTATACTCGGCGTCAGTTGATTTCTTTGGGAACGGACGTTGTGAACAAGGCCTTTGATCGTAATTTGGATGAAGAAGCAACAGAACAAATTGAATTTGCTGAAAAATCTTTATTTGAATTGGCGAACGAGCGTGAGTTGGATGGTGGACCTTTGGCATTAGGGACTGCTTTACAATCCACTTTATCGTCCGCCGAGGAGGCGATGAAAAATCCAGCTGGGATTTCTGGTGTGCCGACGGGATTGATTGATTTAGACAAGTTATTAGGTGGATTGTACAATACTGATTTAATTATTTTGGCGGCTCGTCCTGCGATGGGGAAATCGGCGTTGGCAACGACGATTGCCTTTAATGTGGCACAACATTTTGAAAAAGAAAACAAAAAGCCAGGTGCAACGAAAAAATCTGTGGCTTTGTTTTCTTTGGAAATGTCGGCTGAACAGGTGGCCGGTCGTATTTTGTCTTCCAAGGCAAGTGTTTCCAATCACTTAATGCGAACCGGAAAATTAACCGAGGAGCAGTTTGAAGAACTATCGGCTGGGGTCAGTTTGTTGTCTAAGGTGCCTTTGTATGTAGATGAGACGCCAGGCATTACCGTGAATGCAATTAAAAATCGTGCCCGTCGAATGTTGCGTAATAAAGAGCAAGGGCTTGGGTTGATTATTGTTGACTATTTACAGCTGATTTCGTCCTCTGGCCGTTCTGAAAATCGTGTGCAGGAATTGTCAGAAATGACACGTGCTCTCAAGATTATGGCAAAAGAATTGGAAGTTCCAGTTATTGTGCTTTCTCAGTTGTCGCGGTTGGTTGAACAGCGTGATAATAAACGCCCAATGTTGTCGGATTTGCGTGAATCCGGATCTATTGAACAGGATGCGGATATCGTGATGTTTATTTATCGTGAAATCTATTATTTGCAAAATGAACAACCGCAGCGCCATTTAAATGAAACACCTGAAAAATTTGCTTTGCGTATGGCCGAGTTGGAACAAAAGAAATTGGAGCTTGCGAATCAGGCAGAATTGATTGTTTCTAAACAACGTCATGGTCCAACTGGAACCGTGAAATTATACTTTAATGGCGAGTTTGGTCGCTTTGATAATCTTGAGAAAAATTAAGCTTGAAGCCATTGATGAACCAGACTATAAAGATGAGCTTCCGCGTCACGTAATTGGGCAACAAGATTTTTGTTTTTTTGGTAAAATGTATCTCCTCTGGCATAAATGGCTAAAGAGATGGCGTCCAGTGGATTGTAGGCAAGCCCCGCTTGGAAGTTTTTAAAATATAACTCGTCAAAATCGGTGGTGCAACGTAAACACCATTTGTGTGGGGTGCCTGGTTGATTATAACGGCCGATTTGTCCTGTCCAGCTTGTAAAGAAGGCTTGTACACGTTTGGCGGAACATGTTAATAATTCACCCCATTGCATACGTACCAATTGTTGGGTAGATTTTAAATCATTTGTGTAATTAAACCTTAAAGATTTTGCCAACGATTGCGCAAAGGTATATCGTTGCGTCTCATTCAATGAATTAAAGAATGATTGGATGGACGGTGTATCATGTGTATCTAATGTAGCGACATCTTGTGGTTTTGTGTTCATCAGGTGATACATGTGATTTGGATCTTTAGGATTATTGAATTGTGCAACAACAAGACGTCCTAATCCAAAGTGGTTCAAAACGTTGTCTAATTGCTCAGGTCTGGCTCCGATATCTTCTGGATACAAATCTTTGATAGATAGGCGATGTTTTTTTAAAACAGGCAGAACTATTTTATCAACGATTTTATAAAATTGCTCAGGTTTTGTGAGGGCAAACTTTTTTAAGATTGGATGGTTGGGAGATGAGTACAAGCGTCCGTTTGAAATTGTGGGATTGCTAGAAATGACATAGGGATTTACGAATCCAATGAAGTGATCAATTCTAAGGCCTCCTTTTGCGCCAGTGATAGTGTAATCAATAATATCTTGCCATAATTTTCCAGCTGGCCCAAGCCCCTTGGACGTCCACATTTTTTCAGGGTTTAATACTGGAAATCCCCAATTTCTGGATTGCTCAGAAATGTTGTCTGCTGGAGTTCCCAATGTGAAGTTCTTTAAAAACAAATTTGGGTATTTTTTAACTAAATCATATGGTAAACAAACTTGTAAATCAGCTATGTAAGCGTGTTTGCAGCTATGTTTAAATTTAGTGGCCAAAATATTAATTTCCTTGTCGTCGTAATGAAGGATGGCGGTCAAGCGTTTAAAGTTTGATTCAACTTGATCAAAATCAATGTCGTTATCGTTTACTGGTGAAAGGTTAAGCTGTTTTTGTTGCACCAAAGAGATTTTACCTTGTGAGATAAAATATTCAACAGGAATAAAATATGGATTTGGATGTTTATCGTCGGAAACATATGGCGAATGGTGTGCCTCTTTGTTAGTGCTTCCAGATGGACCTAGCAAAATTTTGTGAACGGTTTTGTCCCAAAATTGCCAAACGCGTTCAGCGGCTTTGCCATAGGGAGATCCAATTCCAAAATCAAAATTGACATCAAATGCTGGCATACATGGGCCAGGCAGCCCCATAGTTACTTCTTTGTCTAAAACACGATAGCCTCTCTGAATCAAAGGTTGTATTTCGTGCCAATAGGACAGCAATTGTTGCCAAGCATTTTCTTTGTTTTCAAATTGAAATGTGCCCAGATAATTGTTATGATTGTCGGATCCACCAGTTGCATATGGGAAAACAGAACGAGATGTTTCCCAAATCAAGCGGACCCAGTAATCTGTGTCATTTTGAGGGCGCTTCCCGGCCTGTAAGACATCAAATGCAGGTTGCATTTGACGCATTTTCCCATAGAAAAGTTCTGTGGCTTCCATGCCCTTTTGACGCATTGTTTTAAAAAAAGATGGAATAAATATGTTTATATCGGAGTTTATTTTTTGCCCTAATTGTAAACGATACGGATGAGCCATACTGGCAAATCCCCCATGTTTTTTAATAAATGATAATAGCTTTGTTGATAGCCACCACGAACCATTGTTTTTACTTTGAAAACCAAAAGCCATCATGTCGTCTATAACATTTGATAGATCTGTTCCTTGTGGAGTAATGGATTGGAAATAGGCCGTCGTATTATATAACCAATTGACACCAATGCCCAATTGCATCGATCGGCTGTAATATTTCGTTTGATAATACTGTTTTATGTCTGCGTGTAACCATGGATATTTTTTATTCAAAAATTGAAACATAATGGGTAGAGCTTTGTGGCGAGCATCGGCTTGTTGTTGTAAAATTTTTGTATATTCTTTATCAAACGGATTGATGCCATAATGTAAGATTTCAAAATCTAATGGTCGGCGCAACAGCGGTGATTCAAATGAACAGCTGAGTTCGGCACCTAATACAATGCGAAGACCATCATATTTTCTTTTGTTCTTCACAATTGCTTTTAAAAGGGAAATTAAACCGTTTAAGGTGTCGTGATCTGTTAAAGCAATAAGATAGTTTTGTAAATGGTGTGTTTGTTTCCATTTGTAAGCATTTTCAAGCCATTCTTTTGGTGATAGGGCGCCATCTGAAGCATTGGAATGGGTGTGTAGATTGATCCATGCATGTTTGCCTAAAAAATCTTTTGCAGAGACATTTGCCAAGACACTTTTCAATTCGTTGGGGCCCATAATAACATCTAAAGCATCGGCGGATTTAATTTTTAATCCGTGCAACAATTTGGCAATATAATTTTTATCTTTTGGGTCCAATTAATCCTCCATGCTTAAAACACCAAAGTGTGTCAGATAATCTTGTCCACATAAGTTACCAAATGTAAAGGTAAGTCCGGGGATGTCTTGTGTCAATGGATTGGCAAAAGTGGCATGACCGATATCAATGATCTTTAGTTTGTGAGATTTATCCCATATAAAGTTACGTGGGGAAACATCATTGACATAAATGCCCAACCGATTAGCGTCCTTTAAATATTTATTATTTACAATGACGAAATCTGGTTTAGTCTTTGAAGTAAATGGTTTACCTTTTTGCTCTTTATATAGACCGGCTTCATATTTGTCTGTGTAATATAAAATATCTGGGGCGTGAGGACACTTATTTAATTTTAAATAAAATTCTATTAGTGCATTAGAATAAGGGGAGTCGGCACGAATAGCTTGGTTTTCAATCTCTTTTCTTTTCGTGTCACAATCGATGAGGCCATATTGATGGGCTGCCATTTTTAAAATATAAGTTTGTTTTGTGTCAGATTTAATTTGAAACACTATTTTAGGAGAGAAAGGATTACACAAATATCGTACCTGATATCTGTGCTTATTATTGCGGATGATAAAGGGATGTCCAATAATCTTGGCTAATAATCCAGATAAAAATTGTCTGCGTTTTGTTAAATTAAACCAATCTATTTTCTTAACGGCAGGATAAACTTTGGCCAAGTTTTTGAGATCGCATTCCAACGATTTAAATTGACGATACTTCTGCATCACGGGACTATTATAGACTTTATCCAGGAAGATGAGATAAGAATCTTGATCTTGAAACTCAGAGGGAATGGTGCCAATTTGGATGGAACCAAAACGATCATGTAAAGCCCATGGAGTGAAATTAGGAATAAGGATTAAAACGTCTTCAATGCGTTTGGCGTGATTCCATTTATCGTGCATAAAAAGTTCGTATTGTTTTGTATAGGCTTTGAACCATTTATTAAATACTTCTTTTTGTGGAATCGCTTTCATAATTAAGCGAAAGTTGGCTTTATTTTGTCTGGAGTTATGGGTAATATATTCTAATAGATCAAAGGCAGTTGTTTTTGATTTTACGATGCGCGTCAGACATTGCCCAATTGTTTCTTTCTTTTGTTTGTGTGTGTCAATCCAAGATTTGAAATCTAATTGTGTTCTTGTCATCGATTCCCCCCTTGAGATAAGAACAAACAATATAAAAAAATGGTAGCGGAGGAGGGGATCGAACCCCCGACACATGGATTATGATTCCACCGCTCTACCAACTGAGCTACTCCGCCAATGGATATATTTATACCTCTTTTTAAAGTAATTGTCAATAAAAATCTTGCTTTTTTGAAAAAAATGTTGTAGTTTCATTATCAAGAGATAAGCCAACAAGGAGGTTTTTTATGGCAGAAGTATTTTTTGCGGGACCATGTGGTCGTTTGGAAGGTCGTTTTTATCGTTCTGAAAATCCAACAGCGCCATTGATGTTGGTATTGCCTCCTGATCCCAAACAAGGGGCGACAATGAATAACAAAGTCACATATACATTATTCCAAGCATTTGCTGGGCTTGGCTATTCAGTGTTGCGATTGAATTATCGTGGTGTTGGTACATCTGCTGGTCAAATGGACGGAACGGGTGTTGGTGAATTAGCTGATGCTATCGCGGCATTAGATTGGT
>JAZRDB010000011.1:0-11674 GCA_045660045.1 Alphaproteobacteria bacterium | reverse complement strand
CTGTATTTTTCCTTTCATTAAAAATAAAAAAGCCCTTTCACACGAAAGAGCTCCTTACTGTTATTAAAAATCTATTTATATTTTACAACAAAAAGCGCTCCTTCTGGTTTTTGGTAAACCAAAAGAAAGCCAAATTAAAAGCCAAGAAATTAATACTTTTTGTCATGGTGAGTGATTTTATACCTTTTATTTGTCCTTGTCAATAACTTTTTATAAGAATAATTTTTCAATATTTAAAAATATAATAAAAACTGCGCTGCAAAGCATGATGTGGTTGCCATAGATTCTCACCACTTTGAACAAGTCGTCTGAAAAGGCGACTGTTTCTTTTAAAATCAATAGCTTTAGCTGGTTCGATTGGAGTGCAGACAAAAGACGCATATTTTCATGAGCAATCGAACTCGTTATCATGAAAGTAGCTGATTTTATTATGTTTTAAATATTGTTGCATTTAATAAAAAAATATGTTAACGTTTTGATATGGAGCAAGAAGCTCCTGTGAATTTTATTTTTTGAAAGGATATAAAAATATGAAGAAATTATTATTGTTATCAACAATCGCTTTAATTGCAACTAGTGCTTCCGCATTGGAAGTTAAACCTTATATTGAGGGTAAGATTAGTGAAAACTTTATGAAAAATAAAGTGAAAGATGATTCAGGCTCCCGAAAATTTCATGACAATCTTTTCCAAGGGGGTTCAATTGAAATTGGTGCAAAATCAGATCAATTCAGACTTGGTTTAGAAGGATATTATAACGACAAGGCAGAGGATGCTCTTGCAATCGGAGGGGGGATGTTTACACTTGAAATTCCTGTGGAATTCAAGTCAAAAGGTGTTTTCTTGAACGGTTATTGGGACATTCCAATGTGTGAAAAACTGAAAAAATTCAAACCCTATATCGGTGCTGGTATCGGTTATAGCTGGTTGGATTTTTCCGTGAGTGCGATGGGCTCAAAAAGGACAAAAAAGGACAAAGATTTGAGTTGGAATGCTGGCTTGGGTGTTGCCTATGAATTGAATGACAATGTTGATTTAACTTTGGGATATAGGTACGAAGATTTGGGTAAAATCAAAAAAGATGAAGGAAAAATAGGATTTACAAATCATAAGGTATCTTTGGGTTTAAGATATACTTTCTAAGTGTATATGAAAAACAAACAGGTGGATTTATTCCGCCTGTTTTTTATATTGAAAGAGTCAAGATTACCTCCCGTTTTGCAAGATACCTCTCACCATTTGTGGTGTGTTTTATCTTCCCAAGCCCATCAGTTTCTTCCAACATTTACGGCAAACAGATTCATAGGTGACATTACCCTTTTCCACCGCAATAGCGGCACCACCTGCATCCACTTGTCCATCAACTCGGCGAATGTGATGCGTTGCTTTTTCCCCACATTTACACGGGTGGGCAACCTCAGTTATCTCGTCCGCAATCGCCATCAATTTTGCTGTGCCTTCAAACAAGTTGCCATTAACGTCCGTCTTTAATCCATAGCACAACACTGGAATATTTTGTTTATCCACAATCTCGGATAAGGCCACAATATCCTTCTCCTTAAAGAACTGCACTTCATCCACCAAAATGATATTGTAGTCAATGCCTTGCAATGCTTCAGGTGTAATAGCATCTACATAAAGTGCTTGATGTTTGCTGGTCAAAATACGGCTAGAAATTGGGCCCCAACCGTTCTGAGCGCCCTCACGATCGTCCAATTTGGGTTTAATCATAAGCGGTTTGAATCCGTTCTTGCGATAAGTATATTCAGTTTGTAAAAGAGATGTGGTTTTACCACCACCCATCACAGCATAATAAAAGGACAGTTTTGCCATATTCCTAACCTCATTTAGCGCCTATCCCCCCCAGTCAGCGTTGATGTTCTTGTTCTTTTGAGCATCCTAAAGAAGTTTGGTAAAAATGTCAAGAGAAATATCTTACCGTTTTATAAACTCTTTTATTTCTTTAAGTTTCTTTTTGCAATCTGAAACACCCAAATCATACATGCTTTGCAATTTTGTAATATCTTTTTCCGTCCGTTTGACTTTGATAAACTTGGATGGACGCAAGACAATGATTTTCTTTTGAGCCTCGTATTTTTCAATTAAATCCATGGTCTTGTTATATGTATTATGGCGATTACTTCCCGTTTCAACGAACTTCGGGAACTTTTTATAAAACAGTTTATAAAGAGCATGCAAATGTAAATTTTTCTTTCTATAACCCGATGGCCGCGTCAAGACAACAATGATTTTGTCCGTCTTGGTTCCCAGGACTTTCTTTAAAGGCACAGGATCGCTAATTCCCCCGTCCAAATAATAATTGCCTTTTATTTTAACGGGTTTGGATACAAATGGCATAGAACCAGATGCCCGAAAATACTCCATTCCCTTTTCAGCATCATCAATTTTGATATATTCGGGTTTGCCTGTCTTTAAATTTGTGACAACCGCATAAAAGTCAACGAGTGTTTTTTTATACGTTTCAAAATCCAGTTTGTCCAATTCGTACACGAGCTTTTTAAAACAAAACTCCTTATTCATAATGTTGCCCGTAGTCAGCAATGAATAAAGTCCCATGTAATTTTTGTTGTTAACATATTTCAGGTTATATCTTAATGCACGACCGATTTGCCGAGATTTATAGTTCAACCCGAATAAAGCGCCAGCCGACACACCATAGACAGTATCAACATTGATACTGTTTTTCATAAACACATCCAAGACACCCGCAGAGTACAGGCCTCTCATGGCACCACCTTCAAGTATCAATGTCGTCTTATGTGCTTTCTTCCTCGGCATTTTGATTCCTTTTAATGGACACATTCTAATTTACCAATACCGTTCAACGCTTAAAAAGTCATCTAAACGCGCGGCTTTATTATTTTTATTCATCCATATATTGACGGCCTGACTTCCAATAATCATAGCCCGTTTTAACCGTCAAGATAGCTGCTCCCCACAGGGCAATCCAACCTGCCCACGTCAAAAATCCAGAGGCAAATCCTGAATAATTGGCCTTTGCAACCATTAAAACTGGCAAAGCAATCATCTGGCAAGTCGTCTTCCATTTTGCCAATTTTGTCACTGGACATCCAACTTGAATTTCCGCCAAAAATTCACGTAAACCAGATACCAAAATTTCACGGCACAAAATAATGACAGCTGGCACAACCATAATGCTGTCCAACTTACCCTGCCATGCCAACATAATCAAGATAGACCCCACCAACAATTTATCAGCAATTGGATCCAAAATACGACCAAAGCGAGACAATTGATTCAAATGCCGAGCCAAGTAACCATCCATATAATCAGTAATGCCTGCGGCAATGAATAAACCCACACCAATCCAAGCCCATGTTGGTTTATCCGCATTTTCGGCAATTTTATCCAAGAACATTGTCAACACGATGGCGGGAATCGCCCAAATACGCCCCATCGTTAAAAGGTTGGGAATATTAATTCCTTTTCGAACAACTTGAGCCGTTGTTTTTACTTTTTGCACAATTTCTTTGCGACGTTGTTTCTTGGTTTTGTGTTTTTTTTGTGTCATGCCTCTACCTCCGTTGGAACGCATTATATACTAACCGTGGAAAAAAGTATAGACCTTTTTTGCAATTTTTTCATTAAATCCTGGAACCAACATCAATTGAGTCATAGACGCCCCCGAAATCGCACGCACAGAACCAAAATGTGCCATCAAATCTTTTTTACGCTTCGTTCCGATACCTTCAATATCTAACAAAGTTTCATGGAACATTTCACGTGACCGTTTCGCGCGATGCGATCCAATAGCATATCGATGGGCCTCATCCCTAAGGCGTTGCAGCAAAAACATCAACTGACTTTTGTGGTCTGGCACAATTGGGGTTGTTGGCGCATTATCCAAAAACAATGTTTCCAGCCCTTTGTCATGTTGCCCTGCCCCTTTTGCCATCGCCAAAACACGCACATCCGACACTCCCATTTTTTCAAAGACATTTAAAACCTGACTCATTTGCCCTTTACCACCATCCAAAATAATCGCGTCGGGCAAATCGTTTTCTTTTAGACCACGTTTCAAACGGCGCATCAAAACTTCCCGCATCATACCAAAATCATCGTTTGTACTTTCTTGCTCAATATTAAAACGGCGATACAGATTTTTTTGAAACCCCTGCTCCGTCGCAACAACCATAGCACCCACAGCCGCTGCACCTTGGATATGACTATTGTCATAAACTTCAACTTTATTTAATGTTTTCACACCAAACAAATCTTTCAAAGCTCGCCAATTTTCATGTGCCACCGCTTCTTTATCCATGTTCTGTCGTAACGTTTGCGTTGCATTTTGCATTGCTTCCGTCATCCATTGACGCCGCGCCAAACGAAACGGCGGGCAGACAACAGACACTTTTTTATTGGCCATTTTGGACAGAGCCATCTCAAAACTTTTACGTTCTTCCAATTGTTCGGATAAACACACTATCGCTGGTGGCGTTGTTTTATCATAAATTTGCAGCAATAGTGTTGGCAATTCCTCCACACTAAAATCTTTCATAACTTGATAGATATTGCCCGACAAATTCGGCCGATGGAAAAAGATTTGAACGCATGTATAAGCCCCTTCTGTCACAATCGCCACAGCATCTGTTGACTCGGAAGATTGTAACGTTCCTGTCCCCTGAATATGATTTAGAGCCCATATCTTATCACGCACCGCCGCCGCTTTTTCAAATTCTTGTGCTTTGGACAGTGCTTGCATTTCTTTTGTCAATTGCTCTTGTAAATGAGCCGATTTTCCCGTCATAAAAGCACGCACCTGATCTGCAACAGCCGCATATTCTTCCTCGCTTATACATCCACAACAAGGTCCCGTACAACGTTTGATTTGATACAACAAACACGGACGCTTTCTTGCATTAAAATATGTATTTGTACACGACCGAACACCAAAGATTTTTTGCAATGCTTTAATAGTATTATTGACCGACAATCCAGAATCAAACGGACCAAAATAGGTACCATCTTTTTTGCGATCACCCCGATATTTGCAAAGCCTTGGATATTTTTCCTTTGTCAACAAAATATATGGATAACTTTTATCATCTTTTAGCAAAATATTATAATATGGATGAAATTGCTTGATTAATTCTGCTTCCAAAAGAAATGCTTCGGACTCACCCGCGGTTTCAACCGTAATCAAATCATGCACTTTACTCACCATTTGGCGAATACGATAGGACAATCTTTTATCTTGTACATAATTTGTTAACCGATGCTTAAGATTTTTTGCTTTGCCGACATATAAAACCTCGCCAGCCCCATCCAGCATGCGGTAAACGCCGGGTCGAGCCGAGACGGTTTTAAGCTTTTCGCGTAAAAAATCTGCCCCAATTTTGTGTTTCATGAGTCAAAAATATCATTTTTTTAAAAAAAAAGCAATAAAACACCAAAATAATACTTGAAAAGCCCCAATTTTTCAGTTACAACAAAGGTATGTGGAGAATTTTGTTTTTATTGGCTTGCTTTTTGGGAGGAACGGCTTTCGCTCAGCCGATGTCCTGTTTGGTTGCCGATGTTGATAGCGGCTATATTTTTTCCCGTCAAAACATAGACACACCATTGCCACCCGCCTCTTTAACAAAAGTGATGACATTATACTTGACTTTTGCCGCCCTCGATCAAGGCTGGTTGAAGATGGATTCTCAGTTACCCGTTTCCGAATGGGCCGCATCACAAGAACCATCCAATCTGGATCTTGTGCCTGGTGACACCATTTCTGTTCGAGAAGCCATTTTGGCTTTGATTGTTAAATCTGCCAATGATGTAGCAGTTGTATTGGCCGAAGCTTTGGCCCCATCAGAAAAAGATTTTTCAAACATGATGACCCAGGCGGCCGCCCAATTAGGTATGGCACAAACTGTATTTAAAAATGCTTCTGGTCTATATCACCCAGATCAACTGTCAAGTGCTCATGATATGGCCATTTTAACATTAGCCACTATCAAGAATTTCCCACACTACTATCCTCTGTTTTCCACCCAATCTTTTACATACCATGGGCGTGAATATAAAACGCACAACCACGTATTGATGGATTATCAAGGTGCTGAAGGCTTTAAAACGGGCTACATCTCCGCCGTGGGATATAACATCATTTCTACCGCCAAACAACGTAATCGCCGTTTGTTAGGTATCGTTATTGGTGATCAATCTGTCAAAGAACGTGATAACTATGTAAGGGCTCTATTAGATTCTGGTTTTGAAAAGGTCCGCCGCCAGCAACAAGCTGTGGCTCAGGGGCGTCTGCAACCCGCCTTTGATCCACTGCAACGCAAAGTGATGGTAAATCAATTGAATATGGCCGTTTTCGCTCCTATGATGAAACGACAAGCACAAAATGCTTTGACAGCCGGCAAAAAATTAGCACAGCGCAATGGGCGGCCAACATATACTCAAACCGTGGCGGTGATTCAAAATCCAGATTACAATTGGTCTATCCAAATTGGCGCTTTTAATACTCAAGAAAAGGCATTTTCTATGGCCAATCGCGCATTATCTTTCTTGAAAAATCCAAATTATTTGGTTCAAACACAACGCAAAAATGCACAAACTTATCGTTCTCGCCTGACGGGATTCAGAACAAAACAAATGGCGCAATCTGCTTGTAATACCTTGCAAAACAAGAACTATGCCTGTTTTGTTGTGGCGCCGCAGGGGGATAGATGAAGAAACTGATCCTTCTTTCTTTACTATGCACCCTTCCCGCCTATGCTGATTTTTTGGATGAGCAAGACTTGTACACGCCCGATAAGGCCTGCAAAATTCATTATTTAACGAAAAAACCTAAAAATCTATGGTCCATTGAGCTGGATAAAAGCTATTGCCAAGATGGTGTTGTTCAAGGGTTTACTACAGTTGCATTAAAAGATTCCTTAAATCGAACTGTGGAAACATTGCATGGTTTTTTTCATCAGGGCTACTGGCTGACCAATTTCACTGGCCCCATTGAGCATTATGTCCGTTCTTCTCCCGATGATGGCATTCAAGATTTTATTTATCAAACAGGGAAGGATCAAGATTTACATCTATCATATTACCTTGTTGCACGGGCAAAATATATGGATGGGCAACATTACTCAGCCTTTTATCCATGCCCAGAAACACCCATTTTATTAGTGGCACACGAACCAACAGCCGATTTTAAACAAAGCCTGTTCCAAAGTGCTATCGTTAAACAAGCACAAACACATTTATTACAATTGTGTCCAGAGGCAAAAGGCATCCAAATTCTTGGAACATCCTTAAACAAACTGGATACAGATATGGCTATATTCCAAGCGGACGTTGATTTTGACAAAGAATCAATCACAATGAATTATCGCGAACCCATTGACAAAACCACCATCCCAAAGCCAACCGAATTGCGCCGCGAAAATGGGGAAAACATTTTGACAATCCGTCCAGATAAACAAGGGGAAGTTCAAACTACTTATGGCCAAGCCCCTACACAAAAACCACAAGAATTACCCCAAAAACGATTAACCAATCTTAAATCCGCCATTGATTTATCTTTAATTACTCAAATTACAGGCACACAATCCAAAGGGCAAGCCGTTGTTTATGTTGATCATATGGATGAGAACCAAATGGCCGTGACCACAATTCCACAAACATTATTATTAAGCGGACAAACAGCCTTGTCACCAGGATGGTATATGATTCAGGGGGCTTTTACATATGACGGAAAAGATACTGTTGTGCAATTGACATCTGCTAACCCATGTCAGAAAGAGTGGTGCTTTGATGAAAACTAATACAATCATATTATCTTTAACACTTGGGTTTGTTGCATTAACGGGATTAATGACCTGTTCAACCTACCGTGTACAACATCTACAAAACCAATTTACCAAAGAAAATTTCCTGTCGTCTGATGTCCAGTATGATGATGTTGGTTTAAGCCTGAACGGACAATCCTTGGTTTTGTATCATGTAATCCATTCACAATTTTCTTCTTTTATGACGCAACGCATTCAATTAACTAATACGCCCAATAAATTTCAATTGATTCTTAAAGGATTAAATGGTTCTACAATAGCCCATTTTCAACAACACACTCCTTTTTCGGTAACCGATAAAATTCTTGATTACGATCCCAATAAAGACTTGCTCAATCAACCATTGATAACTTTGGCGATCTTGGGATATGACCAAGTCAATATGGACATTGCAGTGAGTGCAAAAAAAATAACACCCACACAAATTTCTTGCGATATCATCTTACGTGATCAGGGACGTTTGAAGGCGCATTTTACATCCAAGTTTAAGCCTCAACACCCACAACAAACGGTTTGGCACAATCTAAAGCAACAAACAATTCCCATGTCAATTGCCTATTTAGATCCCGAATTAAAAGAGCGCTTAGATGCCTATACATCCAGCAAGCAATTACCCTTCCTTATGGAAGAGCATTTCCTGCCTTTTTCATTTTTACAAAAATGAGGTGATTAAAAACAAAAAGCTGAGCGTACACAACAACACAATGTTGATAATGATACAATCTTCCAATGTATGAATAAGGCTGTGTGAAAATTCATAAAAAGTCCCTTTATCCACCACAAGCCACAAAATAATACGCACAGCAATGGCTACCAATGACGCCACCAAATACAAGGTTGGATTAAACAAGAAAGAAGAAAGGGGTCGTGCTTCCGTTTGCAACGAAAACACATAAATCGCCATAATGACCCCACACAGGGACACAAAATGGAAAGAAAACAATTTATGTAACAACGAATCGTTCATTTTTTCTCCTTCTTATTAACGACGACGACGCATAGAACGGCGTTTGCGTTGTTGGGCCAACATTGCCTCTTGAACTTTGCGCTCTTCCTCAAATGGCGAGGCAACTTTTCCCAAAACCTGTTGTTGAATCTTCATAAATTCAACACGCGCACGATCCAAATCTGTCAAAGTCATCTCTGTTTTCAACTGTGTCAAAGCTGACACCGCAGGTTCATAATTTTGATTCATGGCCCAAGATAGCCAAGCATGCGCTTTGACTGGATCCCGCGACACCCCATGACCATTTGCATAAAGAATCCCCAGCGCATATTGCGCGGCACCGGAAGCTTGAGAGGCGGCATATGTGTAATACTTTAAAGCCCGCTCCACATCTTGATCCACACCACGCCCATCTAAATATATGTCTCCCAAAGCCACATAAGACAACAAATCTCCCGCCTCGGCAGCAGATCGATAAGCGGCCACGGCTTTTTCTGCATTATCCGAATTCTGTGTTAGATAAATATCTCCCAGATAACGTCCCGCCTCTGGTTTTTGTTCTACTGGAATTTTTTCCAACAACTCTATTGCTTTTGTTAAATTGCGTGGCACACCATTGCCCTGATAATAAGCCACCCCCAAATTCAACATTGCCGAACTATTACCTTGATCTGCAGCTTTTTGATACAACATCACCGCTTTTTTAGGATCTGCAGGGACAACCCGTCCTTCGCTGTATAAATACCCCATTAAAGCTTGTGCCAAATGATAGTTCTGATCTAATGATTTTTGCAAATACGAAAGACCTAACTGATCATTTTTGGAAACCCCATAACCATTTAAATACATATAGGCCATATAATATTGGGACCGGAAATCGCCCGAATCAGCCAATGGACGAAAATGTTGAAATGCCTCGGAATAGCGTTTATTATCAAAAGCCTCTTCACCCTCCAAGAAATCCGCATAGACAGGCAACACAGTCAACATTGCCGCCAAAATAAGTCCTATTTTTTTCATGGATTCCCCTTTCATTTTTACTCAGTATAAAACGACTTTATATAAAACACAAGTTTTTTTTACAAAAAAAGGCCGGAAAGAAAACTTTCCGACCTTTATAGGCGTCTTTATGCTTAGTCGACGACCACTTCCACGCGGCGGTTGTCTTTGTAAGCAGGACCAAATTTGTCTGTTGCGCCATTTCCTTTGACGGAAATACGATCGGCGGCAACACCTTCTTTGACCATGTAGCCTTTGACGGCTTCAGCACGACGACGGGACAAATCCACGTTGTAGCTAGCTGGGCCTTCCATAGAGGCATAACCATTAGCTGTCACTGTCTTGTCAGCGTTGACATCGGCGTTCAAACGATCAGCAGCTTCTTTCAAATAAGCTTCATCATCTGCGGACAATTTAGCAGAGTTAAAGCCAAACAAAGCTGGTGTAGCTGTATATACAACATCACCCTTCTTGCAAGCCTTGCCGCAATCTGATTCACACAAATTAGCGCAAGCACTTGTCAATAAAGCCAAACCGGCCACTAATAATAATTGTTTTTTCATATTTCACTCCTTTTTTATGATTCAACAACTGCTAATCTAATCTTTTTATTTTCATATTGCAAGCATTTTTTTCATATTTATTAAAAAATTATCAAAAAAGATACTTGACAACCGACGACAAAAGGCGTATAATAGGACTCTCTTATCGCGGGGTAGAGCAGTCCGGTAGCTTGCCAGGCTCATAACCTGGAGGTCATGTGGTTCAAATCCCATCCCCGCAACCACTAAATACAAGTCGCCTGAAAAGGCGACTTTTTCTTTTGTTTTTAAGCGCTTGCACAAGTTCGAATGTCCTACTGTCAAAAATTGTCATTTTTGTCCATTTACGAACTCTTAATTCAGAAAATCCTTTAAAAACTGTTGCTTTCTCACAAGATTTTATGTAAATTGTCTATTAGAAATAGGAGATTGTATGAAAAAGTTTTTAGCTATCTTGTTTTGTTTTCTTCTTCCTGGATGTGTGTCTATGCCACGCTATCATGACAAAGAACAAGATATTTCATTAAAACTTCCCCCTAACACCTGTTTCTCCGTCGAAGGTTATGAAACAACCGGTGATAATATCAAAGTTCAAAGGTCTTTTAGTTCATTAAAAGGAAAACTTTCCAAAGCAGGTTTTGAGGATAAAGAAATTGAAATTAAAAGTCATTTTACTGATGATGCTTGGGCGAAAGATACAACAGAATTGCCTCTTAGTTCGGAACGTGCGTGGTCACTGCTCCCCCCTGGGCGCGCATTAGGAGGTACAGTTATGGGAGCATCAGTACCACTACTGATTGTTGGTTGGGGTAATGGCAACCGAGCATGGCTATTAGCGACACCATTATTTGCGGTAGCCGGTTTTGTGTATGGATTGGGGCTCGATATATATAACCTTGTTTATGGTTTGCCTGCGGTCATTATCAAAAATCCATGGTATGAATATGACAAAGAATTGGATTTCACAAAGGAGATCTTAACACCAACAACAGAATTTATCAAAACCTGTCATTCTAAAAGAGGTACTTTTATAGGTAATAACAGTTGTCTTCCTTGTCTCACAAAAAAAGAAGTTATATCCACAGAAGAAGAATGTAATCGTTGTTCAAATCGCAACTGGGATAATTTTGAATGTCGTGCGAAGTGAATTCGTAAATTGTGCACTGTGCCTAACCGAAAATCGTGAAGTCGTCTAAAAAGACGACTTTTTTTGCTTTCAGACGTTGATTGAGGTTCAAATCTTTAACGCCAAAAAATAATCATTGACAAAATACTTGACAAATCTTCAACAATCTGTTATAATTTATTGACTTTTTAACGAAAGGAAGATTATGGAAAAAACACTCTCTATGGCAGAAAGAATTC
>JAZRDB010000010.1:0-30283 GCA_045660045.1 Alphaproteobacteria bacterium | reverse complement strand
CACATCGACGGGGGTGTTTGGCACCTCGATGTCGACTCATCGCATCCTGGGGCTGGAGCAGGTCCCAAGGGTTCGGCTGTTCGCCGATTAAAGCGGTACGTGAGTTGGGTTCAGAACGTCGTGAGACAGTTTGGTCCCTATCTGCCGTGGGTGTTGGATACTTGAAAGGAGCTGCCCGTAGTACGAGAGGACCCGGGTGGACGTACCTATGGTGTACCAGTTGTGGCGCCAGCCGCATCGCTGGGTAGCTATGTACGGACGAGATAACCGCTGAATGCATCTAAGCGGGAAACTTTCCTTGAAATAAGGTATCCCAATTAAGGAAGTGGTAGACAACCACATTGATAGGTCGGGGGTGAAAGCGCTGTGAGGCGTTGAGCTGACCGATACTAATTACCTGATTGACTTTATTCACTTGAAGATTTTATCTTCAAATTCTATGCGTATATGTAATCTTAAAAAAACGCACTTTGTTTAAAAAGACTTCAAAAGAGCATAAATGATCTGGTGATTATAGCTTTTTGGTACCACCCGATCCCATTCCGAACTCGGACGTGAAACAAAAATACGCCAATGGTAGTTCAGCTTAAGCTGCGTTAGAGTAGGTCGTTGCCAGATCTTTTATGTCCTTTTGATACATTTCTTATAACAAATATTTTAAATCCCCCGTCTTGTTTTGACGGGGGATTTTTGATGCCTGCATGACTTTTTTAAATTTTCCCCTTGAAATTCGGCGTAAAATTGCATAGAATGACGGTATGATAAAGCGGGGACAAAGCATTTTTAGGATAAGACCTGCCGAGCCAAAGTCGGCGGAGCTGACAACAATCCGAAAGGATTGTGAGGAGGATATGTGTTTCGTTTAAAAGTAAAGTTTAATGAATCTGGACGTAGTATGGTGGAGATGTTGACGGTGTTGGTCATCATGGGATTGTTGACGGCCATCATGGTGCCAATGATCCGTCGAGCTGTGGCAAAATCTAAGGCGAATGAGATCGTCCACGATGGGCGGATTATCCAAATGGAAAGTGTCGCTCGTATGGGCGAGATAGCGCCTGGGTGGCAGGCACCTCAGTACAAAAGTCAAACGGGGAAGGACTTTCAGATGATGCGGGACATCAAAGGTCAAAATTATGTGAAGGTGTCTGGCGTGGAAAAGGACGTTTGTGGATATATGTTGAACCTGCAGAGACATGAAGAGCTGGTGTTTTTAACCGAGCCAGATTATACCGCGTTTACTGAGTGTGTCGAGGGGGAGAACACGATTGTGATGAGCTTTGAGGGAGTGGCTATCCCTGCCGAGTGTGCCTCAGAAAAAAACTGCCAAGATAAGTATGGCGAGGAATCAGGCAGATATTGTGACGGATCTGGACGATGTATCGCCTGCGACCCCGAAGTGTCCGAGGTGACATGGGAAGGAGACGGATGTCAATGTAAGGAAGGGATCAATGGACAATCGTGTCAGGATGATCAAGGACACACATGGTGTTGCGGTCGGATGTTTGATTGTGGTGCAGGCGTGAATGAATGTAATGAACGCGATATTGAATGTGAAATGGCTACAGATTGTGAGGAAAAAGGTAAAACTAATCATTATTGTGCCGATGGCCAATGTGTGGAATGCGGCGGATTGACGATGCTGAATGAGGCAAAAACAGCGTGTGTTTGTGATCTAACACAATCAGTTAGTTGTACTGATGAAAACAACAATTCTTGGTGTTGTGGAAATGGATTGGTTTGTGATATAACACAGCCCAATGGTTGTAAAACAGGGGAAGGGCTATGTGAATATGAATTGACAACACAAAGTCAAACCAGTTTTGCTAATTGTAGCTATAATTTTTCCATCACTAACGGAGTGTCAAGCATCCAGAAAGTGCAAGGATGTCCTTTGGGGGATTATTGTGCCTTACGCTATACAGACTCAACATGTAATAGTTCTAGTGTGGCTGCTGCAGATTATACAGGTCAATTATATGGTGTTTGCCTTAGGCGGACTGTGATGGGGAGTGCGGCATGTAATGCTATCGGTAATGGTGTGACATGGCGTCAAATTCAGGGATGCTCTGTGGGACAATATTGCGCGTTAAATTGGGCTGATGAAAATTGTGTGACAGCTTCTAACGATATTCTAGGATCAATTTATGGTGTTTGTGTGTCTAGAACAACTCGGAGCAGTAATGCACAATGCCCTGTAACACAACAATAAAGAAAGGATGGGAGTATATGAACGAGAAGTTAAATAAACTTACGAATATAGGAATCAAAACGTTTGGATGTAAAATAGGTCTAATTGGTGTTTTGGCTTTTGTTCCAACGGTTGTTGGTGCGTATACCAGTTGTGCGGATGGCGTGGAAATTACTGCTAACACGGTTGCTTCTGAGATAGATGGATGTGATGAACAAAAATGTCCTTCTCCCCCCGCAACATTTTGTCGATCTAATGCGACGATGAACTATTGGAGTGCTTTGGCTTGGTGTGAGTCTATTGGGGGAGAATTAGCCTCTTCTGCGGATATGTGCCCTAATACGAATACATCTGGGCCTTGCTATGCATTAAAAGGGACACAAAGTCGTACCTATCCTTGGTGGTGGACCGCCACAATCTCTGGAACAACAAAGGCTTTGGTGGTGGTACCAGGCACTGGTGAAATAGGACCCGCTAACCGTACCACTGTTAACGTCAATCAATATGCTGCTGTTTGTAAATAGTTCAGAGTATAATATTAAAAAATCCTTAAAAAAGGGGTTGACAAGCCGACATTTTTCCTGTATAATATCGCCACCGTAAGTTTTATGGACGGGGTAGTAGGGGTATAGCTCAGTTGGTAGAGCGTCGGTCTCCAAAACCGAAGGTCGTGGGTTCGAGGCCTACTGCCCCTGCCAAAGGAAAAAGGAACAAAGGCAATGAAAACAACACCTGCACAATTTGTGCGTCAAGTGAAACAAGAGGTCAGTAAAATTACTTGGCCGACTCGTTCCGAAACAATGCAAGGAACGATTGTTGTTATCGTGATGAGTTTGGTTTTGGCCGCCTTTTTGGTCAGTGTGGACGGCGTTTTGGCTTGGGCCATGCGTTATATTTTGAAAGTTGGAGCATAAAATGGCGATTCGTTGGTATGTAATTCACGCATATTCTGGTTTTGAAAATCAAGTAGCAGATTTTATTAAAGAACAAGCCGAAAAGAAAGGTTTAACCGAAAAAGTTCAAGAAGTTTTAGTACCAACAGAAAAGGTGATGACCGTTCAAAATGGGACTAAAAAAGAATCCACACGTAAATTTTTCCCTGGTTATGTGCTTGCCAAAATGGAAATGACCGATGAAACGTGGTATTTGGTTACAAAAACACCAAAAGTCACGGGCTTTTTGGGCGGCAAGAACCCCACTCCTATTACAGAAGCTGAAGCGAATCGAATCTTGAATCAAGTTCAAGAAGGTGTTGAGCATGTTAAATCTTCTGTCAAATACGAAATTGGCGAACAAGTTCAAGTTATTGATGGACCATTTGCCAGCTTTGTGGGTACCGTGGAAGAGGTGGATACCGAAAAGGAGCGCTTGAAAGTTTCCGTATCTATCTTTGGGCGTGCTACACCTGTGGATTTGGACTATGGCCAAGTAAAGAAGGTCTAACAAGTTTTTAGGGGGCTTTAGCCGAAACCAATCCGACTAAAACGCCTCTTGTGGAAGAAGAAGCCATCTTCGTACCACGAAACCAAAAAGATTGGAAGAAAAGAAAGAAGGTTATAAAATGGCAAAAAAAGTATTAGGCTATATCAAACTTCAAATTGAAGCTGGTAAAGCCAATCCATCTCCGCCAGTAGGTCCTGCTTTGGGACAACGTGGCGTGAACATTATGGAATTTTGTAAAGCATTTAACGCTAAAACTCAAAAAGAAGAACCAGGTTCTCCAATTCCTGTGACAATCACAGTGTATCAAGATCACAGCTTTGACTTCGAGACAAAGTTGCCACCAGTCAGCTATATGATCAAGAAAGCGGCGAACTTGAAGAGCGCAAGTAAGGCTCCCGGCCGTGATAAGGCTGGTAAAATTACCAAAGCGCAAGTCAAAGAAATTGCAACAAAGAAAATGCCCGACATGAACTGCCACACCCTGGAAGCTGCTATGGAAATGGTGGCCGGTCAAGCACGTTCTATGGGTGTTGAAGTAGTGGAGTAAGCCAATGACAGGAAAAAGATTGAAAAAGGCTTATGAAGCCGTTGAAAAGAAAGTATATGGCTTGGATGAAGCTGTGGCTTTAGTGAAAGCAGGTGCAACAGCCAAGTTTGATGAAACAATTGACATTTCCGTACATTTGGGTGTGGATCCAAAACAATCTGACCAAATGGTGCGTGGCGCCGTGACATTGCCAGCGGGTACAGGTAAAACTTTGCGCGTGGCCGTGTTTGCCAAAGGTCCAAAAGCGACCGAAGCTAAAAACGCTGGTGCGGACATTGTCGGTGATGACGATTTAATGAACGACATTTTGGGTGGAAAGATTGATTTCCAACGCTTGATTGCGACACCTGATATGATGGGTGCTGTGGGTCGTGTTGGTAAGATCTTGGGACCAAAAGGCTTGATGCCAAATCCAAAGTTAGGAACAGTGACAATGGATGTGGCGGGCGCTGTAAAAGCGGCTAAAGCCGGTCAAGTTCAATTCAAAGTGGATGCAGCAGCTATTGTCCATGCGGGCATTGGTAAGGCCAGCTTTGATGCAGACAAAATTAAACAGAATGTAATTGCTTTTGTGAAAGCGTTGGCTGCTTTGAAGCCCGCTTCCGCTTCTGGTGTGTACTTGAAACAAGTTGCCATCAGCAGCACACAGGGCGTTGGCGTGAAGGTATCTGTCGCCAGCATTCTGGGATAAGAGTTTTGCCTCGTCCTTTTAGGGCGGGGCGAAAAAATTCCTGTCCAAGACTATGGGTATTTGCCACGGGGCAAATTTAATGGGAAGCATCCCGCCGATATAGACAGAACGGTTGTTAGATATTCCTGATGGAATAAGCGAAGACGGTTTCTGGGCAGGGTAAATGAGGCAAGGAAGAAATTCCAAACCTTGTGTAGAAACCAAGAGCGAGGGTTTACCCAAACTCTTAAAAAACGGAGTAAAAAAGTGAAACGTGAAGAAAAACAACAACTGATCACCGAATACGCCGACGCGTTTAAAAGGGCAAATTTAGTCGTTGTGGCCTTGAACAAAGGTTTAACAATGCCGGAAACAACTGCCTTGCGTAACGCAGTGCGTGCTGATGGCGCCAGTTATAAAGTTGCCAAGAATCGTTTAGCTAAAATTGCTCTGGCAGGGACACCTTGTGAAGGATTAAAAGACCTCTTAAAAGGACCCGCTGCAATCGCTTACTCGGAAGACCCAATTGCGGCTTCCCGTGCGGTTGTGAAAACTGCAAAAGACAACGAAAAATTTGAAATCGTTGGTGGCGTGATGAACGGGGAATTGATCGATGTTAACAAGATCAAAGAACTCGCATCTTTACCATCTTTGGATCAATTGCGTGGCAAGTTGGTCGGCCTTTTGCAAGCGCCTGCTGGACAGTTGGCGAGATTGGCCAAAGCTTATTCCGAAAAAGAACAAGCTGCTTAAGTTTAACAGTCTAATATAAGAAAGGAAAAGAAAATGACTGATTTAGCAAAAATTATTGATGAATTGTCTGGTTTGACAGTTTTAGAAGCTGCCGAATTGGCAAAACAATTGGAAGAAAAATGGGGCGTTTCCGCTGCTGCTCCTGTGGCCGTTGCTGCCGCTGGTGCTGCTGGTGGTGAAGCTGCCGCAGAAAAAACAGAATTTGACGTGATCTTGGCTGATGCCGGTGCGAACAAAATTGCTGTGATTAAAGAAGTGCGCACCATCACAGGCTTGGGCTTGAAAGAAGCCAAAGACTTAGTGGACAGTGCTCCAAAAGAATTGAAGAAAGGTGTGAACAAAGAAGACGCCGAAAACTTCAAGAAAGTTTTGGAAGCCGCTGGCGCCAAAGTCGAATTGAAGTAATTCGTCTGAAGTTTGCGTGGGGTTGTGCCTAAAATGGGCGCAACCTTGACGCGCTTAAAAAAGAGTACGGGATTCGGCGCCCTTTCGCCGAAGAGATTTGTGAAATTTTAAATTATGGGGTGTGCATGATTAAATCTGAAATAAATCGCCGGAGAGTCCGCAAAAGTTTTGGACGTATTGACAGCATTATGGAAATGCCTGATCTGATTGACGTTCAAGTCCATTCTTACAAACATTTTTTACAAGAAGGCGTACCGGCTGATAAACGGGAAGATATCGGGTTGCAAGCTGTTTTCAGTTCCGTTTTCCCAATTCATGATTTTTCTGGACGGGGGGATTTGGAGTTCGTTAAGTATGAATTGGACGAACCAAAGTTCGATGTTGATGAATGTTTAAGACGTAGTTTAACCTATTCCGTGCCAGTGCGTGCAACATTACGCTTGGTTGTGTGGGATGTGGATGCCGATACAGGCGCTCGTTCCATTCGGGATATTAAGGAACAAGATGTGTATATGGGCGATTTGCCCATGATGACCGATAAAGGTACCTTTGTTGTGAACGGTACGGAACGTGTGGTTGTCAGCCAAATGCATCGTTCTCCTGGCGTGTTCTTTGATCATGATAATGGTGAAACACACTCCTCTGGTAAATATTTGTTTAGTGCCAGAATTATTCCATATCGTGGATCTTGGATTGACTTTGAATTTGATGCAAAAGATTTGCTCTATGTGCGTATTGACCGCCGTCGTAAATTGCCAGCGACAACATTCTTGTATGCTTTAGACAGCGATTACACCGCCAAAAAACGTGCAGCCGCCGAAAAAGCAGGTAAAGAAGTTGATCCTGCCGACGTGATGGGCATGAGCAAAGAAGAAATCTTGAATGCTTTCTATGAAACAACAACCTTCACACGTGATAAAAAGGGGTGGAAGACTGCTTATGATCCAGAACGCATTAAAGGTACAAAATTAATGTATGATTTGGTGGATGCAGCAACAGGTAAAGTTGTGGCTCCAAAAGGCGAAAAAATTATTGCCGCGAAAGCCAAAAAATTTGAACGTGATGGTTTGAAAGAAGTCTTGTTAAAAGAAGAAGACTTGTATGGTCGTTTTGTGGCCACAGACTTGATCGATGAAAAGACTGGTGAAGTGATTTTGGAAGCTGGTGACGAATTGACAGAAGATGATTTTGCCAAATTGAACGAGCTGAAAACCAAAGAAATTCCAGTGTTGTATATCGACTATGTGACCGTTGGTCCATATATCCGCAATACATTGGTGGCAGATAAAAACACCACCCGTGAAGAAGCGTTGATTGATATTTACAAGATCATGCACCCAGGTGAATTACCTGTTGTGGAAACAGCGGATCAATTGTTCCGTAGCATGATTTTCAACCCAGAACATTACGATTTATCTGCAGTTGGTCGTGTGAAATTGAATGCTCGTTTGGGCGTGTCCAATGATGATGTGCCTCCAACAATGCGGGTGCTTCGTAAAGAAGACGTGTTGGGCGTGATCAGAGAATTGATCAAGATCAAAGATGGTTTGGGCAACGTTGATGATATTGATAACTTGGGCAACCGTCGTGTGCGTCCTGTGGGCGAATTGATGGAAAACCAATATCGTATCGGCTTGCTCCGCATGGAACGCTTGGTGCGCGAACATATGACATCTAGTGATATTGATACTGTCATGCCATCTGATTTGGTGAATGCAAAGCCACTTTCCACAGCGGTTCGTGAATTCTTTGCGTCCAGTCAATTAAGTCAATTTATGGATCAAAACAACCCATTGTCCGAAATTACACACAAACGGCGTTTGTCGGCTTTGGGCCCAGGTGGTTTGACGCGTGATCGTGCGGGTATGGAAGTGCGCGACGTGCACCCAACTCACTATGGTCGTATTTGTCCAATTGAAACACCAGAAGGTCAAAACATCGGTTTGATCAATTCACTGGCAACATATGCCAAAGTGGATGATTATGGTTTCATTGAAACACCATATCGTAAGGTCGTCAACAAGAAAGTGACAGACGAAGTGGTGTACATGACCGCTATGGAAGAATCCAAATATACAATCGCTCAGGCGAACTCAACAAAGAATGCCAAAGGCGAATTGACGGAAGAATTGGTGACCGCTCGTCGTGATGGCGAAGTCACGATGGTGCGCCCAGAAGAAGTGGATTACATTGACTTGACACCGCGTCAAGTTGTGTCTGCGGCGGCCAGCTTGATTCCGTTCTTGGAAAACGATGACGCTAACCGTGCGTTGATGGGCTCAAACATGCAGAAGCAAGGTGTGCCTTTGTTGAAGAACCAATCCCCATTGGTTGGTACAGGTATGGAATTGATGGTGGCAAGAGATTCCCGCGCTGCTTTGACAGCCAAACGCGCTGGCGTTGTGGAATTCGTGGACTCTTCCCGTATCGTGATCCGTGCCACAGAAGAATTGGATGCTCATGCATCCGGTGTAGATATTTATCGTTTGGGCAAATTCCAACGCTCGAACGTAGATACATGTATGACGCAACAACCACTTGTCCACACAGGTGATAAAGTGGAAAAAGGCGAAATTATCGCCGATGGTGCGTGTACAGAAATGGGCGAACTCGCCTTGGGTCGTAACGTGTTGGTGGCCTTTATGCCATGGAACGGTTACAACTATGAAGACGCGATTTTGATTTCTGAACGAATTGCGCGAGATGATGTGTTCACATCTATCCACATTCGTGAATATGAAATCACTGCGCGCGACACCAAACTCGGTCAAGAAGAAATTACACGGGATATTCCGAACGTCGGTGAGGATGCCTTGCGTAACTTGGACGAAACGGGTGTGATATACGTGGGTGCCGAAGTAAAAGCGGGCGACATTTTAGTCGGCCGTGTGACACCTAAGGGTGAAACAGTGATGACACCGGAAGAAAAATTGTTACGGACAATCTTCGGCGAAAAAGCTGCGGATGTGCGCGACAGCTCTTTGCGTGTGCCTCCTGGCGTTTCTGGAACAGTTGTGGATGTGCGTATTTTCACACGTCGCGGCTTGGAAAAAGATGAACGCGCCCTCGCCATTGAACAAGCTGAAATCAGCAAATTGGCCAAAGACCGGGATGACGAAAAGGCCATCTTGGAAGAAAACTTTGCCTTCCGCGCTCGCGGATTGTTAGCTGGACAAAAGGTTGCCAAAGCTGAAAGCTTCAAGAAAGGTGCCGTATTAAAGGTTGAGGATTTGGCTGATTTGGATCAAGCTGCATTGCGTAAGATTAATGTGGCAGATGACAAAGTCATGGCCGAGATGGAACAATTGATTCAAACATTGGATGAAGGGGAAAGAGCATTACAGTCCAAGTTTGAAAACAAAGTTGAAAAATTGCAACGCGGTGATGATATGATGGCCGGCGAATTGAAAAAGATTCGCGTGTTCGTCGCCACCAAGATGAAGTTACAGCTGGGCGACAAGATGTCCGGCCGTCACGGAAACAAGGGTGTGGTATCTCGCGTGTTGCCAATTGAAGACATGCCTTATACGGCAGATGGAAAGCCAGTGGATATCGTATTGAACCCACTTGGTGTGCCGTCTCGTATGAACGTGGGTCAGATTTTGGAAACCCACTTGGGCTATGCCTGTCATGAACTGGGCGCTCAAATCAACGAAGTGGTCGAAAAGGTGCAAGCCAAAAAGGCCAAGATGGAAGATTTGCGTGCGAAGTTAAAAGACGTCTATGGCGACAAAGAATATGACGCCAAAGTTGCAAAAATGTCTGATGAAGAAGTCATCAAGATGGCCGCCAACTTAAAAGATGGTTTGCCAATTGCAACGCCGGTGTTTGATGGTGCGCATCAAGACGATATTGATGCCATGCTGAAAAAGGCTGGTTTGGATGTGTCGGGTCAGGTGACCTTGTATGATGGTCGTACAGGCGAACCATTTGATCGCAAAGTGACAATCGGATACATGTATATGTTGAAGTTGCACCACTTGGTTGATGAAAAGATCCACGCACGCTCTATCGGTCCATACAGCTTGGTGACACAACAACCGTTGGGTGGTAAAGCTCAATTCGGTGGTCAGCGTTTCGGTGAAATGGAAGTGTGGGCATTGGAAGCTTACGGTGCCGCATACACATTGCAAGAAATGCTTACAATCAAGACTGATGACGTGTCGGGTCGTGTGAAAGCCTATGAAGCGATTATTCGCGGTGATACAAGCTTTGAAGCCGGTATCCCAGAATCCTTCAACGTGTTGGTGAAGGAAATGCGCTCACTGGGCTTGGATGTTGAACTGAATCAAAATGAACAGTAATTTAGAGGAGAAAGTAAAATGAATGAACTGATTAAAACTTTTGGTCAAATGCCGTCTCCACAAATGTTTGACGACATTCGGATTTCTATTGCCTCGCCGGAAAAAATCCGGAGCTGGTCTTTTGGTGAAGTGACCCGTCCAGAAACCATTAACTATCGGACATTTAAGCCAGAAAAAGATGGTTTGTTCTGTGCCAAGATCTTTGGTCCAGTGAAAGACTATGAATGTTTGTGCGGTAAATATAAACGCATGAAATATCGTGGTATTATCTGCGAAAAGTGCGGTGTGGAAGTGACATTGTCCAAAGTGCGTCGTGAACGTATGGGCCACATTGATTTGGTCAGCCCTGTGACACATATTTGGTTCTTAAAGTCATTGCCAAGCCGTATTGGTACTTTGTTGGACATGATGTTGAAACAGCTTGAATCCGTTTTGTATTTTGAAAAATACATCGTGATTGAACCAGGTTTGACGCCATTAAAACAAATGGATCTTTTAACAGAAGAACAATACAATCAGGCTTTGGAAGAATATGGTGAAGATTCTTTCCGCGTGGGCATTGGTGCCGAAGCGATTAAAGAATTGTTGAGTCAAATTGATTTGAACGCAGAAGCCAAAAAGTTGCGTGCCGAATTGATTGAAACAAAGTCCGACATGAAACGCAAGAAGATCATCAAAAAATTGAAATTGGTGGAAGCTTTCTTGGAATCTGGTTCTCGTCCAGAATGGATGGTTTTGGATGTGATCCCTGTGATTCCACCAGAATTGCGTCCATTAGTTCCATTGGATGGTGGTCGTTTTGCCACATCTGACTTGAACGATTTATATCGCCGTGTGATTAACCGCAATAACCGTCTGAAAAGATTGTTAGAATTGCGTGCGCCAGAAATCATTATCCGCAACGAAAAACGTATGTTGCAAGAAGCTGTTGATGCTTTGTTTGATAATGGTCGTCGTGGTCGCGCTGTGACAGGTACAAACAAACGTCCATTGAAATCTTTGGCTGATATGCTGAAAGGTAAGCAAGGTCGTTTCCGTCAAAACTTGCTTGGTAAACGCGTGGACTATTCCGCTCGTTCCGTGATTACAGTTGGTCCAGAATTAAAATTGCATCAATGTGGTTTGCCAAAACGTATTGCTTTGGAACTCTTTAAACCATTCATTTATGCCAAATTGGAACAATATGGACACGCCAGCACAATTAAAGCCGCCAAAAAGATGGTGGAAAAAGAAGTGCCTGTGGTTTGGGATATTTTGTCCGAAGTGATTCATGAACACCCCGTGTTGTTGAACCGCGCACCGACATTGCACCGTTTGGGTATCCAAGCCTTTGAACCCGTGTTGATTGAAGGTAAAGCCATTCAATTGCATCCATTGGCATGTAAAGCGTTTAACGCCGACTTCGATGGTGACCAGATGGCTGTTCACGTTCCATTGTCCACAGAGGCTCAATTGGAAGCCCGCGTGTTGATGATGGCGACAAACAACATTTTGTCCCCAGCTTCAGGTAAGCCAATTATTGAACCATCTCAGGATATGGTGTTGGGCTTGTACTACCTCTCCATGCAAAAAGAAGGCGAAAAAGGCGAAGGGATGATCTTCTCTTGCCCGCAAGAAATTGAACATGCTTTGTTCAACCATGACGTGTCTTTGCAAGCGAAAATCAAAGTTCGTATGCCAATCATGGATGAAAACGGACAAAAGGTCACAAAGTTGGTGGAAACAACACCGGGTCGTGTGATTATTTCCACAATTTTGCCAGATTCTGACAAGATTCCATTTAAGTTGATCAATAAATTGTTAAAGAAAAATGATATTCGTGATATTATCGCCGAAGTGTATCATTACTGCGGACAACAAGAAACCTGCATTTTCGCTGATAAAGTGAAGGCATTGGGTTTCAAGTACGCTGCATTGGCGGGTATTTCTTTTGGTAAGGATGACATGATTGTGCCGCCAGCCAAAAAGAAATTGGTTGCCGAAACAGAAGCCAAAACCAAAGAATATGAGCAACAATATCAAGATGGTTTGATCACCCGTTTGGAAAAATACAACAAAGTGGTTGATGCTTGGTCTGCTTGTAACGATGCCGTCGGTAAAGAGATGATGGCTGAAATGTCCAAAGTTGAAGTTGGTAAGCCAGTGAACTCTGTGTACATGATGGCCGACTCTGGTGCGCGTGGTTCTCAAACCCAGATGCGGCAGTTAGGTGGTATGCGTGGTTTGATGGCAAAACCAAACGGCGACATTATTGAAACGCCAATTCGTTCTAACTTTAAAGAAGATTTGACCGTGATGGAATACTTTAACTCCACTCACGGTGCACGTAAAGCTTTGGCCGATACTGCTTTGAAGACAGCTTCTTCTGGTTATTTGACACGTAAGTTGGTGGGTGTGGCACAAGATGCCGTCATCACGATGGAAGATTGTGGTACAGAAAACGGCATTACCATCCGTCCGATTATTGAAGGCGGTGATGTGATTTCCTCCACTGGTGAACAAATTTTAGGTCGTACATTGGCTGAAGATGTCAAACACCCGACAACAGGCGAAGTCTTGTTGCCAAAGGGCAAATTGATTGATGAAGTTGATGTGGCAAAGATTGACAGCGTGGGTATTGATACTGTTAAGATTCGTTCCGTGTTGACATGCGAAGCTGAAGATGGTATTTGCGCCAAATGTTATGGACGTGATTTGGCTCGTGGTACGCCAGTAAACTTGGGTGAAGCCGTTGGTACGATTGCCGCTCAATCCATTGGTGAACCTGGTACTCAGTTGACGATGCGTACCTTCCACGTCGGTGGTACAGCACAACGTGGTGCTGAATCCGCTGTGGATGCTGCTTTTGACGCGACAATCAAATTAACAAATGCTAATATTGTGACAAACAGTAAAGGCGAAATGGTTGTTTTGTCCAGAAACTGCGAACTCGGTTTGTTGGATAAAAACGGTCGCGAAAAGGCTCATCATAAGATCATCTATGGTTCAAAAATCATGGTGAAAGATGGTCAAGAAGTGAAAAAAGGTACCCGTTTGGTTGAATGGGATCCATATTCCAACCCAATTATTACTGATGCTTCAGGTAAGGTCAAATACCAAGATATGATTTCTGGTAAGACTTTGGATGAACGTACGGATTTGAGTACAGGACTCACCGAAAAAGTGATCATGGAATCCGAAAAAGCAGGCTCAGGTAAACCATTGCGTCCACACATCACATTGGTTGATATCAAAGGCGAAGTGGTTAAGAATGCCAAAAATGCCGATGTCCGTGTGTATTTGCCAAAAGGCGCTATCGTGACGGTTAACGATGGTCAAGAATTACACGAAGGTGATGTGTTGGCCTTGATTCCACGTGAATCCAAGACAAAGGATATTACGGGCGGTTTGCCACGTGTGAGCGAATTGTTCGAAGCTCGTCGTCCAAAAGACGCCGCTATTATCGCAGAACAAGATGGTCGTGTGGAATTTGGCTCTGACTTCCAAACAAAACGCAGCATTGCGATTGTGGATGATGCTGGCAAAAAACATAATTACTTGATTCCAAAAGGTAAAACACCGACCGTATATGAAGGTGATATGGTTCGTAAGGGCGATATGATTGTGGAAGGTGACTTGGTGCCTGCCGATATCTTACGCGTGTTGGGCGTGGAAGCCTTGGCTCACTACTTGATCAAGGAAATTCAAGCCGTGTATCGTTTGCAAGGTGTGAAGATCAATGATAAGCACATTGAAGTGATTATTCGCCAGATGATGCGTAAGTTGGAGGTCACGGATGCGGGCGACACAACATTGTTGCTTGGCGAACAGGTAGATAAGGATACACTTTTGAATGAAAATCAAAAGGCGTTGGCTGCTGGTGGAAAACCCGCCAAAGTGGCGCCGGTGTTGTCTGGTATTACAAAGTCCAGCTTGCAAACACCATCGTTCATTTCTGCCGCTTCCTTCCAAGAGACAACTCGTGTGCTTACGGAAGCCGCTACAGCGGGCAAACGCGATCCTTTAAAGGGATTGAAAGAAAACGTGATTGTTGGTCGGTTGATTCCAGCCGGTACAGGCGCTCAAATCAAGCGCTTGCGTCAAGAGGCTGCACTCAAGGATCAAGAGATTTTGGATGCCAGAAACAAGGAAACAGCAAATCCTGCTGAAGCTTAAAGGTTTTGTGCAATTCAGATTATAAGGTTCAAGACGCCTCGCATTTAAGCGAGGTGTCTTTTTTATTGACAAGTTGGTACATTTTAATTTACAATTGGAAATACTGGGAGTAGAGGTGATGAAAAAAATTTAATAGAGCAAGGACGTTCTATGGTAGAAATGCTAGGTGTGCTGGCTGTGATAGGAGTTCTTTCTATTGCTGGTATTCAAGGTTATAAAAAGGCCGTGAACAAAATGCACGCAAATGAAATTATGAATCTTGTCATGATGGTTTATAATGAGCATTTTGCTCGGACGGTCTTTGGGAACAGCCCTCTGTATCTTTGCTCAAACGCTCTTCCAAGTAATGTGACAAGTACTTATAAAACAGCATGTGATAATTCGAATTTAGAAATGAATCGTCCTGGTTGGACGCTAAATTCCTTTACGATTGTAAGCTATCGTATAACGACCACGAGGCATAGTATTTATATCGGGGGAGTAGGATCTTGTATGTTTGTGCGGAGCTGAAAACCATGACAGACGCGGGGAACGAAGCTTATCGTATTGTTCCGGGCAGTAAAACAGCGTCTTTAAGAAATGGCATCAGAATCTTTTGTCTGGAAGGGAGCGACATAAAAACCGGAACAGCAGGATCCGACGGAAATGGCTTGCTGCAATGTAGGTTTGAATAATGTTTCTCAGTATGTGAACGATTTTTTACTTTGCTTTTTTTGCCTTTGTGGCGAATTCGGCCAAGCGTTTGGTTAGTTTCTTTTTGAATTTGTCAGGAGTAAGGCCTGTTAAGATTTGCATGCCTTCATCCACAGTATCCACTGCCCATATATGGAAACGTTTTTCTGCCACAGCTTTGCGGACACGTTCATCCAACATTAATGATTGTACACCCGCTTTTGGAATCATGACACCTTGATTGCCTGTTAACCCTTTTTGGACGCATACATCAAAGTATCCTTCAATCTTTTCGTTGACGGATCCAACAGCCAACACTTCGCCCAACTGATTAATAGCACCTGTCACCGCAATAGATTGATTGAGAGGTGCGTCCGAGATTGCGGAAAGCAATGTATAAAGTTCAGCGGTGCTGGCTGAATCTCCATCAATTTCGTTGTAAGATTGTTCCATTACCAAGCTGGCATCCACAGGAAGTGGCATGTCGCGACCATATGTTCCCGCCAGATAGGCGGCCAAAATTAATACGCCCTTGGTGTGTAATGCACCACCTAAGGCAACTTCGCGTTCAATATCTGTTACTTTGCCATGTCCTAAGCGAATTTGACACGTTACACGAGAGGGGCGACCAAATGAAAAAGCACCATACTGATGAATAACCAGAGAGTTTAATTGTCCCACCTTGAATCCATCTGTTTGAATTTGTAAGGTGCCACTCTTGATTGCTTTCATCATTTCTTCTTGTGGCGCCCCTAAACGATAATAGCGTTGTACCAAAGCGTGTTCTAAGTGGGACGGTGTCACCATTTTTGCGCCCACAGTGCGCGCTTCAAAGTCTGCTTCGCGCATCAAATCGTGAATATACACGACATGCATGGTCAGGCTGTTCTTATCTTGAGCATGACGCGCTGCTTTTTCGACCAAAATCTTTAAAGTTGTGGGGGCAAACGGTAATAATTTATTGTGTACACGGAAATCCATCAACGCACCAATATAGACTTTTTCCAAATCTGTTGTACGTGTGGTTTTTTCTGTGAATTGTGCTTCCAATTTAAACAATTGTGCAAACTCACTGTCTTTTGAATTCATTGTATTGTAAAGATGCGCATCACCAACCAATACAATCTTAATGGACAAAGGTATTGGTAAAGGATCCAGGGCGACATTTGTAAAAATACTATTGTCTTCGGCGGCGTCCATTTTGATTTGAGCAGCAAATAAAGCGCGCTTTAAAACTTGCCACAATAAGGGGTTATCCATAAATTCTTGTGCTTCAATAACTAACACGCCACCGTTTGCTTGATGCAATGCTCCGGCACGAATCATAGAATGGTCTGTTGCTAAATTAGCGCCCAACGGTACACGCTCAATGCGTCCTAATAAATGAGGAATTGTCGGTCGGCCCAGGTGAACGACGGGAGCGCCCGCCTTTGGATCATGACAGACAAACGGATTAACCGCTAATCGTGACCAAAACAGACGAATTTGTTCGGCCGATAATGTTTTATCAGGTGTCAAGAAATTCAAATTTTCCAACAAATACTCCTTGATGGCGGCCAGATATGCCAAGACGGATTCTTGTTGCCCATAGGCCTTAATCAATTTTTTTAAACGATCCTCCACAACGCGTTCCGTTAAGTGGGTTTGTAATGCCGCAATCTTTTGGTTTTGCAATGTTTTCCACTCAGGCGTTGATTTTAAGGCATCTTCTAAACGTGCTTGGGCTTCTTTCATTTCGGTCAAAATGGCTTTGCGGGTTTTCAGAGGTAAAGCATTAAATTGTTCTGGGGATAAGATTTGTCCCTCTTGAACTGGGGCTACAACCAAACCGGAAGGCAATCGTGATAATGTGACAGAATCTGTGGCCACCATTTTTTGTAGTTTTTGGAAATAGATTTCACGTTCGGCGGTAAATTCTTGTTCAATGTGGGCCAGTTCAATCTTGTAAGCCTCATCATTGAATGTGTTTGAAAGAGCTTGCTTAAGTTCTAATGCGGTGTGATTCATATCGCGAGCAAACAAACGTCCTTGCCCTGCAGGAAAAGAAAGCGGCAAGGGACGATTATAATCATCAAAATTTGTAACATAGCACCAATCATTTGGTGCGGGCAGGGTTTGGGTGTATTGACGTACAATGTTCAAACTTAAGGAGGTACGTCCAACACCTTTGGGCCCTACAGCAAAAATATGGTAGCCGTTGGGGGGCATTTTGACACCAAAGTTCAAAGCGGAAACAGCCCGGTTTTGACCCAAAATTGTGGCTTTGGGCTTAATACGTTTAATGTCTGCCACAGTTAAAGTACTGGCACGGTACAAATCATCGCCTTTAAGAATTTGAATAGACATAAATTCCCCCTTTTCAGTACTATTATACGCATTTTTTTGAAGAAAAAAAGAAAAATATAAAAAAAGTGTTTTTTTGTTGGTATTTTTGAAAAAAATAAAGTAGAATAAAACCATCAAGAATAAAGCCAGAGAAAGGATTAAAAAATGATGAAGATTACTGTTGAACAAGGGACATTATTAAGAGCTTTGGCGCATGCACAAAGCATTGTGGAAAGACGTCAAACGATTCCTATTTTGGCGAACGTTTTGTTGGAAGCTGCTGGCGAAAGTGTTTTGTTAAAGGCAACGGACAATGAATTGGAAATTGCCGAAAAGATTCCAGCTAAAGTGGAAGAAGAAGGCGCCATCACGGTTCCTGCGCATAAATTGTATGATATCGTTCGTCGTTTGCCTGATGGCTCAGAGTTGTCTTTGGCCTTTTCAGAAGAAACCAATCAGGTCAATATTGCATCTGGTCGATCCAAGTTTGCATTGGCCAGTATTGCACCGGAGGGCTTTCCATCCATGGCCCGTGAAGAAACGCCGTTTTCTTTTGAATTGTCGTCCGAACAATTGTTAAATCTCATCAATCAAACGGGGTTTGCGGTATCGGTGGAAGAAACGCGTTATAACTTGAATGGTATTTATTTACACGAAAAAGAGGGTAAATTGGTGGCTGTAGCAACAGATGGACATCGTTTGGCTTGTGCCAAAATTGCTCTGCCCGAGGGTGCAAAAGATATTCCCGGTGTGATTATTCCGCGCAAAACAATTGGCGAAGTATCTAAGTTAGCTGGTGAAAATGTGGAAAATTTGCAAATTGCGTTATCTGCCAATCAAATTCGCTTTAAGATGAATGAGATTGAATTGTCCTCCCGTTTGGTTGATGGAACATATCCAGACTATGAAAAAGTGATTCCTGCAAACAATGATAAAACGTTAGAGGCGGATGCAAAAGCGTTGGCAAACGTGATTGAACGTGTGTCAGTGGTTTCTGAAAAATCAAAGGGAATCAAACTATCTTTGCGTGAAAACTTATTACAAGTAACAGCGACAGCTGTGGATGAAGGATCCGCAGAAGATGAATTGGATGCAGTCTACATGGGCGAAGAATTGGATATTGGTTTCAACTATCGTTATTTGTTGGATATCTTGGCTCAAATCAAAGGGCAAAATGTCAAAATGACATTGCAAGATGGTGTGTCTCCAGTGATTTTACAAGATGCAGCCGATACGTCATCCTTGTTTGTGTTAATGCCAATGCGGGTGTAAGAGATGGCGTTGGTCAAGACGGGCATTTTGCATTTGCGATTGACCAATTTTCGGTCTTATGATTTTTTAGATTTAGAGCTACCATCGGATTTTCAGCCGATTCTTTTGGCTGGCCATAATGGTGCCGGAAAGACCAATATTTTGGAGGCAATTTCGCTTTTGACACCGGGAAAGGGTTTGCGTTCGGTACGCCTTTCGGATGTAGCACGTCGCATGGGCGAGGACGTGCATCCTTTGTGGAGCGTGGCGGCGGAAGTGCAATCGCCCTTGGGAATCAGCAAAATTGGTACCGGTATGGTAGAGGGGTCCGAACGGCGTCAAGTGCGTATTGATGGGCGAACCACTTCCAAACAGGCGGAACTGGGTGAAGTTTTTAGGTGTTTGTGGTTGACGCCAGCACAAGATCGGCTTTTTTGTGGTGATCCTGCGGCGCGTCGGCGCTTTTTGGATCGTATTGTGGCGACTTTTGACCCAAATCATGCTAATCGTTTGGCGGATTATAACGCAGCTTTGAAAGAGTGGAACGCTTTGGTACGCGAAGGTCGTGGTGATAATGCTTGGTTGGATGGTTTGGAAACACAATTGGTGGAAAATGGGATTGCCATTTCGGCGTCGCGTTTGGATGTGGTGGAACGAATCAGTCAATACTTAAACGTGACGGAAGATGCCAGTTTCCCCGCAGCGGAAATTCAATTGACGGGTCTTTTGGAAAAAGCCTTGTTAAGTCAAAGTGCGGTGATGGTGGAAGATGCCTTTATGGGGCAATTAAAAAATGCACGGAAAGTTTGCGCCGAAGGGGGTAATTTGAATGGGCCGCATACGGCAGATTTTATCGTGATTCACAAACAGCAAAATCGGTCGGCTGATCTTTGTTCCACTGGAGAACAAAAGGCATTGTTATTGTCTATTATCTTGGCCGAAATGCGGGCACAAATGGCTGAACAAGGGCATTGTCCATTGCTGCTGTTAGACGAAGTTTCGGCGCATTTGGACGATCGCCGTCAGCACACTTTGTTTGAAATTTTAAAAACACGTCCGACGCAGGTCTGGATGACCTCAACAAATTCGCAATTATTTGCAGATTTTTCTGGACTTTTTACTCAATTTGATGTACAAGAATCTAAGGTAATGACAAAGGTTGCTTAGAAAGGATAAAGAACATGACAGAAAACGCAGAAATGATGGAAGCAGAAGCCAAATATAATGCCGATTCAATCAAAGTGTTGCATGGATTGGAAGCGGTCAGAAAACGCCCTGGTATGTATATCGGCGATACGGATGATGGAACGGGCTTACACCATATGGTATATGAAGTGGTAGATAACTCCATTGATGAAGCGTTGGCGGGTTATTGCGATCGCGTGGATGTGATTTTAAATGGTGATGGATCCGTAACCGTAATTGACGATGGACGCGGTATGCCGGTGGATACCCATAAAGAAGAGGGTGTTTCTGCAGCTGAAGTGATTATGACACAATTGCATGCCGGTGGTAAGTTTGATAACAACTCTTACAAAGTGTCTGGTGGTTTGCATGGTGTGGGTGTGTCTTGCGTGAACGCTTTGTCCGATTGGTTGGATTTAACTGTTTGGCGTAATGACAAAGAATATTATGCCCGTTTTGAAGATGGTAATACCGTGAAGCACTTGACCGAGGTAGGTGAAGCGGCTGGTAAGCATGGTACACGCGTGACTTTCCATCCATCTGCCGAAATTTTTACGAAAACGGAATTTGATTTTGATACATTGGAACACCGCTTGCGTGAGTTAGCGTTCCTGAACTCAGGCGTGCATCTGCGCTTGACGGACGAACGTTCCAGCGAGCCAAAAACCATTGATATGGAATATGAAGGTGGTATTAAAGAGTTTGTGAAATATTTGGATGCGTCCAAAAATTCGTTGCATGGCGAACCATTTTTCTTGAAAGGTGAAAAAGACGGGATCACCGTTGAAGCCTCTTTGGAGTGGACAGATTCTTATCACGAAACATGTTTATGTTTTACAAATAATATTCCACAACGCGATGGTGGCACACACTTGGCCGGACTTCGTGGTGCATTGACAAGAACCGTGAATAATTATGCGGTGTCTAGCGGTATTGCAAAGAAAGAAAAAGTGGAGTTGGCGGGCGAAGATATGCGCGAAGGCTTGACCGTTGTGCTGTCCGTGAAAGTGCCAGATCCGAAATTTTCATCACAGACGAAAGATAAATTGGTGTCATCCGAAGTGCGTCCTGTCGTGGAAGGTGTTGTTGGTGATAAGTTGGAACAGTGGTTTGAAGAACATCCAACAGAAGCGCGTATGGTGATTGGTAAGGTGGTGGAAGCTGCTGCCGCTCGTGAAGCTGCTCGTAAAGCACGTGAATTGACGCGCAGAAAAGGGGCGTTGGATATGGCGTCATTGCCGGGTAAATTGGCAGATTGCCAAAGTAAAGATCCTGCCGATTCCGAAGTGTTTATCGTTGAGGGAGATTCTGCAGGTGGCTCTGCTAAACAAGGGCGCGATCGCGCACACCAAGCGATTTTGCCACTTCGTGGTAAAATTTTGAACGTGGAACGTGCTCGTTTTGACCGCATGTTGTCTTCCGCTGAAATTGGAACAATTGTGACCGCTCTCGGCACAGGTATTGGGCGTGATGATTTTAATGCCGATAAATGCCGTTATCACAAGATCATTTTCATGACCGATGCTGTTGTGGACGGTGCGCATATCAGAACTTTGCTCATGACTTTCTTCTTCCGTCAAATGCCGGAATTGATTGAGCGTGGTTATGTATATATTGCGCAACCACCGTTGTATCGTGCAAAACGCGGTAACTCCGAAACATATTTGAAAGACGATGCCGCGATGGAAGAATATCTGATTGGCTCGGGGACAGAAGGCGCTGTGTTGCAGTTGGCCGATGGCACACAAATTGCTGGTGCCGATTTGGTGGCTCGTGTGGAACAAGCCCGTGTAGCGCGCAATCTCATTCTTGCCATGTCTCGCCATGTGCCATATCGCATTATTGGTCAAATGGCCATTATGGGGATGTTTGGAGGCAATAAAGTTTATGATGATGACTTTGCCAAACGTCTAGATATGATGGAGCCAGAATATGAACGTGGTTGGAAATGCGAATACAATGAAAAAAACGAGTTTGTGTTCCGTCGTGTCTTGCGCGGTGTGACCGAAAAGCACGTTGTGGATGAAGCGTTGATGAATTGCACCGAAGCACGTCAATTGGATAAAATGGCGGCCGAGCTTCGTGAATTTTACGCCAAACCATCCGTCTTGAAAGTAAAAGATGAAGAATTCACAATACAAGGCCCCGTGTCATTGGCGGAAACAGTATTCAAGATTGGCAAAAAAGGTGTGGCCATCAACCGCTATAAAGGGTTGGGCGAAATGAACCCAGAACAGTTGTGGGAAACAACTTTGGATCCAAACAATCGTCGCTTGTTGCAGGTGAAAATTACACACCAAGACGAAGCCGAACAAGTGTTTTCTACCTTGATGGGTGATGTGGTGGAACCCCGTCGTGACTTCATTCAAGAAAACGCCTTGAATGTGGCGAACTTGGACGTGTAGTGAATTCTAAAAATTTAAATCCCCGGGTTTTGCCTGGGGATTTATTTGTTTGTTTTCCTCTTTACATTTATCTGATTTTATGCTATAATTTTGCATATTTTTAATAAGGGAAAAGAGATTTAGAATGAGTCAAAATATGCGAAACATTGCCATTATTGCCCACGTGGACCATGGCAAAACAACCTTTGTAGACGCTTTTTTGCGTCAATCTGGTGCCTTTCGTGAAAATCAACAGGTGGCTACTTGCGCCATGGATTCGGGTGAGTTGGAGCGTGAACGCGGTATTACGATTTTGGCCAAGTGTACGTCTGTGGAATGGCATGGATATCGTATCAATATTGTAGATACACCAGGGCACGCCGATTTTGGTGGCGAAGTAGAACGCATTTTATCTATGGTGGATGGTGTGATTGTTTTGGTGGATGCTGCTGAAGGACCGCTTCCTCAAACAAAATTCGTGGTTGGTAAGGCCTTAAAATTGGGCTTACGTCCAATCGTTGTAATCAACAAAGTGGATCGTCCAGATGCGCGTCCTGTGGAAGTGAACAACGAAGTTTTTGACTTGTTCGCCAACTTGGGTGCCACAGATGAGCAGTTGGATTATCCTGTCCTGTTTGCCTCGGGTCGTGATGGTTGGGCGGTTGAAAATTTAAATGATGAACGCATTGACATTGAGCCGCTTTTCAAGAAAATTATTGAACATGTGCCAGCACCAGAAAGTGATATTAACGGGCCATTCAAAATGTTGGTGACAACTTTGCATATGGATCCGTTTGTGGGACGAGTACTCACGGGGCGTATTACATCCGGTAAAGTTAAAACAAATGAAATGATTAAGGCCATTTCACGTGATGGTCAAACAATTGAAACCGCACGTGTTAGTAAGATTTTAGCGTTCCGTGGCCTTAAACATCAAGCCATTGACGAAGGTTTGGCGGGTGATATTGTCAGTATTTCCGGTTTCCAAAAAGCAACGGTGGCTGATACGCTTTGTGCTCAGGAAGTGACCGAAGCGATTCAAGCTCAACCAATAGATCCGCCAACATTAGCCATGACTTTTTCAATTAATACAAGCCCGTTGGCTGGCAAAGATGGCGACAAAGTAACGTCACGTATGATTTGGGATCGCTTGGAAAAAGAAGCTGAAGGTAATGTGGCTTTGAAAATTTCCAGAACAGATTCTACGGACGCCTTTGAAGTGGCTGGCCGCGGTGAATTGCAGTTGGGTATTTTAATTGAAACAATGCGTCGGGAAGGATATGAACTTTCTGTGTCCCGTCCGCGCGTGGTGATGAAAGAAGAAAATGGTCAAAAGTTAGAACCATTTGAAGAGGTGGTCATTGATGTGGATGATGCCTATACGGGTGTTGTTGTGGATAAAATGAGCCAGCGTAAAGCGGAAATGACACAAATGTCACCATCTGGTGGTGGTAAGACACGTTTAGTGTTTTTGGCGCCTTCTCGTGGCTTAATTGGTTATCACAGTGAATTTTTAACAGACACTTGTGGAACGGGTGTGATGAACCGTATTTTTGACAGCTATCAACCTTATAAAGGCGAGATTCAAGCACGTCGCAACGGGGTATTGATTTCCACGGAGGCGGGTCAATCTGTGGCCTATGCATTATGGTATATCCAAGAACGTGGACCATTGTTTATCGGCGCAGGTGTGGATGTTTATGAAGGGATGATCATCGGGGCCAATGCAAAACCAGGCGACATTGATGTGAATCCGATTAAAGGAAAGAAATTGACGAATATGCGAGCAGCAGGAAAAGACGAAGCGGTTACTTTGATCCCGCCAGTTAAAATGTCTTTGGAAGCAGCACTTGCCTATATCGCAGACGATGAGTTGGTGGAGGTAACACCAAAGCATATCCGGTTACGCAAAAAGTATCTGGATTTAAACGACCGTCGCAAATTTGAGCGCGGTAGATTGTAAACAAAAAAGGGAGGGAAAAATGGGATTTCGTTTTCGTAAATCAATTGATGTATTAGGCTTATTCAGAATTAATTTCAGTAAATCTGGAATCAGCTTCAGCTATGGTTTGCCAGGTTATCGCGTGACAAAAATGGCCAATGGTCAAACACGTAAGACTGTGTCCATTCCTGGCACGGGCATTTCTCATGTGACAACATCTGGAAACAGCAAAAAGTCTTTGACAAAAGCTGATGAAACCAAGAAGAAATTAAAAGCGTCTTCTGCCAAAAAGACATCTACTAAAAAAGGTTAAGAAATAAATTTTAGCTAAACGAGGGAGATATGCGTCTATTTCCAAAGGAAACAAGGCAAGTCTTGAGTGATTTAAAATCTGTTTTGTTTGAAACAACCAAACGAAACAGATGGTTACTTTGTGCACAAATAATGATATGGATTTTATTGGGCTTGATGGGCGTTGGTATCCCATGGATTAGCGCCCAATTAATCACTGAAATCCAAAATGATGTGGGTCAGCAAACGTTGACGTTGATTATGATTTTTTGGACTGTGTTCAGCGCTTTTCTGGGACCATTTAATTGGTGGTGTTGGGATTTAGCATGGAATGTCAATCATCATTTGGTTGGTTTTTATAATGATCGGATGGCAATTGAGAATTTGAAAGACATGTTTAAGCGTCCTCAACTTGCTTTGGAGGGGGAACAGTCTGATAAAATTGTTGCGATTATTGGAACGGCACGCGACCATATTCAAGCAATTTTGCACCGCTTGGGTCAAACTTGTTCCTCGGGCGTTAGCTTTATAATTGCAACAGCGGTTTTGTTAAAAGAGAAGCCATCATACGCAGGCATTTTGTTGTTATTTTTGCTGGTATCTGTATGGATTAAAAGTTGGATTGAATTTAAATATAATCCCGATGCCGAGTTGGATCAAATGCGCATTAAAATTAATGCCGAACAAACAGATCATTTAAATAATCTTGTGAATATTGGTGCGTTGGGGCGCGAAAAAGAGATATTAGATGACGTTGAACAAAAGCTTAATGAAAACAGATGGAGATCTTTTAAGGTTTTGATGAAGGCGGACATTATGCGTTCCAGTAATTATCTTATCAGCATTATCAGTAACATTGTGATTATGTTGTTGGCGGTGATGGATGCTGTTAAAACAGGGGACGTAGGGCGCTTTATTTTATTGACAGGTATGGCGCGAACAATGGCATCAGAGGGCGCTCCGCTCAGCTTTTTTGTGGGAACGGTTGTATCTCAAACAAAGGCCTATCGAAAGGCAATGGATGGTTTAAAATATGATCACAAGCTGGATTTAAAGGTGGGGCGTGAGCGTATGCCAAGCGGTGGGCGTATTCAGATGAAAAAAGTGACCTTTTCTTATCCCGATAGTCATCAGCCAGTTTTAAAAGATTTGTCATTAAATATTAAACAGGGCGATCGTGTGGCGATTATTGGAAATAGTGGTATGGGAAAATCGACCCTAATAAATGTGATGCAACACGCCTATGAAGTGCAAGCGGGTGAAGTGATTATCAATGGAAAAAATGTGCAAAAAGTTAGTGCAAAATCATTGAAAGCCATCATTAGCTATTTGAATCAACATGCAGTCTTTTGGGCACAAAAAAATATCCGTGAAAATTTATTGATGTTTAATCCAAAGGCCACCGAAGTGGATTTGTACCAAGCCTTAAATGCCGCGAATTTACTGGATGAAATTACATGCAAAGAAAAAGGGATTGATTCTAAAGTCAGCTCTTTGTCTGCGGGGCAAAAACAACGTTTAGCGATGGCGAGAGCTTTTTTGCGACATACGCCAATTATCATTATGGATGAACCAACAGCGAACTTGGATACACATGCCCAAACAAAAGTATTGGAAGGCATTAAAAATTTATCCAAAGTAAAGGGACATAAGCCGACGGTTGTGTTTGCTTCCAATGTGCCGGCTGAAATTGCAAGTGCAAACAGGATCTTGTTGCTTGAAAATGGTAAAATTGTGGAAGATGGCAGCCCAAAAAAATTGATGGACAATCCAAATTCAAAGGTGTATAAAAGATTGAAAAAGTATGTTGCATTGTTTAAGGGGGAATAATGAAGTTTGTAAATAAGCTGGTTAAATCATTGTGTAATCCGCGCGTGTGGCCCTTTTTGGGATTAGGTATTGCATCCCAGGCTCCGGTTAATTTAATTGGCGGAACGTTGAAATATTGGTTTTCCACAGTTGGTGTTGATTTAAGCAAGATCGGATTATTTAGCTTGGTATTGATTCCTTATGCGCTGAAATTTTTATGGGCACCGTTGGTGGACCAAGTTAATTTGCCACTTGCAAAATATTTGGGACGTAAAAAAACATGGGGTCTTATTTGCCAGTTGTTTATGATTGGCTTTTTGTTCTTGTTGTCTGTTTCTCATCCCGCCGAGCAGATTGGATATGTTTTTGCGTTGTGTTTGGGGATTGCATTTATGTCTGCTACCCAAGACATAGTAACGGATGCGTTGCGTATTGATACATTGGATGGAGATGAATTAAAACAAGGAACAACTTTGTATTTGGCGGGCTGTCGTTTGGGACAATTGGCGGCGGTAGCTGGAATGATTTTGTTGTCGGCGCATATTGCATGGGAATATGCATATCAAATTTCTACCATTTTAGTTGTGATTGGATTTATTTCTTTCTTAGGTATTCGGGAACAAAAGACGAAGAAGACGGTTGTGTCATTACAAAAATTTATTATCGAGCCGTTTAAGGATATTATGTCCAGATCGCACTTTGCGACACTATGTTTGTTTGTAATCATGTATCGTTTGTGCAATTGTATGCTGGGACCAATGGCATATCCGTTTTATTATCAAATAGGATTTACAGCCGAACAAATTTCCATTGTGTCTGGAACATTTGGGGTGTTTGTGACGATGGCGGGTGTGTTTTTGGGTGGTCTGGTCATGATGAAATTCAAATATCGTCCGTTATTATTTTGGCTTGGATGTTTGGAAATTTTAACATCTGTTTCGTTTGCTTGGCTTGCCTGTATCGGGCCTAATATGCCAGCATTTTTTGCAGTTATCTTGTTTGATAATATCTTGGCTGGTATGGGGGGCGCCGTTTGGGTGGTGTACTTATCCAATTTCTGTAGCAAACAATTTTCGGCGACACAATATGCCTTTTTAAGCGCGATTAATATGGTGCCTCTTTCGATCCTTGCGGGCGCAAGTGGTTGGTTGGCAGATATCATGGATTGGCCGTTGTTCTTTATGTTTACCGGATGGTTGATGGTGCCGGCGCTGGGAATGATTCATGAAAATTTGATTGGGTTAAAGACAAGTGAAGTTGCACATAAACAGGTAGATTGGGGTATGATTTTTGTGGCCTTATCGCTGCTTTTGGTGTTTTGTTTGCTCTTGTGCGCTGTATATATGGGTTGGGTGTTTTGGAATTTGCACTAAAATCTAATCAAAAATAACCAGATTGTCTGTGTTGGTTTGTCCTAAAACACGCAAAGCTTCTTCTTCTAAAATATCTGTATCAATCGTTTTGGGATTTTTAAGAGCGTTTGTTTTGTATTGAAGGTTTTTCTTTTCTTGCTCTGTTTGGTCAACCAATAATTCGGCCTGATGAATTTGTTTACGAATTTCCAGAAGACGGAAAAAACCACGGTTTCCCCAGATTGTGTGATAGGAAAAGTATGAAATGACCAAAGCGCACAAAAAAGGAAACAAAAAACGCATTATCGATCAGATTCCACTTCTGTTGGCATTTGAGCAAATTCTGGGCTGTATAAAGTAACTTGATTGCGTCCGTTTTCTTTGGAATGATAGAGGGCCAAATCGGCTTCTTTTTGAATCACCGCAACGTCTGGGGTTTGCGAGATAGAAACGCCCAAGCTGATGGTAAAGCGAATAGTTTGATCGCCCACAGTAACAGAGGTGGCTTCCACGGCTTGACGTAGTTTTTGTGCGGGAACAATTCCTTTTTCAGGCAGTGTGTTTTGCAAAAAGACAATAAATTCTTCGCCACCCCATCTTGCAATAATATCAGACTTACGCAAGGTTTCTTTCATGACGTTGGACAAATGTTTCAAAACAATATCGCCAGCATCATGGCCATAAGTATCATTAATGGATTTAAAGTGATCGATATCCAACATGATAACACAATAGGGGGTGTTTTCGCGAGCGGACATAGCAAAAGCTTGTTCTGTTAAAGCAAAAAATTGGCGACGGTTATAAAGCCCTGTTAATGTATCTGTAGAGGCTTGAATAAACAATTCTTGCTCTGTTTGTTTTTGGGCTGTAATATTTGTAAAATTGATATATAACACCAGTTCTCCATCCATCTCAAAGACGCGAGACGAAAGGGTTATCCATAATGTTTTTTGATCAGAATTTTGGATATTTAATTCTACTTCAAAATTATCAACAAGCTGTTTTGTTTTTGTTAAATTGATCAGTTCAATTCTTTTTTGAGGGTCTACAAAAAAGGAGGAAAAGCGCGTGATGTTTTTTTGTTCATCGCTTATGCCTAAAACACTTTGACAGGCAGCATTCATATAAACCACAGAATCATCCATCAATTTTGTCAGCAAAATAGGAAAGGGGGCCACATCCCAAAATAATGTTTTTCTTTTTTTCTCAAGCTCTAAAGCATTTTGATAACCAATGGCGGTGGCTTCCATAAAACCAAGTTGGGCAATCAACACAACAATGGCGGTTAATCCATAAAGAATCAATAAGATGCTTTTAGCTTCTGAAATAAGGCCAAAAGAAAGCAAAACAAAGTAAGATCCCAGAGCAATCAATCCGATGCGTGGCGCGGTAAAGATTGTTTTTTGTGAAACAGTTGGAATAGCATGAAAGCCCAAACCGGAAACAATTAATGTGACGCCCAACAACAATGTGGGAATAGCCGTTGGAGTCAAAAATTTAATATTCAACATCAACAAAGCGTATCCAACAGCAAAAAAGACTAATGTAAAAAATGTGGGGACAATAAATAGCAACGATTTGCGCGGTAAATTTGGAAACAAGCTGGCCAAGAAAAAACCACTAGCCACACCATAAAGGGTGGCAACAAACGCTTCGACAACAATATTTGGGATTTGAATAGCAGGATTAAGCAGTGGCAAACATGGAACGAAAATTAAGATTAAGAAAGTAAAAAATAAAACCCAAAAGCCCTGACTGATTAAATAAAAACGATTATATTGGGTATTTTTCCCGTAAAAAACGCTGAATGCAAGCGCGACGGCAAAGGTTCCCAACAAACCAACGCCATAATCGCTCAATTGTTCCATAAGAATATCTAAAAAATTGTCCATTTCCATCCCTTTTTCCCTTACTATAATTAAAAAAAGGAAAAAATTAAAGAAAAAAATGATTTTACCTGTTGCAAAATACAATTGTATGACCCATATACTATTCACAAGGAAAGAGAAAGGAGCAAAAAATGAGTAAAATTTTAGGTATTGACTTGGGAACTACAAACTCCTGTATGTCAATTATGGATGGCAAAAATGCCAAAGTGTTGGAAAACCGTGAAGGGGCCAGAACAACCCCGTCTATTGTGGCTTTTACATCTAAGGGTGAACGCTTGGTTGGACAACCCGCCAAACGCCAAGCAGTCACAAACCCACAAGGCACATTGTATTCTATTAAACGTTTAATTGGTCGTCGTTATGATGACAAGATGGTGACCAAAGATAAAGAAATGGTGCCATACAAGATTATTTCTGGTGAAAATGGAGATGCTTGGGTGGAAGTGGATGGCAAAAAGTATGCCCCAAGCCAAGTTTCTGCTTTTGTGTTGCAAAAATTAAAAGAAGATGCTGAAGCCTATTTGGGTGAAAAAATTACAGAAGCCATTATTACGGTGCCGGCTTACTTTGATGATTCGCAGAGGCAGGCGACGAAGGATGCAGGGAAGATTGCGGGGCTTGAGGTAAAGAGAATTATTAACGAGCCGACCGCGGCGGCCTTGGCGTATGGGCTAGAGTCGAAGAAGGATGAGAAGATCGTAGTGTTCGACCTCGGTGG